>JAEZKB010000281.1 GCA_023415605.1 Pseudomonadota bacterium
GGTGTGGAGGTCGAGGGGCTACACCGCCTCGACCTCGAGCTTGTGGGTGTCGAAAGCCTGGCCGGTGCTAACTACACTCCAGGCGATGGAGCGAGCTTGTTGGCCAAGGCCGTTGCATCCTCGGCGCGGCATTGGCGAGCCACGGGCCGAAGCTGAACTTCGCCGAGTTCTGCGGGCGCATCAGCAACACCTTGGCGGCCTGGATGAAGAGCGTTCGAAGGTATCGGCTGCCGCGCTTGGATATGCTGCCCAGGATGGATCGGCGTCCGGTGCTGTACTGGCGTAGAACCAGACCGAGCCATGCGCCGAAGTCGCGCCCGCGATCGAACGCCTCTCCAGTGCCGATCGGCGCCACGACTGCCGTCGAGATCAGGGTGCCGACCCCCGGCACGCTCATCAGCCGGAGACAGTTGCCCTCGCGCTGGCTGATCTCCTCGATCTGCTTGGTAATCGTCTCGATGCGTTCATCGAGCCAGAGCCAGTCCTCGTAGAGACCCACGATCAGTTCGCTCATGCGTGGCGAGATCTCGTCCTCCCAGTTCTTGAGGATACCGAACAGCGAGTTGCGCAGCGCGGCCGCGCCGGCGCGTACGGCAATACCCTGCTCGATGAGGAAGGATCGGATCTGGTTGATGGTCGCCGTCCTGCGCGACACCAGCCTGGAGCGCACCGATGGCAGGCTTGCAGGTCGAGCTGCTCCTGGCTCTTCTCACGCACCGTCCGCAGGTTGGGGCGAAGGGCGGCTTCTGCGATCGCCTCGGCATCGTTGTAGTCGTTCTTCTGACCCTTCACGAACGGCTTCACATAGTTCGCTGGAACGATGCGCGGCTCATGGCCGAGCTTGCGCAGAGCGCGGCTGACGAAATGGGCGCTGAGGCACGCTTCCATGCCGACGATGCACGGTGGCAGCTTCTTGAACGTCTCGATCAGGGCCAGTCGCTTGATCTTGCGGCTGAACGCGATCTTGCCGTCAGTGCCGAAGCCGACGAGGTGGAAGACTTCCTTGCCGATATCGACGCCGATCGAGGCAAGTGGTGCAACGGTGGTATCCATGGGCTGCTTCTCCGGTTGATGCGGAGCAGTCTAGGACCGCGCCGCGGGGGAAGCAGCCGGTCCATCCCATTAGCGGACATTCACCGACTCCGACCCTGTCGACGAAGACGTAATCGTATGCGTGCCGATGCGGGCCGTGCCTGTTGGCTTCCGCCGCCTGACCAAGGTGGGTGGTGAAGCGCCGGCACTTGAGCGCCGGCGCCGGATCGGCGCTAGAAGAGGCGGTCCTTGAGCCAGCGGATAAGCCCGCCAAGGGACGGTGGTCGAGTTTGGTCGGTCGGTTGCGGTGCGGGCAAAGAAGTGCCGCGGGCGGTGTCATCATCGGGGGTGCCGTAAAAGACAGCCTTGGCACCCTTGTCCCGGGCCCGCTCGGCGGAGATGCGCTTGTCAGATCAGGACCCGGCTTCGACCACCTTGCTGCCCCGAATGACATAGTGAGAACGGCACGGCAGGTTCCAATTGCCGACGGACGGCCAGATCGAGATCGTCTCGCCGTCGTAGGTCAGCTTCCAGTCAGTCGGGGTAAGGGGCGTAACCACCTCTTCGCCGCAGCCGCAACAGCAGAGATGGGTGACCGTCCCAAACTCCATGGACACGTAGAGAACCCCGAGGTCTAGGACCTCGGGGATGGTCTCCACGAACTGATGCTCGAGAGATTTAACCTTCACCATCTTCACCGTCGTCGCTGTCGGCATTCAGGAGCAGGTTGCCATCGGTGGTGTAGGTGCTGTGGAGCTCACGCTCGAGATCGCGGTAGAAGCCCCGGATCTTCTTCCACTTGATGACCGCAAGAGCGGCGTTGAAGGCATTGAGCTCAGCAACCTGGATAGCCAAGCTTTCGCATGGCCTCAATCGCGTCGGCTAACGTCGCACTCACCGCGGCCTCGACCGCGCAGTATGAAAACTTCCAGACCGAGGTGCGCCGCAATCAGCGCACTCGACCCGTACCAGCCGCCTGTTCCTTACCGAACCTCGACATCCGTCTTGCGTTTCTGGGGTGGCTGGACAGCTACGAATATCCGCAGTGGCCGTTCTGGTCGCACATCCAGGGATGGTTCGACGTGCGCAATTTGCCGAACGGGCAACTGGTCCACTTTGCAGACCTCAAGGCTGATGCAGAGGTACAAATCCGCAGTCTTGCAGCTTTCCTCGATATCGAGGTCGCTCCAGACAAGTGGCCGGACATTCTTGAGCATTGCAGCTTCGAGTACATGAAAGCGCAATCCGTGGAGCGCGGCGATCCGACCATGCGGGGCGGCGGCGGTACTTTCTACAAGGCGGGTACGAACGGGCGCTGGCGGGATATCCTCAGCGGGGAAGACATCGCCAGGTTCCAAGCTGAAGCAGCGCGCCATTTGTCGCCCCAGGGCGAACAGGTGGCTGGCCACGGGCCTCTTGTCTTAGTCCATCGAGTAGGCCGGTTCTGTTGTCAGCGACATTCGGGCGCTGGCCGAAACTGCTCGTCTTGCAGGACCTCAGCAGAGAACATCTACCGCAACGCCACGGCGGGCGTTAGGCTGTGTGCAACTGGGGCAGTGTTTGGGCGGTGAGGAAGAATGAGCCGGATGCCATCTCATACGGAACGGCATGCCGTGGACCGGATCGGCTGGCTGCGGGCGGCCGTACTCGGGGCGAATGACGGGATCGTATCGACCGCCAGCCTGATCGTAGGCATCGCGGCCACCAATGCTGATCGCGGGGCCATTATCTCGGCGGGTATTGCGGGTCTGGTGGCCGGGGCGCTGTCGATGGCAGCGGGCGAGTATGTGTCGGTGCGCTCGCAAGCCGATACCGAGGCGGCGGACCTCGCCAAGGAGCGGCAGGAACTCGCCACGCAACCGGATGCCGAGCTGGATGAACTGACAGGTATCTACGTGGCCCGGGGCCTCAGCCAGGACCTGGCGCGCCAGGTTGCGGAAGAGCTGACGGCCAAGGACGCTCTGGCCGCGCATGCGCGGGACGAGCTGGGGATTGTCGAGCATCTTTCGGCGAACCCGCTGCAGGCGGCCTGGACCTCGGCGCTGACGTTCTCGGTCGGCGCAGCCGTGCCGTTAGCAGCAGCCGTGCTGACTCCGTCCGGCATGCAGTTGTGGGTGACGATGCTCGTGACCGCCGTCGCTCTTGCTGTGCTGGGCGCCCTGAGTGGCTGGACGGGCGGCGCGGGCATCGTGCGACCTGCGCTGCGCGTGCTGTTCTGGGGCATCCTCGCGATGGCGGTGACGTCAGGCGTCGGATTCCTGTTCGGGCAGGTGGTGTAGTGT
>JAEZKB010000284.1 GCA_023415605.1 Pseudomonadota bacterium
GCCGACATGCTGTTGCAGGTCCACGACGAACTGATTTTTGAGGTGCCGTCAGGCACGGAGGACGCCGCGATTCCGGTGATCGTGAAGACGATGGAGGGGGCCGCTGCGCCCGCGGTGAACCTGACCGTGCCGATCAAGGTCGACGCGCACGCGGCGCATGATTGGGACGGGGCGCACTAAGTGGGCGTCGAAGTACGCTAGGCGGTTGCACCCGATAGACGGACCGCGTGTGAGCTGAGGCCTATCCGGCGTGTCGGCGGCATTTGACCAGTCTGCTGTAGATGCTTGCGAACAGACGGGCGCAAGCACTTACTGAAGTTGGAGCGGTTTCCTACAATTTCACCCTGATCAGACCAGTTGATCCGGTAGAGCGGCGCGTAGAGTGGATCAATTCCCTTGGTCATGTACTTTGCGGCGCCCTTTGGTTTTGGTGCAGCGCGGACATCTATGGCTTGGTCGTCATAGACAGTGCCGGTTACGGCGGCGAGCCATTGCGGAAGCTTAGCTTGCAGGTCCGCCAGCCGTTCCTTCGGAATGTGGAGCAGCCAGTGCGCATTAGGGCAGCCGTTCGCGTTCTCCATAACCCAGATGTACGTTGGAGGTCCGGATGGTGCGACGCCCTTCCGGACGCGACGAAGCCAAGGGACGAAGTAGTTGTCCCGCAAGAGTTCGAACTTACGGCTCTCGGTTTCAGCTGCGCAGGCGGTGTGAGCGAAATTGAATGTCACCATTGTGTTCAGTGGACGGCCTAGACATTCGGCGACATTGACGGCGTGCAGCAGGTTCGCTGCTGGCTTTCTGTTTATGTAGCGGCTCCTGCGAGGCGCGGGTTCGGAGGACGGTGTTTCTTTCTCGACCATATTATACTACCAGAGTGAACAGATGCAGTCCGATATTCGTGGTCTGATCGTGAATTGTTCTCGCTATGTAGCTGCATTGCTAACTTGTCGCAAGCGAGAGGCAGCAGTTCACGTCATAGAGGAGGGGAGCGCGGCTAGGGCTTCACGACCAGCGGAAGTAATCCGCCAGACCGAGCCTGTAAGGTTGACAAGGCCGGCCTGCCGCAGCCGGCTTAACTGAGGGCTTAGACTTGTTCGCAGAATGGGCGGCTCCCGATGCTGGTTTATCTCTCCAAGAATATCGATAGCGATAAGGCCGTCGCGGGCGTTCGCTAGAGCTTGCAGCGCCGCTTCCTTGATTGAGCCTTCCTGCACTTGCGATCCGCTCGCTGGAGTCCTTACGACTCGCTTAACCATTTCAGTTGCACGAGTCGTCGCATCAAACAGGCTCGGTGAGTCGACTCGCCCATCGTTAACGAACTGCTTCCTGGCCGCTTCTAGAGTCGCCAACTCGCGCTCGGCGACCCGAAGTTCTTCAGAGAGGGATCGAAGTTGCTCCTTTAGGATCAACTGCTTAAGCCGAAGCTCTTCTATGCGGAGATCTAGAGGCACAGTATCTGGGAGGGGCATTGGCATCACCGCAAAAGGCGCTTCTAGAGGTCCGGAAGCACGCAGTCAGTATAGACTTGGACTCCGACTTGTGCTAGCAGAAATCTTGGTGATGCCCGTTGCCACCATTGCGCCCCGCGCTCCTCTTCAAAGAGCTCGGGCGCAGCCTGCGCCCCGAGGAGCCTCAGGCTTCGACCTGGGAAAGTAGGAGGTAGCAATGGCTATCGTATGCAGCCTGCCCAAGGCGGTCCACGTGTGCTCGTACACACGTGTCCGCTTTGGAAAGTTGGAGTACGTCTGCGAACACTGTCGCTCGTACCCATCTCACTAATAAGCTTGTCCGGCTAAGTGAGCAGCGATCAGGCGACGGGCGTCACCGACCACCATGTAACTTTACACGAATTGAGTCGCAGGGGAATCCCCTACCTTTCAAGAAACACCCATCGTACAGGTTACTGGACCTGCAGGCGCGCATCAGATGAAAACAGCGAACCACGCTGCCGTCAGAGAAAACTGTTCCAAGGAGGAACACTTGTTCAAAGTAGCCTCATGGTGAGCTCCGTCGAACCACGAGGCGTGGCACCCACCACTGTTGCGGAAAGGTGGTGAGGTAGACACTTTCGTAGTCGTTGCGCTGAGCAAACCAAAGCGCCTGCTTGAGCAGAAGCTCTCCCAGCTTTTCGCCGCGAAACTCCGGGGCGACTTTGAAGGTGCAGAGCTTAAGGACTTTTCCAGAGCCCGTCTCCTCGTCCTTGCGGACAACGATCCCGGCCATACGGTTCGCGATCGACACGACCCAACAGGGGCGATGCTCTGCGACACACTTGTCTTTCCACCAGCGGTCGAAGCCTTCGTAGCCCTCCCGGAGACTGTCAAAGAGGGGGTCTGCCAGCGAAATGGCATGCGCGGGCAACTCCTCGATAAGCGGCAAATGCACCGAGCGAGGCTCATGTTCACCTACTAGCCAATCGACCGCTTCGGCGACTGTTAGCACTCGGTCTGCGAATTCGTCGGAGACACGGCGTGCTCGACTGTGGATCCCCTGATCCTCTGTGACCAGGAAGTCTACAGCCCCAAGATCGAGGGCATGCAGGAGCTCGACATCCACTTGATCATTGGGTCCGGCGATCCGGCCAAAGCGAGCCTCAAGGTCGGCGCGACTTGGCGGACGAATGCCAGAGAGTCGTTCGAACTTCTCAAGCTTGCTAAGCGTGACGCGCCGTCTCTCTGCGTTCTTGTCACGTTGAATATCACAATCGGCCGCCTGATGAAGAAAAAGGCGGTAGCCATACTGACTTGATA
>JAEZKB010000308.1 GCA_023415605.1 Pseudomonadota bacterium
GTGTAGAGAAGAGGTATGCGGCGTGATTCTCATAGTGCCCGTTCCGTGGGTGGAAATAGATCGTTCCCTCTGCGGCTCCCTCCACGGCCTCATAATCGCGGTCCTCGCCCAGCGCGTAACTCGATGCAGTGACGATCCGAGAACCACACCGATAATTCAGGCGGAGACGAACCGTCTCAACGTCTTCCCGTTCGGCAATCTGTTGGAGGAGTTCGGGGTAGGCACCGGTAAAGCCATAGATCGACTGATCGACATCACCAACGGCGAATAGGCGCATCCCTGTGGTGAAGCAGAGGCCCATCACCATGCGGTGCAAGGCGCGACCAAGGTCCTGATACTCATCGACGGCAAGTATTGGATACTTGGCGAGGAGGGCTTTCTGCAGCCATTCTTGTTCCCTTAGCGCCCGTACCGCAAGCAGGGGCATGTCATCAAAATCAATCCGTCCCAAGCGCCTCAGTTCCTCCTCAAACGCTTCTACGAGCTGGGAGAGTTGAGGGTCCCGATCGCGCCATTCGGCGCTATTCCTATTGAGGATCGACCGACGGTGTCTCCCCATGGGAAAATCCAAGTCCTGGGGGTTGTGCGGACCTCCGATCGTTCGATTATAGGCGCGCTCCAGGGCGAGGCGCCGCTCGGCGCTTGTAGCAACCTTGAAATCATCCGGAAGGCCCATCTGTGCTGCTTTGGCATAGGGCAAGATTATTTGCGTCAGGGAGAAGGAATGCACTGTACCGATAAAGACGCGCCCACTAGGCTCTATCCCAAGTTTCTCAAGCCGGTCTTCTAGCTCTCTTGCGCACTCATTGTTGTAGGTGATGCAGGCTACGCCACGCGGCTCCTCAACGTCCTCCGCGAGCATTCGTGCAAGCTTGATGGTCAGCGTCTTGGTTTTGCCACTACCCGGACCGGCCAAGACTACACAATGGCCCTTCGATTCATAGGCGTCCCATTGCCCCTGATTTTGCCTGAGCTCTTCGGCAGCGCGAAGGTATAGAGCACGGTTAGACACGGCTGACCACGAACTCGATGGCCTTGCGGATATAGTCGGGAGGCGTCTTGCCCTCGATACGCGATGCCAGCCGTTGCGCAAACCGGCCTTTGCCAATGGCCTCAATGAGGGTCAGGTACTTGTCGATGTCGAGTTTCTGGTGGTCGGCACCCCATTCTTCAATCCACTTCTTTCGTTCGACGCTAAAGTTTTGCTCCTTAAGTGTATCAAGCACTTCGTTTGCGAAGTCTTCCTCGAACATGTCCACTTCGAGCGTGTGATAATTTGTAAAGACGCCTAAGGTGTCGCATTTATTGCTCAACTCATCGTACTGATCGGCCGTGATCATCTCGTCGAGTTCGCCACGGAGCTTCTTCTGTTCCTTGCCGGTTCTTGTCTCTTCCGACAAGACCACAAGGTTTGCTGCCCGCCTCATACCGAGAGGTCTCTTATCTTTTATGGGGTCCCAATCCGTGATTGCTGCAAAGGGAATCCCTAGAGCGGCCAGGAATTTCACGTATGGCGTGAAGTTGGTTCCCGCGACCGAGCATACCGTAATACCCAGATGGTCCAGGCTATGCCCGAGAGCATCCGCGAATACAGGAATCAGAAACTTCTCGGCATCGCCTTCAACGAGGAGAATGCCTCGCGCGAATAGCATCTCGGCGCGTGTTACATCAAGATAGCGTGCGAGATCTTCCTCTTCCTCGTCCGTCAGCTCGATGCTGGCAGTTGAGCGTCCGACAGTGCCCGCTGCACCTGCGTCCTTCAGCAAAAGGATAGATCTGAGCGGTGCGATACTGGCAATATGCGGCGAGTGGGTCGTAAGCACGATCGAGACTGAACTCTCGTCATCATTCTCAAAGCCGGTGAACAGATGTTGATACACTGATCGTTGCAGGTGCGGATGAAGGTGGGCCTCGGGCTCTTCAATAGCGAGAACGGTGTGGTCGCGTTTGTTCTCATCCATCTGACGCTTGAGTTCGAGGGCCTTAAGCGTCAGGAACACGATGTTGGCAGAGCCGAGACTCGCATCTGAGATGGTGCGGCGACCTTCATCGATGAGGAGTCGGATGTTGCGATAGACTCGCCCAATGTCTGTTGCCCCAAATCCGAGGCGGGGCTTAACATCCTGCTTGGGACCGCTCATCTCGACAAAGAGCTCGCCGAGACTTTCTTCTAGTTCCTCCACCGCCTTGAACTCTGTTAGCTTGCCTGTCGCTGCTTCGACGGCTACCTTGATTTCGGTAAGATCATCGCGATCCACACTACTAAGCGCGCTTTCAATCAGGGGCCGCAGCGGCGAATGACGCCAGGTAGCGAGGTCGCCTTCCGCGTCACGGAGCGCTGGAAGCAGGTCCATGGGTATTCGTCGGCGGAGTTCGTGGCCGAAGCGTTTTGCCTCATTCTCTCCGCCGTAGCAGATGAACTCATAGTCTTCGTCGGAGGCGGGATCGGCTTCGAGATCTGACTTCGGGCGGAACTCATAAGTCAAACGGACTGTGTGCGGGTCGTCATCCAGCCGAAAATCGGTCAGCATTGCGAGAATGTCTGGATCGTCTTCGAAGTCTTTGATCTCAATCGAGACGGATATATTGTCGTCCGTGCCCGGCTCTTTAATCCCATCCCAAAAGTCGGACAGCGTCAGCTGGCGCGCGCTGTCGGGCAGGGTTGAATCAAATATCAACCGCAGCGCATAGAGCAAGTTGCTCTTGCCCACACGGTTCTCGCCAACCACGACGACATTTCCGGCAAGAATGACATCGAGGTCGGAAAAATTTCTAAAGTTCTCAATGGTTATTCTTGAAAGGTGCAACTCGCTCCCCCACCTATGGTTGTTTACTCGATTGGCCGGTGCCATCGCCAAGCGCGATACACGTCATGGTGATTCTACTACAGAACACTATCGTATAATTAGCAATCTTCTGAACGATGGCGGCGCTCCAGGCGCGGTCGTGCACCGGCAGGAGGCGAGCTTGATATGCGTCGGAGTGTTGTTGTTCGGATCGGGGCGGGAGCTTCTGCGATACTGGCGATCGTCGCTAGCCAGCATTGACAACTTTAGCGAATCCATTGGAATGGTCCTGCCCACCGATGGCCAAAAGCAATACGAACGCCTTACTGAAGAGGTCCCAGAATAATCAATGAGCGGCGATCACGCCGCCCCTCCATCGGAATCATAAAACAGGCAACTGTCCGCAGGCAGCCAGCGATGGCGCGCTTGCGGCAACGATGAGAGGTGAGCATGAAATGCGCGATTGTTGGCGGCAAACGGCGGGAAGCCGTGCGCGAGCTAATAGGCACATGCCCGGTTTGCGAAGTACCGGTGAGGCCGCGATGCGGCAGGATCAGAGTGCCGCATTTGGTACCACGCACTGGTTATCGCCGATCACCGCTGGGAGCCAGAAACCGAATGGCACCGCAAATGGAAAGATTTCTTTCCGAAGGAGTGCCAAGAAGTGTGCCACCGGGCGGAGAACGGGGAAAGGCACTTGCGGACGTTAAGACCGTGCACGGTCAGGTGCTTGAGTTCCAGCACTCAGCAATCTCGGAAGAAGAGCGCTCTTCCCGTGAGGCGATCTACGAACCCATGTGTTGTGGTGAACGGCCTGCGGTTGAAGGGCGATAGGCCGAAGTTCTTTGAGGCCCTGCGTCTCGGGTTGGTACTGCAGGCCAATCCCCTGACGATCCCCGTCCCCACGGCAAGCTGCCTGCTGCGCAAGTGGGAGAATGGCCAGAGGCTCGCTCTGCTTGACTTTGGAGAGATCGAAGAGGCGAGCGACGCGGTGCACTTTGGAGCTCCGATCCAGTGGGCCTCACGTCCGGGGCGGCAGAAAGGCGAGACTGTGCTGATGCCGATCTATCGAGCCCGGCTCCTGGACGCCATGATCAGGAACGAGCCGCTCATCGGCGTCAAAGGCGTCATGCCAGCGGTACGGGTTGCGACGCCGCCGCATCCCTGGGGGAGATTGCGTCGAAGCTGGCGCGTGTGAAGAGGCAGCGAGGTGGCGCGTCCGGCGGCGCTGGACCGGGCTGTAAAAGTGGTCGCCGTCCCGCATCGATCTCACGAGTTCGACCGCGTCGACCTGCTGTGGTGAAGGCGGCGAGCACGGCCTTGTCGAGTCGCCGTCACGCACTGGCTGCCGCGCCGAGGCGGGCGACCGTCTTGCCGCGCCGGGTGATGGAGATCGTGTCGCCAGCCCGAACCCGGTCGACGAGCTCGCTCAAGAGCGCTTTTGGATCGGCCAGATTGACGGTGCCCATCCCGGCCTCCTGACCATGTAGATGGCCATGCAGGAATGTGCAGTGCAAAAGTATACTTCAGTTATTGATTCGTCCCCAGATATGTTCTATAGATGTTCCTTTCGAGGGACAGCCATGCGATCGCCCGCCTTTCACCCGCAACCATCTGAAGAAAATTGGCGCACCCCCGACCTCAGCGTCCTCGACAACCGCCGTGGTCCCGTGCCTGCCGTGCCCCTCGCAATGGTGCCGCTACCTTGGCGCGACTGGATCGCCGACACCGAGCGGGCGACCGGAGCCCCGGCGGACTACGTGCTGCAGTCGGTGCTGGCAGGCGTCGCGGCCGTGTGCGGGGCGGGCGTGCGGGTGCGCGTAACGCCAGCCTGGGACGAGCCGCTGGTGCTGTGGCAGGCCGTGGTGGGCGAGCCCTCGACCGGCAAGTCGGCGGCGCTCGCGCCCATGCGCCGGCTGCTGGATCTCGTCGAACAGGAACGGCGCGCCGGCGACGAGGAGCGGCGCGCGGCACGAACGGGGCAGGATGGGGCCGGGCAGGGTGCGAAGGCCGTCGAAGCCGCGCCGTTCGTGCCCTCGCAGGTCGTGGCGAGCAATGCCGATCCCGTGGCGCTCGCCGACATCGTCTCGGGCAACCCGCGCGGCGTCCTGCTGTGGCGCGACGGTCCGGCGGCGTGGCCGGCAGGGTGGAGCGGCGCTGCGGATGGCGACGAGGATGACAGCCATCGCACGACGTGGCTCGCCGCCTGGGAAGCCGGCGCCGTCACCGTGGCGCGTCCGCGCCAGCCGGCGCGATCGTTGCCGCGCTTTGCGATCAGCATCCTGGAGACCACCCCTCCCGATCGACTTCGGGAATCACTGCGTTCCGGCAACGGCGGCCTGGCCGCACGCTTTCTCTTTGCCTGGCCCGGCCCGCAACCCTATCGCGCCCTCGCGGTGGTCGAGCGCTCGCGCGACGAGGAGATCCTGCAGCGCTTGCGCGCGCTGTCGCGGCTGGCGAGAAGTGCGGACGATCCCTGCGTGCTCGCCGTCGATGATCGCGGCCGCGCGGCGCTCGACAAGGTCCTGGCAACGCTGCATGCCGAGCGGCAGAACGTCGAGGGGCTGGAGGCGGCGTGGATCGGCAAGAGCCGGTCGCTGATCGTGCGGCTCGCCGGTGTCATCGAGCTGCTCGGCTCGATCGACGGCAAGGTCGTCCGGCCGGGCGCCATCGGCGCCGAGCAGGTCGAGGCCGCCGCGGCGCTGTGGCGCGACTACTACCGGCCGCACGCCAAGGCGGTGTTCGACAGCGCCGAGCTCTCGGATTACGGCAAGCGCGTTCGCCGCGTCGCCCGCTGGCTGCTCGACAAGCGGCCGGCGACGGTGTCGCGCGACGACATCCGCCGCCGCGCCCTCAGCCTCAGCGCCACCGCCGATGAGACCGAGGGCGTGCTGCAGCGGCTGCATTTTCTCGGCTACGTCCGGCCCGATCTCGCCCATCGCGACAAGCCCGGCCGGCCGACGACCCACTGGCAGGTCAACCCCGCCCTGGCCGAAAGTGAAAAACCAACATCTAAATTATCTTAACTATTTAAATTGCCGGATCATGTTCCTCTCCCCCTTGGGGGA
>JAEZKB010000016.1 GCA_023415605.1 Pseudomonadota bacterium
GGCCCCCCCGCCCCCCCCGACTTACTCGCCGGCCTTCACGGTCTCGGGCCTGGTCGGCATGCCCTTCTGGCTGCGGATCTGGTTCACGAAGCGGGTGAAGAGATAGTGGCTATCCTGCGGGCCGGGCGATGCTTCCGGATGGTACTGGACGGAAAAGATCGGCTTGCCGTCGACCGAGAGACCCGCGTTCGAGCCATCGAACAGCGAGATATGCGTCTGGGTCACGCCGGTCGGCAGGCTCTCGGTATCCACGGCGAAGCCGTGGTTCATCGAGGTGATCTCGACCTTGCCCGTGGTCAGGTCCTTGACCGGGTGGTTGGCGCCGTGATGGCCCTGATGCATCTTGCTGGTCTTGCCGCCGACGGCGAGGCCGAGCAGCTGGTGGCCGAGGCAGATGCCGAACATCGGCTTGCCGGTTTCCATCAGCGCCTTGATGGTCGGCACGGCATATTTGCCGGTCGCGGCCGGGTCGCCCGGGCCGTTGGAGAGGAAAATGCCGTCGGGATTGTGCGAAAGGATGTCCTTGGCGGTGGCGGTCGCGGGTACCACGGTCACCTTGGCGCCCTGGTCGGCGAGGCAGCGCAGGATGTTACGCTTGGCACCATAGTCGACCGCAACGATGTGGAAGTCGGGCTTGTCGAGGGTCGGGTAGCCTTCGTTCCAATTCCAGGTCTGCTGGTCCCAGTGATAGGTCTGGGCGGTGGTGACTTCCTTGGCGAGGTCGAGACCCTCAAGCCCGGGGAAGGCGTTGAGCTCGGCGATGATGGAGGGCTCGTGGAAGTAACCATCCGGCGCGTGGGCGATGACCCCATTGGGCATGCCCGACTCGCGGATGCGGGCGGTCAGGGCCCGGGTATCGATACCGGTGATGCCGATGATGTTGCGCTTCTTGAGCCAGGCGTCGAGCTTTTCGACGGCGCGGTAGTTGGACGGATTGGTGATGTCGGCACGCAGCACGCAGCCGCGGACGCCCGACAGCGCCGCCATGTTCACCGTCTCGATATCTTCGTCGTTGGTGCCGACATTGCCGATGTGTGGGAAGGTAAAGGTGATGATCTGGCCGGCATAGGACGGGTCCGTCAGGATTTCCTGGTAGCCGGTCATCGCTGTATTGAAGCACACCTCGCCGGCCGCGTGGCCGACCGCGCCGATACCGCGACCCTCGAGGCGAGTTCCGTCCGCAAGGATCAGAAGGGCGGTCGCAGGCGAGTTCTGCCAGCCAGACATGGCGGGGGTCTCCGGGGTTCAGCGCTATTGGTTGAGGCCTCTCCCTAGGCGAGGCGGCCCTTGAGCGCAAGTGGCGGACGAGGATTATTGCGCCTATATGGGGCGGGAAACCCTCGATCTCAACCACCAAACAAGCGGGAGCCGCCCATGCGCGAGCAAATCAGCGAAGCCTACAAGACTGCCCTCAAGTCGGGCGACAAGCGCCGCACCGCGACGCTGCGTGCCATCAATGCCGAGATCAAGAACAAGGACATCGCGGCCCGTGGTGAAGGCAAGGGTCCGCTGACCGACGCCGACATCCTGCCGATGCTGCAAAAGATGGTGAAGCAGCGCGAGGAAAGCTTCGCTATCTACGCCAATGCCGGCCGCGAGGATCTGGCGACAGTGGAGAAGGAAGAGATCGATATCCTCTCCGAGTTCCTGCCCAAGGGCATGAGTGATGCCGAGGTCGAGCAGGCCATCCGGGACGCCATCGCCAAGACCGGGGCCGAGGGCGGCAAGGACATGGGCAAGGTGATCGCCAGCCTCAAGGCCGACTACCCGGGCCGCATCGACTTCGGCAAGGCCTCCGCGAAGGTGAAGGCGGCGCTGGGCTAGGCGGCCGCTGGCACCTTCGCCCGGCGTTCCAGATACCAGGAGATGCTGGCCGCGCCTGCGCCGAGGAGGGCGGAGACGACCGGCGCGGCTGGCAGATCGGCATAGCGGACGCCGGCGTTGAGCAGCATCGCGCCGAGGAAGGCGCCGGCGGCGATGCCGATATTGAAGGCGGTCGAGATCAGCGAGGCGGCGAAGTTCGGCGCCTCGCGTGCGGCGTGCACGACGCGGCTCTGCAGCGGTGTCGAGAACGCGAAACCGACGATGCCCGAGGCGAAAACCGTCACCGTCATCCAGATCGGGTCGTAAAGCGTGAACAGCATCACGAAGAACACCAGCGACTGGGCAACGAGCACCGCGACGAGCGATGGCATCGGCTTCCAGTCGGCCAGTTCGCCGCCCAGCCAGATGCCCAGTACCGAACCGACGCCGCCCAGCAGCAGCACCCATGGCACGATCTCGGGGTGGATGCCGGTGACCTGGATCATCAACGGCACCGAGAAGGTCGAGTAGCAGATGGTGCCAGTCATCGTCAGGGCGATGGTGACGTAGGAGAGCCAGACCTCCTGGTGGCGCAGCGCGCGGATTTGCTGGGCGAGGGTAGTGTGTTCGGCCTCCGTCCTGGCGACGTTGGGCAGCCGCCAGATGATTACCAGCAGGGCGATGAGACCGAGCACGGCCACCGCGAGGAAGGTGGCGCGCCAGCCGAACTGAACGGCGATCGCCGTGCCGCCGGGCAGGCCGAGCAGGTTGGCGATGGTGATGCCGCCCACGAACAGCGAAAACGCCTTGCCGCGCCGCTCGAGTGGCACCAGTTGCGCTACCACGACGCTGCCGGCGCCGAAGAAGACCCCGTGCCCGCAGGACGAGATCAGCCGCGCCAAGAGCAAGAGGTTATAGTCCGGCGCCATGGCGCAGAGCACCTGCGCGACCGAGAAGACCGCCATGATGCCAATCAGCACCGTCCGCTGCGAAAAGCGCGAGGTGAAGATGGTGAGGAGCGGCCCGCCGATAGCAACGCCGACCGCATAGGCAGTCACCAGCAGGCCGGCCGTAGGGATGCTGACCGCCAGGTCCGCTGCTACCGGCGGCAGGATGCCGGCGATGATGAACTCGGCGGTGCCAATGGCGAAAGCGGCGAGCGACAAGGCATAGATGGCGAAAGGCATTATGAGGCGTCCAGCAAGGCGCGGGAGAGGATCAGTTTCCGGTTGGCTTTGCAAGGCGGTGGCTTGGAAGGCCCTTCTCGGAGGACTAGACTCGAACTCCGCGTCAAAGGGGAGACTTCGAATGGCCGTTTCTTCCGACACCAAGCGCCGCTGGGCGCTGATTACCGCGTTGCGTGGCGTCCTTGTTCTGCTTGCCGGGCTCTATGCCCTGATCTGGCCGGCCGAAGCGCTGACGGTGCTGGTCGTATTGGGCGGCGTCCTGCTGCTCATCGACGGCGCGCTTGGGCTCTGGAGCCTCACCTTCGGCGGCGCCAAGACCGGCAATTTCTGGTTCGACGTGGCCCGCAATGTCCTCGCCATCATCACCGGCGCGCTGATCCTGCTCTCACCCATGCTGGCGACCCTGCTGACCGCCACCATCCTCATCTACATCATCGCCTTCCAAGCTATCATCGTCGGCGTCATGGAGATCGTGGTCGTTGTCCGCGAACGCGAACACTATGCCCGCATCTGGCCGGTGGTGCTCTCGGGCGCCCTCTACGTGCTGTTTGGCATCGCCCTTCTGTTTGCGCCGCTCTTTGGTGCGCTGCTGATGGTGACGCTCTCGGGTGTGCTGGCCATCCTGTTCTCGGTGGCACTCTTCGCCCTCGCCTGGCGCCTCTACCAGATGAGCAAGGGGGCAGTGGCGTAGATCGGTTT
Organism: Pseudomonadota bacterium; assembly: GCA_023415605.1. GTDB lineage: Bacteria > Pseudomonadota > Alphaproteobacteria > Rhizobiales > Devosiaceae > Devosia_A. Next base: position 3,690 of record JAEZKB010000016.1, read on the forward strand.
TCGCCGGCCCGGTTCCGGCAAGCAGAGCTTGTGAGCGAAGCGAACTAGCGGCGCTGGGACGAGCGGTGCAGCGTCCCACCTCGCGCTCGCTGTGCGTTCGGGCCCTCGGCCACCCTGTCCCATTCTCTCACATCCACCAGTTGTCATCCCGGGCTGCGACCCGGGACCCATCTCTCCTCCACTCGGGCGGATCAATGGGTCCCTGCTTCCGCAGGGATGACAATGGAGGATGGGGATGAGTCACGACACGCAGCTTATGATCAGACGACAGAAGTTCATGGCCCGCGCTTAGGCTCAAGGGGTCACTTTTTCAGTCAATCTGCTGGACTTCTTCGTCAGTTTTGCGTCATCCGCCGTTCATGAAATGTGCAGTCGGTTCAGACGCTTGTCAGAAATCTGTGCCGACTTATCCCCGCGCAACCCAGCAGGTATAGACTCCCCTCCATCGCCGCACCGAAAGCGAGATCATGACGAGTGATTGGTGCAGCGAGGCTG
>JAEZKB010000039.1 GCA_023415605.1 Pseudomonadota bacterium
AGTCCAACGGTTTGCGTCAGAAAGTGCCCCCTGAGCCTAAGCGCGGGTCATGGACTTCTGTCGTTTGATCATAAGCTGCGTGTCGTAACCCATCCCCATCCTCGATTGTCATCCCTGCGACAAGCAGGGACCCACTCATCGGTCCGAGTGGAGGAGAGATGGGTCCCGGGTCGGAGCCCGGGATGACAGCTGGTGGGTAGGAGAGAACGGGACAGGGGGCCGGAACGGCGCAAGGTGAGACGCTGGCACCCCTCACCCGAGCGATGCTAATTCGCTTCGCTCACAAGCTCCGCTGCCCTGTCCTCTGAGGGGCGAGGGGAGCTCGGGGACTACTACCGCAAACAAAAAGGCCGCTCTCACGAGCGGCCTTTTGAATCATGTGCCCGGCTGGGGCTCCGGGGGAGTATCCGGGGTCGGGTCCGGGCGTTTGCGGCCGGATTTGCCGGCGGAAGGGACGCCTGAGGCCTTAGGAGTGGTGTCGGAGCCATCGTCGCGGTTCGGCATCTGGCCGACCATGAGGCCGCGGATCTCGTCGCCGGTAAGCGTCTCGTACTCGATGAGCGCCTTGGCGATGGTGTGGAGATCGTCGATGTTCTCGCGGATCACCTTCTGGGCCGTCTGGTAGCCTTCCTCGACGAAGCGTTTGACTTCGGCGTCGACCACCTGCTGCGTCTCGTCCGACATATGAACCTGGCGCGAGACCATCGAGCGGCCGAGGAAGACCTCGTCCTGGTTGTCGCCGTAGAGCAGCGGGCCGAGCTTGTCGGACATGCCCCACTCCGTCGCCATGGCGCGGGCAAGACCCGTCGCCATCTTGATGTCGGCGGAAGCGCCCGAGGTCACCTTGTCGTAGCCGAATATCTCTTCTTCGGCGACGCGGCCACCCATAGCGACGGCGAGGTCGGCATAGGCCTTGCGGCGGGTGAGCGACACCTGGTCACGTTCCGGCAGACGCATCACCATGCCCAGCGCACGGCCGCGCGGGATGATGGTGGCCTTATGGATCGGGTCGGATGCGTCCATCTTGATGGCGAGCAGCGCGTGCCCGGCCTCGTGATAGGCAGTGAGCTTCTTGTCTTCCTCGGTGAGGCTGAGGGTGCGGCGCTCGGCGCCCATCATCAGCTTGTCCTTGGCGTCCTCGAACTCCGCCATGGTGACGAACCGCTTGTTCCGGCGGGCCGCCAGGAGCGCACCTTCGTTGACGAGGTTCATGAGGTCGGCGCCGGAGAAACCGGGCGTACCGCGGGCCAGAACCTTGAGATCGACATCGGGAGCCAGCGGCACCTTCCGGACGTGGACCTTGAGGATCTTCTCGCGGCCCTGCACGTCCGGGTTCGGCACCACGACCTGACGGTCGAAGCGGCCAGGACGGAGCAGAGCCGGGTCGAGAACGTCCGGACGGTTGGTGGCGGCGATGAGGATGATACCCTCGTTCGCCTCGAAACCATCCATCTCGACGAGGAGCTGGTTGAGGGTCTGCTCGCGTTCGTCGTTACCACCGCCGAGGCCAGCGCCACGGTGACGGCCCACGGCGTCGATTTCGTCGATGAAGATGATGCACGGGGCATTCTTCTTGGCCTGCTCGAACATGTCGCGGACACGCGAAGCGCCCACGCCGACGAACATTTCGACGAAGTCGGAACCCGAGATGGTGAAGAACGGCACATTGGCTTCGCCGGCCACCGCACGGGCGATGAGCGTCTTACCGGTACCGGGTGGGCCGACGAGCAGCACGCCGCGGGGGATCTTGCCGCCGAGACGCTGGAACTTGCCGGGATCGCGGAGGAACTCGACGATCTCTTCGAGGTCCTGCTTGGCCTCGTCCACACCGGCGACGTCCTCGAAGGTGATCTTGCCCTGGGCTTCGGTGAGCAGTTTGGCGCGCGACTTGCCAAAGCCCATCGCGCCGCCGCGGCCACCGCCCTGCATCTGGCGGATGAAGAAGAACCACACGCCGATGATGACGATGAACGGCAGCCAGCTCGAGAGCAGGATCGACCAGAACGGGCTCGACTCGGGAGCGCGCGCAGTGATCTGCACGCCGCGGTCTTCGAGGCGGGTAATGATATCGGCGCCGGCCGGCAGGACGGTTTCGAAACGCGAACCGTCCCGCAGCGTGCCCGACACGACATTGTCGGTGATGGTGACCTGCGTGACGCTGCCGGCGTCCACGTCGGTCACGAACTGGCTGTAGCTCTTGTCGGAAACCGAAATCGATCGGGTCGACGACTGAAAGACCTGGAACAGGCCCATCAGCATGAAGAGGATGACCAGCCAGATGGCGAAGTTGCGGAAGTTGACGTTCATCAATCCTGTCCTGGATGGCCGGCAGGAGGCACGCGCCGGCAGTTAGGCGGAATGTAAGCCCGCCACTATGGCCTTACAAGGGCGAGTCCGGCTGCTAGAGGTGCGTCCGATTGGCCCAAAAGTCGAGAGAGCATGCGCTCTCGCGGTTAATACGATGTCACATCGAACTTGGTTGCCTGCGCCGCCGTTCGGCGGCTGCAGCGCGGCCCGGTTCGTGGACGATGTTAATGGTCTCGCCATCGGCGGTGATGACGCAGCCATGGAGCGTGACCTTGCAGGCCTCGCGGATCAGCCGGTCGGTGAGCGCCTCGACGGCGCCGAGCGCATGCGGTTTCTGCCCGCCGCCGACCTGGTCGAGCACACGCTGCACGACGCGGACGGCAACGGCATGCGGCTGCGCGCGGAGCCAGGCGCGGCTGAACCGGCGAGCGTTGGTGTCGGAGTCGACGCCGACGTCGGCGGCCAGCGCACGGCTCGCCAGCTGCTCGATCGCCCGGTCAGCATCGCGCATGCGATCGGCGAAGCGGCCGACGCGGTTGGCGTCGAGCCCGAGCGAGGCCAGCAGCGGCATGGCCTGCCGCCAGCGCACCCGCTCATAGTCGAGATCGTCGTTGGACGGATCAGCAACCGGCGTGAGCCCGGCTTCGGCGACGACGGCCTTGAGTTGTTCGGGGGCGGCATGAAGCAGCGGCCGAACAACCTGCAGGTCACCGAGCGCGGAAAAATAGTCCATGCCGCGGAGGCCCTCGAGCCCGCTTCCATGGGCGAGGCGCATCAAGACGGTCTCGGCCTGGTCCTGCATGTGGTGGGCAGTGAGCAGCACCGGCACCTGATCGGCGTCCATGGCCTCGGCGATCAAGGTGTAGCGCGCCTTGCGCGCCGCCTGCTGGATGCCGCTTTCCGGCTTGTTGCCTTCCCAGCGCAACGGCCGGGGATGAAAGCCGAGCTTTTCCGCCTCGCGGCAAACGAAAGCGACTTCATCGGCGGCTTCCGGGCGGAGCCCATGGTCGACAGTATAGACGAAGAAGCGCTGCCGGGCCTCGGCGGTGACAGCGTAGCGCGCCGCCAGCAGCATCAGCGCCAGACTATCGGCCCCGCCCGAAACGGCGAGGCCCAAACGCGGATAGTCGTCGAGCGGCGAAAAGATCGCCGCCGGATCGAGCGGTCCGGCGCTCAGGCCGGACATTGCGCCTTGCTCTTTTCTTCGGCCAGCCGCTGCTTGAAGGCGGCGGAGAGATCGAGGAAGCGCTTTTCCAGCGTGAAGAAGGTGCGGCAGGCCAGTTCCTTCTGATCGGTGCCGTTGAGCGCGGTACCGAGCTTGAGCATCAGGTCGGGGGCGCGCCGATCGGACTCGTACTTCTTGTAGCCCTCGGCGAGAAGCAGCGCAGCATCGTCGTACTGGCCCTGCTGGATCAGCGCCTCGCCGAGCCAGTTGGTCGCGTCGGCGGCCTGCGGATCGTCCGGGTAGAGCTCGACGAACTGCTGGAATTGCTCCTGCGCGAAGGCGTAGTCGCCGCGAACGATCGCCTCGTAGCCGGCATCGTATTGCGCCTTGGCGTCGCCACTCGAAACCCTGCCGCCACTATCGAGCGTGAGGTCGAGGGGGCGGCTGCCGCCGAGATTGACGCCTTCGTCGAGCGAGCCGAGCGTGCCCTGCCCGCCGTTCAGCATCGGGTCCTGGCTGTCGCCAAGATCGAAGTCCATCGGCTGGCCTTCGCCGGGCGTGCCTTCGGTGGCAAGCTGCGGCAAGGCGTCAGGCGTTGCGGGAAGCTGCTGGATCGAGCCGGTTTCCGTCTCGTTTTGGGTCTGCGGCAACTGCTGGGCCGGCGCTGTGGCCGGGTCAGTTGCCGCCTGCGGTTTTCCCCCAGCACCGCCTTCCAGCTGCTGGAAGCGGAACTCGTTGTCCTCGTTCTGGCGCTCGAGCAGCGTCTGCATCTGGGTGAGCTGGAACTGGAGCCCTTCGACCTGGCCGGTGAGGAGGCGGATCTGCTCCTGCATCTCCTGGATCTGCACGGCGAGCTGCGCGGCGTTCTGCTGCGCCGCCGCGGGCGCGGCTAGGCTGAGGACGAGCGCACCGGCGAAGACGAACCGCTTCGCGAGGCGCCCGACGGGGGAGGCTAGGATCACGTTGATCTCCGTCTTGGTCTGACCGATGGACCTTAAAGTCAGGGTCCCGCAAATACACCGGAATCTTGGTCAAAAGATAGCGAGTGGGGCTGCATCGGCGCGCGGTGCTGACGAGGCGCAGCGCCGGGATGACTGCCGGGATAATGCTGAGCGCAAAAGAAGCGGCGCCGGACGTCTTGCGACATCCGGCGCCTATGCCTCCAATCGGATGGGGTACCCCGGTACGCTGGGGACAGAGTGGCTCGCCCCGATCCTAGCCCCCCGGCCGATGGCTTATTGTACGACCGTCACAGCACGGCGGTTTTGTGA
>JAEZKB010000047.1 GCA_023415605.1 Pseudomonadota bacterium
GCTCTACATCAACCTGCGCCGGGTGCGCGGCGGCGCGGCCGCCGCCGCCCCCCCCCCCCCGCACCCGTACTCGGAGCGGGCGAGGGCTCCTTCCGAGACGGTGGCTCACATGCGTCCGTTGATGGCCGAATTCGGCATCACCCGGCTGGCGCGCCAGACCGGCCTGGATGTGATCGGCATACCGTGCTGGGCCGCGACACGGCCCAATGCGCGCACGCTGGCAGTCAACATGGGCAAGGGTGCCGATGACGACGCGGCCATGGCCTCCGCCATCATGGAGGCCACCGAATACGCCATTGCCGAGAGCCCCGATGTCCCCGTGATCCGCGGGACCGCCGCCGAACTCCGCGCCGACGGCAAGACCATTTTCGATATCGCTCCCTGGCTGCCCCTCAAATCGCCGCTGCCCGATGACCTGGTGCTCGACTGGCTCGTGGGTACACAGCTCTTTTCCGGCGAGCGGGTCTATGCCCCGCGCGATGCGCTGGTGATCGGCGGCGCCGAGACGCTGACCGAGATCAGTCAGTCCACCAACGGCCTCGCTTCCGGCAATACGCTCCAGGAAGCCACCTTCCATGCGCTCTGTGAGCTGGTCGAGCGCGATGCCACCACGCTCTGGATTTTCAAGCCGGACGACGCCGCGGCAGCCACGGAGATCGAACCGACCTCGTTTGGCGATCCCCTCGTCGACGGCCTAGTCGCGCAGATCGAAGCGGCCGGTCTGCGCGTCACGCTGTTTGATCAGACCACCAATGTCGGACTGCCCGTGATTTTCGCGCTGCTCGCCCCGCGCCACCAGCCGGCGACGCGCTATTTCGATCTCGCCGCCGGTTGCGGCTGTCACCCCATCGCCGCCCGCGCGGCCATCCGCGCCATCACCGAGGCGGCGCAAACTCGCATCTCCAACATCGCCGGCGGTCGAGACGATTTCGACCCGGCGGAGTATCACCAGCGGCTTTCCGCCTCCCTGCAATCATTGGCGGCGTTGCGCGCCGAAGTGCCCGGCCCACCGCCATCCGGCCTTCCCATGGGAACCGGGCTCTCGGACCTGTTCGACCATGCAAGGGCGCAACTGGTCGGCGCCGGCATCACCAGCGTCGCCGCCTTCCCGCTCGGCGGTGCGAAGGCTGGCATCGCCGTGGCGCGTCTGCTCGCCCACGGCCTCGAAGACCGTTCCACCAACCGGCATTGGCGCCCCGGACCGCGCGCCACAGGAGCGATGATCGGCATATGGTGAAAGTGCTCTTCGCGGGCCCCAGCCTCGCTGGCGCCAACCCACAGCTCGGTGAAATTGATCTGCGACCGCCGGCCGCCCATGGCGATCTCACCCGCGCCGTGATCGAAGGCGCTACCGCCATCGGCTTGGTCGATGGTCTGTTTGAGGCGGTAGCAGCCGTATGGCACAAAGAAATACTCTTTGCTTTAAGCCGCGGTGTCCGCGTCCTCGGCGCCGCTTCGATGGGCGCGCTCCGTGCCGCCGAATGCGCCGCCTTGGGCATGGAAGCAGTCGGGCCGATCGCCCGGAGCTATGTGGAGGGGAGTCGCGATGACGATGCCGATGTCGGCCTCGTTCATGCACCCGCCGAATTCGGCTACATGCCTCTCACCGAGCCGATGGTGGATGTGGAGGCGACGATCGCCCGGTTGCTAACGCTAGGCCTCGTCACCACGGAGGAGGCAGCTTCAGTTCTATCCTATGCCCGCACCATCTTCTTCGGCGATCGCACAGTCGACCTGATCGTACCGGGAACACTCGCCCGACGCCGCGAGGCCATCCTCCGGGCCTATGAGACCCATCGCGTCGCACAGAAGCAGGCTGATGCTCTAGCGCTTATCGAGCGGCTCCGTGTGCTGCCTGACCGGCGCGATTTTCAGCCCGGATTTGCCCTTGCAGAGAGCCCGATGTGGCGTCGTCGGCTGGCTGCCTTAGCCGCAGAAATCCACGTCACGGCCGCATAACGCGGCACGTGTTTACTAAACTCCTCCGAAGCTGGAGGAATGGCTGGCTGCCGTGCGATGCACCCCGTTGTGCGGCGCTGTCGGGATCGCGAACACATGGAGCGGTAATTTCGGGGCCGCTCCCTGGAGCGTCGAGCTTAGGCCCGATTTCGGAGAACGGCGGCCGGCGCCTAGTCTTCGCAGCGCCGGCCGCATTCATTCCAGGCTGTGGAAAAGTCTCGCGCGGCAGGGCGCCGGTAGTCGGGACTCCTGCCTGCAAGCGAGACGTGAATTCTGACAGACGAGTCGCGTCCCATATTCCCATTGCCGGAACCTGTTTACCGCGATTAGCATTCTCCCTCATCGGCCGTTCTTGCGCGCCAAGATGCAAGGGCCGGCAAAGGGAGAACAATCATGAAGCATTTTCTGGCCACGGCCGTGTTGTCCGCAGCTTTGGCGCTGCCCGCTTTCGCCGCCGATTACACCGTGATGGCACCGGCTGCCCCGGGTGGCGGGTGGGACCAGACGGCGCGTGCCATTCAGGAGGCGCTGCAGACCGAGGGTATTTCGTCCAACGTGCAGGTGGTCAATGTGCCCGGCGCCGGCGGCACCATCGGCCTTGCGCAGTTTGCCCAGCAGGCGAAAGGCCAGCCGAACCAGCTGATCGTTGGCGGCTATGTGATGGTAGGCGCCATTCTCACCAACAAGTCGCCGGTGACGCTCGACAATGTGACGCCCATTGCCCGCCTGACCGGCGAGTATGAGGCGATCGTGGTCCCCACTGCATCGGATATCCAGACGCTCGACGACCTCGTCGCCAAGTTCAAGGCCGATCCGGGTTCGGTGTCCTGGGCCGGCGGCTCGGCCGGCGGCACCGACCATATCGCGGTCGGCCTCGTCGCCAAGGCAGTCGGCGTCGATCCCACCAAGATCAACTACATCGCCTTCTCGGGCGGCGGCGAAGCGCTAGCGGCCATCCTCGGCAATCAGGTCACCGCCGGTATTTCGAGCCTTGGCGAGTTCCGCGACCAGATCCAGGCGGGTCAGTTGCGTCTCCTGGCCGTCTCGTCCGGCGAGCGTCTCGAAGGTTTTGACGCACCGACCCTCAAGGAAGCCGGCGTCGATGTCGAAGTGCAGAACTGGCGCATGGTCGCGGCCGGCCCGGACCTGACGGCCGAACAGCAGGCTGCCATTGCCGCCGACGTCGAAAAGCTGGCCAAGTCCGCAACCTGGCAAAAGGTGCTGGCAGACAAGGGCTGGATCGACACATACCTGGCTGGCGACGAGTTCAAGGCCCAACTCGCCAAGGACATCGAGGCGACGGCGGTCATCCTAAAGGATATCGGGCTGGCGTCGTAAACACAGGCAATGACCGAAGCGTCCGGTCCCCATGAAAGCGTGAAGCGTCGGCCCGATTGGCCGGCGCTTTGCATTGCCTTCGCGCTTCTGGCGCTGGCCGCCATCATCGCTTGGGACGCCTCGCGGTTGAGTGGTGCGGCTACCTATGCCCGGATCGGGCCACAGACCTTTCCCATCGCCATTGCGCTCTGCCTCGCCGGTCTGGGCCTCTGGTGTGCCATCGAGGCGTGGCGCGGCGATTTCCCGGAGCGGGATCCGCAGGAATACCGCAATATCGTCTGGGTCGTCGGCGGACTGGTGCTGCAGATCATCCTCCTGATCCCCACCGGTTTCTCCATTGCTACCGGCCTGATGTTCGCCGCCGTGGCGCGCGGCTTCGGCGAGCGCCGACTGTGGCTCACCATCCCAGCCGGTATCGTCTTCGCCTTCATCGTGTGGTTCATCTTCGCCCGCGGACTGCAGCTGACGCTGCCCGCCGGACCAATCGAAAATGCCGTGATCGCGGCACTGACGAGGCCGAGCTGATGGATACTTTTGCGCTGCTCTTGCAGGGCCTTGCCGTCGCCATCCAGCCGATCAACCTGTTGTATGCCCTGATCGGCGTCACGTTGGGTACCGCCGTCGGCGTGCTGCCCGGCATCGGGCCGGCGCTGACAGTGGCGCTGCTGCTGCCGGTGACCTATCGGCTGGATCCGGCCGGGTCGCTGATCATGTTTGCCGGAATCTACTATGGCGGCATGTATGGCGGTTCGACCACCTCGATCCTCCTCAACACGCCGGGGGAAAGCGCCTCCATCGTCACCGCCATCGAGGGAAACAAGATGGCCAAGGCCGGGCGCGGCGGGCCGGCGCTGGCGACGGCGGCCATCGGCTCTTTCGTCGCCGGCTTGATTGCGACCATCGCGCTTGCCTTCATCGCGCCCCTGGTGGTGAGTTTTGCCCTCGCCTTTGGTCCGCGCGAATACTTTGCCCTGATGGTGCTCGCCTTCATCACCGTCTCGGCGGCTTTCGGGCAATCGACGATGCGCGGGCTCGTGTCGCTGTTCATCGGCCTCTCGCTCGGCGTCTTCGGCATCGACATGCAGACCGGCCAGGCGCGCATGAGTTTCGGCATTCCCGAACTGCTCGACGGCATGGAGGTGACGACGCTCGCCGTCGCCATGTTCGCCATCGGCGAAACGCTCTATGTCGCCGGCCAGGGCAAGCGGGCACCCGACACGGTCGAGCCGGTGCGGGGCTCGCTGTGGATGACAGCGGCGGACTGGGCCCGATCCTGGAAGGCTTGGCTGCGCGGCACGCTGATCGGCTTCCCCATCGGCGCCATGCCGGCGGGGGGCGCCGAGATCGGCACGTTCTTTTCCTATTCGCTGGAGAAGCGGCTCTCGAAACACAAGGAAGAGTTCGGCAACGGCGCCATCGAGGGCGTCGCTGGGCCCGAAGCGGCCAACAACGCTTCCGCCGCCGGCACGCTGGTGCCCCTATTGACACTGGGCCTGCCGACCACGGCGACCGCAGCCATCATGCTCGCCGGCTTCCAGCAATATGGCCTCCAGCCGGGACCGCTGTTGTTCACCAGCAATCCGCAGTTGGTCTGGGGCCTTATTGCCTCGCTGCTGATCGCCAACCTGATGCTGATCGTCCTCAACCTGCCGCTGATTGGTCTCTGGGTGCGGCTGCTGACCATTCCGAAGCCCTGGCTCTATGCCGGCATCCTGCTCTTTGCGACCCTCGGGACCATCGGCGCCAACCCCTCAATCTTCGAGCTGGGCCTGCTGCTGGCATTCGGCCTGCTGGGCTTTGTCCTGCGGCTCTTCGGCTTCCCCATCGCGCCGGTGGTCGTGGGCCTGATCCTCGGCCCGTTGGCTGAGCAGCAACTGCGCCGCGCTCTGGCGATCTCGCAGGGCGACGTTATGGTGTTGTTCCAGTCCCCGATCGCCGCGGTGCTGTTCGTGATCGCCGCACTGGCGCTGGTCGTCCCGCTGATCCTGCGCGCACGGGGCAGGGGGAAGATACTCGAACAAATCGCCAGCGACGAGGATTGAGAGGCGCCCCTCCCCGCAAGGGGGAGGGAGACCTGACTGAGATCGCGGGTCAGGCGTTTGCCCACTCGCCCTTGCGCATCACGGGCATGCGCGAGCCGTCCGCTTTCACGCCATCGATGTCGATCTGGTCCGAACCGATCATCCAGTCGATATGGATGAGGCTCTTGTTGCCGCCCTGCGCCTGGATCTGCTCGGGGCTGAGCGTCTTGCCGTCGACGAAACAATCGGCATAGCACTGGCCCAGCGCAATGTGGCAGGCAGCGTTTTCGTCGAACAGCGTGTTGTAGAACAGGATGCCCGACTGGCTGATCGGCGAGCTATGCGGCACCAGCGCCACTTCGCCGAGGCGGCGGCCGCCTTCGTCGGTGTCCATGACCTTGTTGAACACGTCCTCGCCCTTGGTGGCCTTGGCCTCGACGATCTTGCCGCCCTCGAACTTCACCCGGATGCCGTCGATCAGCGTGCCGTTATGCGAAAGCGGCTTGGTGTTCGACACATAGCCTTCAACGCGGAGCGCGTGCGGGGTGGTAAACACCTCTTCGGTCGGGATGTTCGGGTTGCAGGTGATGCCGTTCTTCGATTGGCTCGCGCCGCCCTTCCACTGATGCCCGTCGGCGAGGCCGATGGTCACGTCGGTGCCGGGGCCGGTATAGGCCAGCGCCGAGAAGCGCTGCTCGTTGAGCCAGGTCCAGCGCCGCTTGAGTTCGGCATTATGGTCTTTCCACGCCGCGATCGGGTCGGCGACATCGACGCGGCTCGCCGCAAAGATGGCGTTGGCGAGCTTCTCGATTGCCACGTCTTCCGGATCGTTGGGAAACACCTGCTTGGCCCAGGCGGGGCTCGGAAAAGCGACGATGTTCCAGTTGATGTCGAAGCCAGTGATCTTTTCCAGCGCCGGCTTGTAGGCCATCGAATTGGCGCGGTTGGCACGCGCCACCTTGCTCGGGTCCTGCCCGGCCAGCATCATCGGATTGTCGCCCGCAATGGCAAGGCGCGCGGCATTGCCCTCGAAGGCCTTGGCCATGCCTTCGTAGAGCCAGCCGGCGGCGCGGTCGAAGCTCGCGTCATTGGCGTTGCGGTAGCGGGCGAGGGTGACTTCCTCGTCAGAAATGATCGGCATCACCACCCCGGCGCCGGCCTTGTAGGCGTGCTCGGCGATCTTGCGGATCAGGGGTAGGGAGGTGGATGGGCCGGTCAGCACCAGGTCCTGGCCCTCCTGCAATTGCAGGCCTACCCGGATCGCGACCTCCGCGAGCTTATCGAGTTTTGCGGCGTCGATCGGCGATCTGGTCATTTCGGGCAGCCTTCTTGGAGTTGGTTGCCCCATACCTAGCCGCATGGGCTGACGGTTTCCAGCCCGCTAGATGTCCGCGATCGGCGCGGCCTTTCCCGGGTCGCGGGGCGGCATGCGATTGAAGGCGTCGAGCGCGGCGATCTTGTAGGCTTCGGCGAGCGTCGGATAGTTGAAGGCGTTCTCGACGAAATAGTCGACCGTGCCTTTGAGGTTCAGCACCGCCTGGCCGATATGGACCAGCTCGGTGGCGCCCTCGCCGATGATGTGCGCGCCGAGCAGCCGCCGGGTCTTGAGCGAGAAGATGAGCTTCATCATGCCGCCCTGCAGGCCCATGATGTGGCCACGAGAGGTCTCGCGGAAGCGGGCGATCCCGGACTCATAGGCGATGCGCTTGTCCTTGACCTCCTGCTCGGTCATGCCGACGGTCGAAATCTCCGGTACCGAATAGATGCCGTAGGGAAAATATTCAGGCGCCGTCGGCACCGGCGCGCCAAAGGCGTGGCAGGCGGCGATACGGCCCTGTTCCATCGCCACCGAAGCAAGGGACGGAAACCCGATCACGTCGCCGGCGGCATAGACATTGGGCACATTGGTCTGGAACGTCTTCGGGTCGACCTTCAGCCGGCCGCGCTCGTCCGCCTCGATACCGCAATTCTCCAGTCCGAGGCCCGCGGTGGCGCCGACACGGCCTGCCGCATAGAGCAGCATTTCGGTGCGGATGCGTCGCCCGTCGCTGAGCGTCGAGACGGTCCAGCCCTGCGCATCGCACTCGACGGCATCGACCTTGACCCCAAGCCGCAACTGCATGCCGCGCTTACGGAGTTCGTGCACGAACTCCTCGATGATCTCGCGGTCGATGAATTCGAGGAACTGCTCGCGCGGCTCGACCAGCGTCACGGGCACATCCATGGCCGAAAAGATCGTCGCATATTCGAGCCCGATGACGCCCGCGCCGACCACCGTCAGGCTCTTGGGCACGCGCGGATCGGCGGCGACATTGTCGCTGTCGAACACATTAGTCTCATTGAACGGGATGTGCTTGGGCCGGTACGGCGCCGTGCCCACCGCGATCACCACGTACTCGGCTTCGAAGACGTGTTCGGCGTCGTCGCCGTTCTTTACCGAAATCGTGGTCGGATTGACGAAACTCGCCTTGCCGGCAACCGTGCGCACGCCGTTGCGGGCGAACTGGTGCTCCAGCACGTCGATTTCATAATCAAGCGTCATCCGCAGCCGCGCGCCGAGATCCTTGCCTTCGATGTCCTTCTTGACCCGGTAGGCGAGGCCGTAGAAGCCGCGCTCACGCCAGCCCGAGAGGTTGAGCACCGTCTCGCGCAGTGTCTTGGACGGGATCGTGCCGGTATGCACGGAGACGCCGCCGACGCGCAGCCGGTTCTCCACCACCAGCACAGCCTTGCCGAGCTTGGCTGCCTGGATCGCGGCGCGCCGCCCGGCCGGGCCGGACCCAATGACGATGAGGTCGAATTTTTCCATGGCTAGGCCTGTCCCCGCACGACCCCGACTTTGCCACGGCTTGCTTAACAACCGCATGTCGATTTCGCGCATGGGAGGAATGCGGTGATCGCGGCGGGTCGCGGCGTAGGTGCGACATCTTCGCGGTGCGTATTCGGTCTGATCTAGATCAAATGTCGGGCTCTCTCGAGGAGTAGCACTGCCGCCGAAAGGACCAGCCAGATGGCGCCGACCCATGCCCAGCTTCGAAGCTTGATCGACGCTTTCTACGAGCGCGTGCGCGCCGATGAGCGCCTGGGGCCGATCTTTGCGGCGCATGTGGCCGACTGGGAAGCCCATTCGGAGCGGCTCACCGATTTCTGGTCGTCGCTGATGCTCGGCAGCGGCCGCTACAAGGGCAATCCCTTCGGCATGCACCAGCCCTTTGCCGGCGACCTCGACGCAGCCTTGTTCGAGCGCTGGCTCGAGCTCTGGGCTCTGACCACCGCCGAGCAGTTTCCCGAAAGTCTCGCTGCCGAATTTCAGCGCAAGGCTCGCCGCGTCGCCGAAAGCCTCAAGGCCAGCCTGCTGTTCGATCCTGCGCGACCTAAAGCGAGGCGCGTCTCGGCCTAGTTCGCCTTAGCCAGGCAATCCAAGCGTCCTAGTTTCCTCCGAAGAGGCATTCAAATGCTCAAGACCCTGAAACAGCCCGGCCTGCTTGCGGCAGCGGCGGCAATTCCAATCGCCCTGACGGCTACGCCGACCTTCGCCCACGTCAAATGGTTCGCGCCCTATATTGTCGATGCGCCGCCCCAGCCGATCCTTGCAACCCTCACCAATGTCTGGTTCTGGATCGCCATTGTCCTGGTACTGGTGTTCTTCCTCGCCACCCGCTTCCTTGAAGAAAAGCCCGTTGGCCAGGCAGTGACCGGCGTCTTCGACAAGGTCACCAATCCGCTCTGGTTAAGGCTCGACGATTTCGTCCGCGCCGTGATCGGGGTCTTCTTCGTCGCCATCTTCGCGGTCGGCGGCGTCTACCTGACACCGGACCTCAAGACTCCAGCAGAGTGGGTGTCGTGGCTGCAGCTCTTCATCGCCTTCGGCGTCTTCAGCCGCAAGACCATGCCGCTCTCGGCCTTGGGCATCATCGTGCTCTGGGTACTGGCGCTGCGCGATTATGATCTTTTCCACCTGCTCGACTATCTGGCGCTCGGCGTTGCAGTGGCCGGGTACCTGGTGCTCGCCGCCAGCACCAACGAGAATTGGCGCAAGCACCGCTTCGAGGTGCTGCGCTGGGGCGTCGCCATTGCGTTGATGTGGTCGAGCCTCGAAAAGTTCGCCTATCCCGAATGGTTCTGGCCGCTGGTTTACGAAAAGCCCTTCCTGACCTTCGGCATGCCGCGCGACGTCTTCATCCCGATGGCCGGTGTCGCCGAGTTCACCATGGGTTTCGGCTTGCTCTGGACGCCGTTGGTGCGGCGGCTTTCGGCAGTAGCGCTGTTCATCATCTTCAACGCCGCGGTCTGGCCTTTCGGTCGCATCGATCTCGTCGGCCACGCCCTGATCATGGCGATCATCGTTGCCATCGCCGTCGACCCGACGCGCGAACTGCACTTTCTGCCCAAGATCCGCAACGCGCTGGCCAATGTACCAGTGGCACTGGCCACCGCTCTGGTGATCTTCGGGCTCGGCTACTGGGGATTGCATCTCGTCTTCTACGGCCCGCAGGAGTGGAAGCCGCTGATCGACATGCCGACGGCGACCCACACCTTCGATCCCGAAAACCCGCACGAGGCGCCGCTCGCGCCGGCTCCATCGGCCGGCCATGCCGGCCACACCGCGCCGGCGACCGGCCCGGTGCCCGCCGACGAAGTCGCTGCTGCCTATGCCGCCACCATGGACGCCATGCATGATCCGATGCTGGAGGGCATGGCAGACCCCGACCCGGACGCCGCCTTCATCAAGGGCATGATCCCGCACCACCAGGGCGCCGTCGATATGGGAAAGGTCGTGCTCCAATACGGCACCGACCCGGACGTGCGGAACCTCGCCCAGCACATCATCGCCGACCAGCAAATCGAGATCCTGCAGATGCGAGATTGGTTGGAGAAGACCGGGCGGGTGAAGGCCGAGTGAGCCGGACTATCCGACCATAAGCAACAGGACGGGGGAGCCGCTTGCGCGGATCTCATCCTCCGATGGCTGACATTGAACAGGTGTGCCCCTCTCCTCCACGCTACGCATGGTCCCCCTCTCCCGCAAACGGGAGAGGTTCGACGACCGAGGGATCGCGGCCTAACCCTCCTCCAGTCCAGCCAGGCGCAATCCATCCAGCACCGCGCGCAACCGGCTGTCATCCCGCTGCGGTTGGCCGGCCCAGATGAGCTGGACCGTCGTCTCCGGCGCCAGTTTTTTCAGTGCCGCGACATGGCGCTTCGCCTCATCCATTCGGCCCAGATGCGCATTGGCGGCGGCCAGCATCCAGTAGGTGCAGACAAAGCTCGGGTTGGATGAGATCGAACGCTTGGCCCAGGCGATGGCCTCGGCATAGTCGCCGCGGATCACATGTACATGCGCGATAGCCGTCAGCGGCCAGTAGGAGCCGTCGACGGCCGGCGAAAGCCGGATGGCGTGCTCGCAATAGGCAATCGCCTGGTCCAGGTCGCCCAGATGCAGTTGCACGATGCCGGCGAACATCATCACCGTGAGATTGTTCGGGTTGAGCGCCACGGCCCGGCGGCTCAGCTCCAGGCCGCGGTCATAGTCCTTGAGGTTGTGGATCAGCATCATGCTGACCAGGCTTAACACCACCGCATCGTCGCGTGCATTGGCCAGCGCCCGCTCGACCAGTTCGATGCCGGTCTGCGTGTCGTTCTCACCGATGGGCGGCCAGCCCTGGGTCGACCGGTGCAGCATGGCGTTGCCGGCATAGACCAGATAGGTCGGGTTGTTCGGCTCGAGCTCGATGGCGCGGAGCAGCAGCGAAATCGCCTCGGCATTGGCGCTTTCGGTTTGCGACAGATGCATTGGCAAGGCGCGAAGGTAAAGATCGTAGCCCTCGACGCTGTCCGGCCGTTCCCGCCGCGAGCGCTCGATTTCGGCCCAGCGGATGGCCGGCTCGACGATCGAGGCGACGGTGGCGGTGATCCGGTCCTGGAAATCGAACACGTCTTCGAGCGAACCGTCGAACTTGTCGGCCCAGAGATGCGTGCCCAATTCGGCATCGATCAGCTGAGCGGTGATCCGCAGCCGGTTGCCGGCCTTGCGGACGCTCCCCTCGAGCAGGTAGCGGACGCCGAGGTCCTGTGCCACCTGACGCACATCCACCGCCCGGCCCTTGTAGACGAAGCTCGAATTGCGCGCGATGACCGCGAAATCCTTGAACCGGCTGAGGGCGGTGATGATGTCTTCGACCACCCCGTCGGCGAAATATTCCTGCTCGCTGTCTCCGCCCATATTGTCGAAGGGCAGCACAGCGACAGAGGGGCGGCGGGCCTCCACGGTGACGCCGTCAGGCGGCCGTGGGCGCTTGCCCTTGATGCCGACCGAGACTTCGAATACCCGCACCGGGCGGCTGATATTGCGCAGCTTCTTTTCGCCCAGGTCGCGGAAATTGGCCTTCATCCGGTCGCGCACTTCTTCGTGCACCTTGCCCGAGATGTAGACGCCGCCCGGCTCGGCAATGGTCTGGATGCGCGCCGCGACATTGATGCCGTCGCCATAGATATGCGTGTCGTCGTGGATCACGTCGCCCTGGTTGATGCCGACGCGGAACAGCATCCGCCGGCCTTCGGGGACTGTGGCGTTGCGCTCCGCCATCATCGCCTGCATCGCGAGTCCGGCTTCCACGGCTGATACTGTGCTGGGGAACTCGGCGATCAGCCCGTCGCCGGCGAGGTCGACGACCCGCCCGCCGTGGCGGCTCAGTACTTCGTTCACGGCGGCCTGGTGGCCGCGGAGCGCTGCGATGGTGCCGGATTCGTCGGCGCTGACGAGCGCGCTGTAGCCGGCAATGTCGGCACACAGCACCGCCGCCAGGCGGCGCGACAGAACCTGATCCATGCCCGTGTCCAAGAGGCGCCCCAGGAAAAGTGCGTTTCCGGTTTCGGGGCGCGACCCGCAAGTATCTGAGTGCAGTGCGCGTTTTCCCAAAACGCGACCTGCACTTAGGCGGTCCGCTCCCCCTTGTCCAAGGGTAAAGCGTCCGATCGTTACTTGAAAGTGGAAAGCGTTCTCAACTTCCCTTGGGGAGTAGCCGGAAATCCGGCAGTTCGCGCAGGCCCAGCTCCGGCCCGGCCGGTGAGTAGACCACGAAGAGCTGCATTGGGCCTTTTCCGGTGTTCAGCGTGGAATGGAAGCGGTCGCGCGGCACGAAAACGGTGCATCCGGGCCCGACTTTCTGCGTCACCGGCACGCCTTCGGGGGTTTCGACCATCTGCTCGCCTTCGCCGGAAATCACGAAAATGATCTCTTCGCAGCCCGGATGGTTGTGCCGGCTATGGCCCTGGCCGCTGGGCAGATCAACGACGCCGCCCGAAAACGTCTCGGCGCCGTTGACCTCCGGCCCCACAGTAAGTGACAGCTTGCCCCAGTCAAATCCGAACGCCTGCACGTCCTTGGGATAGACGAAATTGTTCTCGGCCATGTGCTCCTCCAGCCAATAGGCAGTAGGGAGTAGGCAGTGGTTCAGTCCTATTGGCTGTTTCCTACTGGCTACTGCCTCACTTCAAACTCAACCCCTTGAACCCCTCGACTTGCCCCTTGATCGCCACCTCGACCGGCAGGCGCTCCATTGAGCTGGCGCCGTAAAAGCCGTGCACTCCGGCGCAGTTGTCGAGGATGTAGCGGGCGTCCTCGGGCATGGCGATCGGGCCGCCGTGGCAGATCACCAGCACGTCGTCGCGCACCTTCCGCGCCGCTGCTGCAATGGCGTCGATCTCGGTGACGCAGTCGTCGAGTGATTTCGCCGAGGTCGCTCCGATGGCGCCGCCCGTGGTCACGCCCATATGCGCCACGATGATGTCGGCCCCGGCTTTGGTCATCGCCGTAGCCTCGTCGGGGTTGAATACATAGGGGGTCGTGAGCAGGTCGATCGCGTGCGCCTGCGCGATCATGTCGACCTCGAGCCCATAGCCCATGCCCGTCTCCTCGAACGAGACCCGCATGGTGCCGTCGAAGAGCCCGATGGTCGGGAAATTCTGTACGCCCGAAAAGCCCATGGCTTTGAGTTCGGCGAGAAACTGCGGGATCAGCACGAACGGGTCGGTACCGTTGACGCCGGCCAATACCGGCGTGTGTTTCACCACCGGCAGCACCTCGACCGCCATCTCTTTGACGATCTCGTTGGCATTGCCATATGCGAGCAACCCGGCCGACGAGCCTCGCCCCGCCATGCGATAGCGGCCGGAGTTGTAGATGACTATGAGGTCGATTCCGCCGGCTTCTTCCGATTTCGCCGACAGGCCCGTCCCGGCGCCGCCGCCGACGATCGGCCGCTTCTCGGCCACCATCTGGCGGAACTTTCTCATGATGTCGGCGCGCGCGATTGATGCCATGGCAGACCTTTGTCTCAGTGCGAAATTTCGGTGAAGGCGGCGACGGCGGCCGCCGCGAATTGCGGATCGTTGATGTGCAGTGGCAGCCGCTCGATGCGCCGGTTCGGGGCAGGGCGAAGAGTGCGCTCCACGGCCTCAAAGAGTGCGGCGTCGGCCTCGGGATCCCAGAAAGCGCCGCCTTCGATATCGAGGGCCGACACGCCGTCTTGGGGGATCAGCAGGGTGAGCGGCCCATCGCAAAGATCGAGCTTGCCGCCGATCCACTCGCCGATGGCGCGGCACTCGTCCGGTGTCGTGCGCATCAGCGTCACATTGGCATTGTGGTTGTAGAATGTCCGGCCGGCAAAGCGCGCCGGGATCGTCTCCGGGGCCCAGAAATTGACCATGTCGCAGGCACCGAGCGAGCCCACCCATGGCACTTTCGTCCGTGCAATACAGTCGAACCGGTCCGGTCCCGCTGCTAGCACCCCGCCGACCAGCAGGTCGCAGACCTCGGTGGTGGTGATATCGAGCACGCCGGTGATGAGCCCTGAATCGACCAGTCGTTCCATCGTCCGCCCGCCGGTGCCGGTGGCGTGAAACACCAGCGGCTCGTACTGGTCTTCGAGCGCCGCGACCATGGCGGTCACCGCTGCCGTGGTGACGCCGAACATGGTAAGGCCGATGGCCCGCTTGCCGCCCTCGATCCTGGGCGGATTGGCGGCCATGGCGACGATCGCCTGCGCCGCATTGGAAAAGATCACCCGACTGATGCGGTTGAGCCCCGCCATGTCGGTGATCGAAGGCATCATGATGATGTCCGAAACACCCACATAGGGCGCCACATCGCCCGAGGCGAGCGTGGAAATCATGATCTTGGGCAGCCCGATCGGCAGCTTCCGCATACCGGCAGCGACGATAGACGTGCCGCCGCCGCCGCCGATGCCGATCATGCCGGCAATGTCGTCGCGGGTGCCGACAAACGCCTCGAACGCCGCCATCATCCCGGCGACAGCCGGCCCCCGTTCAGTGAGTTGCAGGATGCCCGGCTCGCCATGCATGGCGACCTGATCCGCCGGGATATCGACCGGGACCGTTGGCGCCTTGATGCCGACATCGACGAGCACCGGCGAGGCGCCGAGCGCGCGGATCAGGCTGCAAAGATGCGCCAGCTCCTCGCCTTTCGTGTCGGCGGTGCCGACAACGTAGATGCGCTTCATCGAGATGTGTCCCCTCGGCCGGCGCGCAGGCGCTTCCGGCCCTCCTCATCCTCATACTAGGCAAACTCCGGCGAGCATTGCAAAGCATTTTGAGATGTGCGTATCATTTCGGCATGGGGGTATCATTTCAAGAGTCCGATCTTGTCTCCGAACCGGAACGCGGTCCCCGCGCCCGGACGCGCAAGCTCATGCTCGAGACGGCGGTCGCCTTAATGCAGGCCGGCCATACGCCGTCGGTCAGCGACGTCGCCGAAGCCGCCGAAGTCTCCCGCGCCACCGCCTATCGCTACTTCCCCAGCCAGGCTGCCCTGGTCCACGCTGTTGTCGATGCCGGCCTGGGGCCCATCCTCGAGTGGAAGTCGGACTCCGAGGATGCCGAGGAGCGCGTCCGCGACCTACTGTCGCTCTCTATGCCGCGCATCGCCGAGTTCGAGGCGACCTTCCGCGCGGCGCTCAAACTCTCGCTCGACCAGTGGGCTCGCCGCCGCGCCGGGACGCTGGGCGACGAACCGCCCTTCGCCCGTGGTCACCGCGTGGCCGTGCTGCAGGCCGCCATCGCGCCGCTGCGCAAGACGCTGGGCGAGAAGAAGTTTCAGCGACTGGCGCAGGCCCTGTCGCTCTCCTATGGCCTCGAAACCCTGCTGGTGCTGCAGGACATGTGGGGTCTCGAGTTCGAAGAGGCACAAGATGTGGCGCAATGGACCGCAAGCGCTTTGGTTCGTGCTGCCCTCGCCGATACTTCGACGACAAAGTCCAAGGAACCGAAATTAGGGAAACGAGGGAAAACAACGCGATAATGCTAGCATGTTAGCTTGACTAACACGCAGGAACTGTTGAAATCTGTTCAGCGTCAGGGTGGGAGGCTTCTGACGGGGAGGGGATCCGGCGACGCACCTGAGGAACGTGCATCACCGGCGAGGTCGCAAAGGTTGGAGGACCTGCGGCCGAAACTGCAAATCCGCTCTCCGTTACTTTTCACCCTTCTTGCATCGGCAAGGGTGCTGCGCGCGATCGAACGACGCGCACGCGCCAACCGGGGCCCCATGGAGGTGGGGCGGTCGGACCTTTCGGTCCGGCCACGTGACTAAAGAGTCGCGCTATAGGGAGGACCATAATGCGCAACCTGACCAAGGGTATGCTGGCCGGTGTCGGCCTAATGCTTGCGTCGAGCACGTCTGTGCTCGCGCAGGAACTGACCATTCTCTGGGCTGAGTGGGATCCGGCGAACTATCTGCAGGAACTCGTCAACGAGTACCAGGCCGAGACCGGCGTCACCGTCACCATCGAGACTGTTCCGTGGCCGGATTTCCAGACCAAGGCGTTCACCGAGTTCAACGCCCAGGGTTCGGCTTATGACCTCGTCGTTGGCGACAGCCAGTGGCTTGGTGCCGGCTCGACCGGCGGTCACTATGTCGAGCTGACCGACTTCGTCAAAGAGCACAACCTCACCACCACCATGGCCCCTGCGACCATGCAGTACTACTCGGAATATCCGGGTGGTTCGGGCAAGTACTGGTCGGTGCCGCTCGAAGGCGACGCTGTCGGCTGGGCCTACCGCAAGGATTGGTTCGAGGACCCGGCCGAGATGGAGGCCTTCAAGGCCAAGTACGGCTACGACCTCGCCGTGCCCACCACGATGAAGCAGATCCTCGACATCGCCGAGTTCTTCCATCGCCCCGAAGAGAACCGCTACGGCGCGGCCATCTACTCGCAGGGCGTCGGCGACGCACTCATGATGGGCGTTGAGAACTTCATCTTCTCGTATGGCGGTTCGCTCGGCGACTACGCCAACTACAAGGTCACGGGCCTGCTCAACTCGCCCGAGTCCGTCGAAGCGCTCGAAGACTACCGCAAGCTCTTCGGCTTCGGCCCTCCGGGCTGGGGTAACGCCTTCTTCGCGGAAGTGAACACCGCCATCGCGCAGGGCCAGGTGGCCATGGGCATGAACTTCTTTGCGTTCTTCCCGGCGCTGCTCAACGAAGCGACCAACCCCCATGCCGCCAACATGGGCTTCTTCGCCAACCCGCCCGGCCCCCGCGGCCACGACTTCGCGGCTCTTGGCGGTCAGGGTATCTCGCTGATCTCCTATAGCCAGAACCAGGAAGAGGCGATGAAATTCCTCGAGTGGCTGGTCAAGGACGAGACGCAGAAGCGCTGGGCCGAACTCGGTGGTTACACCGCCGCCGCTGCCATCCTCGAGTCCGAGGAATTCCAGAACGCGACGCCGTACAACAAGGCCTTCTACGAGACCATGTTCAAGGTCCGCGACTTCTGGGCGCTGCCCGAATACGCCGAACTGCTCGATGAAGGCCAGCAGGCCCTCTACGAGTACGTTGTGAACGGCAACGGCACCGCCAAGGAAACCCTCGACAAGCTCGCCGAGACTTGGGTCGAGAGCCTCAAGGCCGCTGGCTACGCAGCCGAGTAAACGGCACGACGCCGGGGAGGGGTGGCATCTCCTTCCCGGCCGACTTTCTCACCTGGGGGATCATGGATTGAATAACATGATGACGACGCTCAGTCCGGCTTCGCGCGCCGCCACGCGCGGGTGGAGCGACATCACCATAAGGAACCTGTTCGTCATCCCGACGGTGGCGTTCCTCATCATCTTCAACGTGTTCCCGCTACTCTATTCGCTGGGCTTCTCGTTCACCGACTTCCGGGCCTCGAGCAAGGCGCCCGTCAATTTCGTCGGCCTCAAGAACTATGCCGATGTCCTCGCCGATCCGGTGATCTGGCGCAGCTTTGCGACGACCCTTTGGTACGTCATCGTTTCGGTTGCCGGTCAGTTCATCGTCGGCTTCGGACTTGCGCTGCTGCTCAACCGGCCGATCCCCGGCAAGGGTCTGCTGACCACGCTGCTGCTGCTGCCGATGATGCTGTCGCCAGTCGTGGTGGGCCTCTTCTGGAAGCTGATCTATGACCCCTCCTGGGGCCCGCTCAACTATTTCCTCGGCCTGGGCAAGACTGCCTGGCTGACCGATCCCGCGCTGGCACTCTATGCTGTTGCCATCACCGACATCTGGATGTGGTCACCCTTCGTGATGCTGCTCTCGCTTGCCGGCCTCAGCGCCGTGCCCAAGCATCTCTACGAAGCCGCATCGATCGATCGCGCCAGCAAGCTTTACACCTTCTTCCGGGTGACGCTCCCGCTGGTGGCGCCGATCCTGATGATCGCAGTCATCTTCCGCACCATGGAAGCCTTCTAGACCTTCGACATCGCCTTCGTGATGACCAGCCAGCCGCAGGCGGAACTGATCTCGTCGCGCCTCTACAAGATGGCGTTCCAGCAGTGGCAGACGGGTCCCGCTTCGGCCCTCGCCTACATCGTGCTGATCATGGTGCTCTGCATCACCAACATCTACGTCAAGTATCTCAACAAGGCGAAGGAGCGCTAGAAATGGCTGTCGTTTCAACGCGCGCCGGTCGTCTCGGTAACCGTATTGCCATCGCGGTGGTGATCGTCGTCACCCTGATCTTTCTCTCGCCGATCTACTGGATCACCACGACGGCGTTCAAGCCGCTGGTCATGGCCACGTCGGTGCCGCCAACGGTGGTGTTCCAGCCCGAGATCACGCCCTTCGTGAAGCTCTTCACCAAGCGAGCGCAGCTCACAGCGCCGGTCACGGAGGAAGTTTATCAGGCGGCCCCGTGGTGGGAGCAACTCGTCCTCAGCGGCGGCGAACGCCTTGCCCGCGACGGCAAGGGGCAGGTGGTCTATTCGGCCTACCCTGACCGCTTCATCAACTCGCTGATCATCGCCATCACTTCGACCGTCCTTGCGGTCTCCATGGGCACGATTACCGCCTACGGCTTCTCGCGCTTCAGGGTGAAGGGCGAGGCAGACCTGCTGTTCTTCATCCTCTCCACCCGCATGTTGCCGCCCATCGTGGTGGCCATTCCGATGTTCCTGATGTACGGCGCCGTTGGCCTCAACGACACGCATATCGGTCTCATCATTCTCTACACGGCCTTCAACGTCTCGTTCGCCGTCTGGCTGATGAAGGGGTTCATGGATGAGATCCCCAAGGAGTACGAAGAAGCGGCTCTGGTCGATGGCTACACGCGCATGCAGGCCTTCTTCAAGATCGTGCTGCCGGAGGCCGCCACCGGCATCGCCGCGACCGCCGTGTTCTGCTTCATTACCGCTTGGAACGAGTACGCCTTCGCGCTGATCCTCACCAACCGCAGGGCGCAGACCGCGCCGCCCTTCATTCCCAGCCAGGTCGGCACGGGTCTGCAGGACTGGACCGTCATCGCCGCCGGCACGGTGCTGTTCCTCATCCCGGTCGCCATCTTCACCTTCCTCCTGCGGAACCACCTGCTGCGTGGCATGAGCTTCGGAGCCATTCGCAAATGACGACAACGCCCGAATACGAAAAGCAACAGGCGTTCCGCCGTCTCAATGCCCGCGTCATCGAGCCCGGCTCGATGCTGCTGATGCTGGCCGGTATCCTGTTCCTGTGCCAGCCGTGGGTCGAGTTCCTGCACCAGTGGTCCGTGCTCGTCATGCTGATCGGCCTCATCGGCTTCAACGTGGCCGTGCATATCCCGGCGCCCGATGGACCCAAGATCGACGAAGACGACACCGGCCCAGTCTCGGTCTCGGCTACCGTCCGGGGAGGCCAGCATGGCTGAGATTGAACTTCGCCATATCGACAAGCACTTCGGCCCGGTCCACGTCATTCGGGACGTGAGCCTCACGGTCAAGGAACGCGAGTTCGTGGTGTTCCTTGGGCCCTCGGGCTGTGGCAAGACCACCACGCTGCGCGCCATTGCCGGCCTCGAGGAAATCGACTCGGGCGATATCCTGCTCGACGGCAAGCCGATCCAGAATCTGCGCGCAGCCGATCGCGACATCGCCTTCGTGTTCCAGAACTACGCCCTCTACCCGCACTTCACTGTCTACGAGAACCTGGCGTTCCCGCTGCGTGCCGTCGGCACCTCGGCCAAGGATATCGACGACACGGTGCGCTCGGTCGGCCGCTCACTCGGCATCACCCACCTGCTCAAGCTCCGTCCCTCGGCGCTCTCGGGTGGTGACATGCAGCGCGTAGCCATCGGTCGTGCGCTGGTGCGCCGGCCCAAGGCGCTGTTGCTCGATGAACCGATCGGTTCGCTCGACGCCAAGCTGCGCGAAACCATGCGGGTCGAGTTGAAGCGCCTGCACTTCGAGAACGGCTCGACCTCGATCTACGTCACCCATGATCAGGTCGAGGCGATGTCGCTCGCCGACCGCATCGTGGTCATGAACGACGGCGTCCTGCAGCAGGTCGGCACGCCGACCGAGGTCTACCTTTATCCGGCCAACCTCTTCGTGGCCCAGTTCATCGGCTCGCCGGTCATGAACATCACCGGCACCACGATCTCCGAGGAGGCCGGCAAGGCAAAGATCGCCGTCGATGCGGCAAGCTTTGAGCTGCCGCGCGAACTGCTCGGCATGCTCGAAGCCAAGAAGGCCGGCAAGGAGCTGTCGCTCGGCGTCCGCCCCGAAGGGGTGTTGATCAGCCGCCAGCAGCAGGCAGGCTATCAGCCAATGGAAGCTCACATCATCCAGCCCTATGGCGGCTTCGACATCGTCGACCTCAAGGTCGGCGAAAAGGTGCTACGGGCGCGCACGACCTCCGGCTATGTCGGCAAGGCGGGTGAAACGGTCTGGGCGCGCATCGATCCATCCCAGGCACACTTCTTTGACAGCAGGTCGGGCGCTTCGCTCGGCATCCGGCTCGGCGAGTAACATGGCCCGTATCCGTCTCGAACAAATCAGCAAGAACTTCTCCCAGCACGCGGCCGTCAAGGACATCAGCCTCGACGTCGCCGACGGCGAGTTCTTCGTGATGCTCGGCCCCACCGGTGCCGGCAAGACCACCACGCTGCGCATGATCGCTGGTCTTGAAAAGCCCAGCAGCGGCTCGGTCTACATCAACGAGGTCGACGTCGGCGAGTGGGGGCCGGCCGAGCGCGACGTGGCGCTCGTGCTCCAGCAATATTCGCTCTATCCGCGCCTCTCCGTGCGGGACAATCTCAGCTTCCCGCTGCGCTCGCGCGTGCGAAAGATGTCGCAGGCCGATATCGATGCACGCATCGACTATGCCTCCAAGACGCTACGCATCGGCCACTTGCTCGATCGCAAGACCGACCGGCTGTCGGGCGGCGAGATGCAGCGCGTCTCCATCGGCCGCGCCATCGTGCGTGAGCCGCAGGTGTTCCTGATGGACGAGCCGCTCTCAGCCCTCGACGCCAAGCTACGCGAGGCCTTGCGGTCCGAACTCAAGGACCTGCAAATGCGGCTCGGCGCCACCTTCATCTTCGTGACGCACGACCAGGTCGAAGCCATGACCATGGGCGACCGTATCGCGGTGCTCAACCACGGTCGTGTCGTGCAGGTGGGTACGCCGCAGCAGGTCTACAGCAACCCGGTCGACACTTTTGTCGCCGGCTTTGTCGGTTCGCCCGCCATCAACCTGCTCTCCGGTAAACTGTCGGGCGGCGCAGCCATCGTCGCGCCCAAGACCTTCGAACTGCCGGTGGCCGGCCAGTCTGCGGGGGAGGGCGCCTATACCTTTGGCATCCGCCCCGAAGACGTGCGCGTCGAATCCGGCGCGCCTGTCGAGGGCAAGGTCCACGACATCGAGAACCACGGCATCGAGAAAGTCGTCACCCTGCGTGTCGGCGAGAACCTCGTCCGCGCCACGGTTCCTGCCCGCGTCAACGTCGCCATCGAAGATGCCGTTCGCTTCGGCTGGGATCCCGAGAAGGTGATGTTCTTCGACGCCGCGACTGGCATCAACGTCCGCCACAGGGCGGCATAGGCAAAGACTTTGATTTAGGGAGAACGACATGGCCGAGCACACCAACAACTACCCTAAGCTGCACAATGCGATGTGGCCCGGTGTGGTCGGCAAGGGATCGGGTGACGGCGAGCCGATCATCGGACTCGACACACTGCTCAATCTCACCGCCAAAGCCGAGTACGAGGGCCAGAAGTTCGAGGGTGTCGACCTGTGGCTGGCCGATCCGCATATTTCGATCGACAGCGACCGCGATGAGGTCAAGCGCAAGGCCGACCATATCCGCAGCTTCGGTCTCAATATCGGCTCCTTCGTCGCGCCGATCTGGGGCGGCGCCGGCGGTGGTTCGGCCATGGGCGATGCCGAGGAGCGCAAGCGCTTCCTTACCCAGGTGCGCAAGGCCTGCGTCATCGGCAAGCAGATGCGCGAGCTCGGCGTCCGCCCCACCGGCGGCGTCCGCGTCGACAGCTCCACCGGGGTCGAGGCCTGGGACAAGGATCCTGAGAACAACACCAAGCTCATCGCCGAGACCTTCCGGGAGGCCGGCAAGATCGCGCAGGACCACGGCGAGTTCATTGTCGCCGAGGGCGAGATCTGCTGGGGCGGCATGCACTCCTGGCGGGAGAACGTGAAGCTGCTCGAAATGGTCAACATGCCGGGCGTCGTCGGCTATCAGGCGGACATGGCCCACTCGATGCTGTTCGTGCTCGGCGCCAACGCCGAAAAGGACCGCATCCTGCCCAAGGATTTCGACTGGTCCGACAAGGCCGCGCTCGACGCTGCCTATCACAAGGTCGCCGACGCACTGCGCCCCTGGACCCTGGATTTCCACGTGGCCCAAAACGACGGCACGACCTTCGGTTCCGGCGATCACGAGAAGACCGGCCGCCACTGCCAGATCGACGATCCCAACGGCCGGCTCGATGTCACCAAGCATGCCGGCTACTGGCTGCGGAACGAGCAGGGCGAGTTGACCAAGAAGATGCGTCACATCTGCTGGGACGGATGCATGTTCCCCAATGCGGTGATGGAGACGCAGGAAACCTGGAACAAGATCCTCGGCGCCATGGTCAAGGTCCGCGACGCGCATGGATGGCGCGAATAGCGCACCGAAAACCCGTTCATCCGTCATTCATCCGACAGGCAATTTCATGTCAAAGCAGCTCAATATCGGCATGGTCGGCTATGGCTTCATGGCCCGCGCGCACTCCAACGCCTGGGCCAATGTCGCCCACTTTTTCGACACCGGATATCGCCCGGTCCTCAAGGCCGTCGCTGCCAGAAACGAGAGCAAAGTCAGGCGCTTCGCGGAGATGTGGGGCTATGAATCGATCGAGCCCGACTGGCAGTCGCTGATCGCCCGCAAGGACATCGACGCCATCGACATCTGCGTCCCCAACGACCTCCACGCCGAAATCGCCATCGCCGCCGCCAAGGCCGGCAAAATGGTGTTGACCGAGAAACCCTTGGCCCGCACCGAGGCCGAGGGAAAACCCATGGTCGAGGCGGTCGAAAAGGCCGGCGTCCCGAACATGGTCTGGTACAATTACCGCCGCGTCCCGGCCGTCATGCTGATCAAGCAGATGGTCGAAGCCGGGCGCCTGGGCAAGATCTTCCACTATCGCGCCAAGTTCCTGCAGGACTGGACGATTTCGCCCGACGTCCCGCAGGGCGGTGCCGCCACCTGGCGTCTCGATGTCGATGCCGCCGGCTCCGGCGTCACCGGCGATCTGCTCGCCCACTGCCTCGACACCGCCATGTGGATCAACGGCGGCATCTCTTCGCTCACCGCCATGACCGAGACCTTCATCAAGGAACGAACCCACGCCGAAACTGGCAAGGTTCAGAAGGTCGGCATCGATGACGCCTCCGCCGTCCTGACCCGCTTTTCCAACGGCTCGCTGGGCACCTTCGAGAGCACCCGTTACGCCCGGGGCCACAAGGCTGCCTATACTCTCGAGATCAACGGTGAGAAGGGCTCGCTGAGCTGGGACCTGCACGACCTCAACCGCGTGCAGTTCTTCAATCATGGCGTCGAAGGCGCCGAGCGCGGCTGGACCAACATCCTCGTGACCGACGGTGACCATCCCTATCTCGGCAAGTGGTGGGTGCCTGGCCTCATCATCGGCTACGAACACAGCTTCACCCATCAGGTGGCCGACTTCCTCGAGGGCCTGAAGACCGGCAAGCCGGCCGCTCCGACCTTCCGCGAGGCACTGGAAACCAATCGCATCTGCGACGCCATCCTCGCCTCCGGCAAATCCGGCTCATGGGTGAACCTGTGAAGCTCGGCTTCAATCTCCTCCTCTGGGCCACGCACGTCACCGACGAGCACTGGCCGATCATCGAGCGGCTCAAGGCGACCGGATACGATGGCGTAGAGGTGCCGATGTTCGAGGGCACGCCCGACCATTTCGAAAAGCTTGGCCGGCGGCTAGAGGACGTCGGGCTTGCCGCTACCGGGGTGGGGGTTATGAGCCGTGGCAGTGCCGTCTCGCCCGATCCGGCGGAGCGTGCCGTTGCGCTCGACCATCTCAAATGGATCAGCGATTGCACCGCCGCCCTTGGTGCCGATCTCGTCTGCGGCCCCTTCCACCAGCCCCTCGGTGTGTTCTCTGGCCGCGGCCCGACCGAGGACGAACTCGCCTGGTGCGTAGACGTGCACAAGAGCGCCGCCCAGTATGCCCAGGGGTTGGGCGTGGCGATCTCGGTAGAACCGCTCAATCGCTTCGAGTGCTACGTGCTTAACACCATGGAACAGGCCGCGAGCCTAGTCCAACGAGTGGGCGAGCCCAACTACGGCTACCTCTTTGATACGTTCCACACCAATATCGAGGAAGATCATCCGCTAGAGCTGATCCCGGCCACAATCCGCGAGATCAACCACGTGCACATCTCGGAGAACAATCGTGGTGTTCCCGGCGCCGGGCATATCGACTTCGACGCTGTGTTCCGGGCGTTGAAGGCTGCCGGGTGGGATGGCTGGATGACCATCGAGGCCTTTGGCTCGGCGCTGCCCGATCTCGCCGCTGCGACGAAAATCTGGCGGCCGCTCTTTGCCAGTCCGGAGGACCTCTACGAAAAGGGCTTCAGGCTCATGAAGGACGGCTGGGCCAGGGCCTAGCCGGGCTACGCATGCGCCTTCCTGCTCATGTCGGGCAGGAAGATGGTGAGCAGGCCCACCAGCGGCAAGAACGAGCAGAGCCAGAACACATATTCGATGCTGGTGGCATCGGCGATGGCGCCCAGCGCCGCCGCTGCGATACCCCCGGCCCCGAAGGCAAAGCCGAAGAAGATGCCGGCGATCATTCCCACCCGCCCTGGCATCAGTTCCTGCGCGAACACTACGATGGCCGAGAAGGCCGACGACAGCACCAGCCCGATGATGATGGTCAGGATCACCGTCCAGGTGAAGTCCGCATAGGGCAGCGCTAGCGTGAACGGCAGCACCCCGAGGATCGAGAACCAGATCACGAACTTGGCGCCGAAGCGGTCGCCGATCGGGCCACCGAGGAAGACGCCCAGCGCCGATGCACCGAGGAAGACGAAGAGCAGCAGCTGGCTGTCCTGCACCGCCACGCCGAATTTCTCGATCAGATAGAAGGTGTAATAGCTCGAGAGGCCGGCCGTGTAGGCGTTCTTGCTGAGGGTCAGGATGGTGAGGACGATGAGCGCGATCCAGGTGGTGCGGGCGTCGAAGGGGAGGGCGGTGCTGGCGGGGGCCTTGCCGGCAGTGGCGCGGCGATGCGCTGCATACCAGGCGCCGACGCGCCAGAGGATGAAGATGCCCACCAGCGAACCGACGGCGAACCACGAAATGCTCGACTGCCCGTTGCCCAGCACCACGAAGGCCGCGAGCAGCGGGCCGATGGCCGAGCCGACATTGCCGCCGACCTGGAACAGCGATTGTGCCAGGCCGTGCCGGCCGCCGGACGCGAGGCGTGCCACCCGGCTTGACTCCGGGTGGAAGATGGCTGAGCCGAGGCCCACCAGCGCCGACCCGAGCAGCAGCAGCGGATAGCTCTGCGCAAAGCCGAGGACGATCAGGCCGACGAGGCTCGAAGCCATACCGACCGGCAGTGAATAGGGCATCGGCCGCTTGTCCGTATACATGCCGATCGCCGGCTGCAGCAGCGACGCCGTGACCTGGAAGGTGAAGGTCAAGAGCCCGATCTGCACGAAGTCGAGGCCGTAATTCGCTTTCAGAATTGGGTAGATAGCCGTCAGCAGCGACTGCATGATGTCGTTGATCATATGGCAGACGGAAACGGCGACGATGATCGACAGCGACGTCTTGGTGACGAGCGGGCGGGCGGCGGCAAGTGCGGCGTCAGTCAAGGGAGGGGCTCCAGGCGAGACCTGCGGGGCAGGTGACCCCTCACTAACATGTCAGCCCGCCCGGCGTCAGCTAGTGCTTTCGTCATGTCTTGTCCGAAGGCCGGCGGCGACCGGTTGAAAAGCCCTTGCTTAGCCAATCGGCCCTATGGCTAATGTCGCCCAGTTGCGTGAGTGAGGAGCCTCCATGTCGGCAATTGTACCGGTGATCCTGGCTGGTGGGCAGGGAACGCGCCTCTGGCCGATGTCCCGTTCGGCCAGACCCAAGCAGTTCCTGGTGCTGACAGGCACCGAAAGCTCGTTCCAGGAGACTCTGCGTCGCGTCTCCGATACCCGCTATGAAGCACCGGTGATCGTCACCAATGCCGAATACCGGTTCCTCGTCGCCGAACAGGCGCAGGAGCTGGGCATCGCGCCGGCCGGCGTTCTGCTCGAGCCGGTGGCCCGGAACACCACCGCGGCCATTGCGGCTGCCGCCGTTTTCGCCCGTCAGAAGTTCGGCCCGGACGCGGTCATCCATGTGCTGTCGTCGGACCATTCGATCATCACTGACGACAACTATTGGTGGTCGGTGGATACGGCTGTCGCCGCGGCGCAGTCTGGCCGGCTGGTCACTTTCGGTATCACCCCGACCGCGCCGGAGATCGGCTATGGCTATCTCGAAGCCGGTCCGGACATGGGCGAGGGCGTCCATGCTGTCGCCCGTTTCGTCGAAAAGCCGCAGCGCGAAGCGGCGCAGCAGATGCTCGACGCCGGCGGGTACTATTGGAACTCCGGCATGTTCATGCTCGGCGTCGACACTTTCCTCGGCGAAGTGGCGCGCCTCGCGCCGGAAGCACATGACGCGGCCGAGGCCGCCGTGCTCAACGCCAAGGTCGACCTCGACTTCTTCCGCCTCGACGAGGCGAGCTTTGCCAAGGCGCCGAACATCTCGGTTGATTATGCGATTTTCGAGAAGACCAAGCTCGTCTCACTGGTGCCGGTGACCTATTCATGGTCCGATGTCGGCAGCTGGGACTCGGTCTGGAAAATCTCGCCCAAGGACGCCGACAACAACGTCTCCAACGGCCTTGCGACCCTCTCCAATACCCGCAATTCGCTGGTGATCTCCGACCGCGCCCATGTCGCCATCGAGGGTCTCGACGATGTCGCCGTGGTGGCCACGGAGGACGCGATCTATGTCGGCAAGCTCTCCGAGGCGCAGAAGGTGGGCGCCATGGTCAAGGCGCTGAAATCCAAGCCGGACACCGTCGCGACGACGGAAATCCACAAGACTGCCTACCGGCCATGGGGCGGCTACTCCTCGATCCTCAACGGCGACCGCTTCCAGGTGAAACGACTCTTCGTGAAGCCCGGCAAGCGGTTGAGCCTGCAGAAGCACCACCACCGCGCGGAACACTGGGTCGTCGTCCGCGGCACCGCCGAAGTGACGCGGGATGATGAGGTGGTAATGCTATCGGAAAACCAGTCGATCTACCTTCCGCTGGGCTGCACTCATCGGCTGGCCAATCCGGGCAAGATCACGCTCGAACTGATCGAGGTGCAGACCGGGTCCTATCTTGGCGAAGACGACATCATCCGCATCGAGGATGAGTTCGGAAGGGCTTAGGCCACACGGATGCACCGGACGGGCGTGACCCTCCGGAGGTATCAAAGAGCGAACAACGGCGGAGCATGGCCCGTCG
>JAEZKB010000106.1 GCA_023415605.1 Pseudomonadota bacterium
CGGCAGGCATTGCGTCGGTCGCGATGCTCATCCTTTCGGTGAGCGGCATCGGGCTGTTGGTGCGCAAGCTGGGTGGCTGGCGGCAACTCCTCGGGCCGGTGCGTGGCGCCGGTTCGGCGTGGCTCCACACCAGGCTCGCGCGGTTCGCCGTCGCGGCGCTGTTCCTGATGGCGGCGAGCGGCGCGTGGATGTCGGCGGATTATTTCGAGCTGCTGCCGGCGGCCGAGGCCGGGTTCACCTTTGCGCCGCAGGGAAGCGGCGCCACGCCGGCACCCGTGCGCTCGCTCCAGGCGCTGGCGGCCGTACCTCTCAGTGATCTGCGGGAGCTGCTGTTTCCGGCGGCGGGCGATGCGAGTGACGTTTTCACGCTGACCACAGCGACGGGCGTGAGCTATGTCGACCAGGCAACCGGTGAGATTCTGTTATCGACGCCCAACAGTGTGTGGGCCCAGGTCTACGAACTCGTCTACATGCTGCACACGGGGCAGGGCATGCCGGCTTGGGCCCTGGTCCTTGGCCTTGGGGCGCTGGCGGTGCCGGTGCTGGGCGGGACGGGCATCATCATCTGGTGGTCGCGGCGGCGCCGCATGCCGAAGATTGCGCACAATGCCTCGCCACGTGAGGCCGACACGGTGATCCTGGTCGGCAGCGAGTCCGGGAGCAGCTGGGGTTTCGCTGGGAGCCTTTGTGGCGCGCTCACCGCAGCCGGGCACCGCGTGCATCTTGCGGGGATGAACGAGCTGCGGCGGAGCTACCCGAAAGCGGACCGGCTGCTGGTACTCGCCGCGACTTATGGCGATGGCGAAGCGCCCGCCTCGGCGCGGCAATTCATCGGCCGGCTCAAGTCGCTGCGCTCGCGGCCGGCCTTTGCGGTGCTCGGATTTGGCGACCGCAGTTTCCCGCAGTTCTGCGCCTATGCCCATGAGGTCGAGAGCGCGCTGGTCGAGGCTGGGCTGAAGCCCCTGCTGCCGATGTCTGCCATCGATCGCCAATCGCCGGCCGAGTTCGCCGACTGGGGACGCCTGCTGGGTGAAGCGACGGGCGAGGATATCCGCCTGACCTATGCGCCGCCCCGGCCGGCGACGCAGGACTTCGTGCTCGAGCAGCGCGACCTTTATGGCGTCGAGGTGCAGGCCCCGGTTCGCCGGCTGCGCTTCAAGCTGCCGTCGGACCCGGGCTTCTATGCATGGCTCACGGGGGACCGGCCGCCCCGCTTCGAAGCTGGCGGTCTGGTTGGCATCCTGCCGCCGGGCAGCGATGTGCCGCGCTACTATTCGATTGCCAGTGCCTCGCGGGATGGCGTGCTCGAGATCTGCGTGCGCAAGCAGGCAGGCGGGCTCTGCTCGGAATATCTGCACGGGATCGAGCCGGGCGACGCAATTGCCGCATTCATCCGGCCCAATCCCGACTTCCGGCCCAATCGCTCGCGCCGGCCGCTAATCCTGGTGGGCGCCGGGGCAGGGGTGGCGCCGCTGGCCGGGTTCCTCCGCCGCAACCGCCGCCGGCCGGTCCACCTCTTCTTCGGTGCCCGCGACCCCGCCTCGGATTTCCTCTATCGCGAGGAATTCGATGAGGCCCTGGGGGAAGGGCGGCTCGCCTCACTGACCACCGCGTTCTCGCGGGTGCTGGATGGCGCCTATGTGCAGGACCGGCTCGGCGAAGAGGCGTCGGTCATCCGCCAGCTGGTGCGGGACGGGGCACAGATCATGGTCTGCGGCGGGCGCAACATGGCCGCCGGGGTGCGTGAGACCGTCGATGCCGCCCTCGCGCCGATCGGGCTCACTGTCGCCGCACTCAAGCGAAAGGGATTGTATCTTGAAGACGCCTACTGATGCCGGTCTGGTCCGGCGCGTGTTGAGCGGTGCAACCATGGGCACGCGCTATTCGGCCGTCTTCTTTGCGCCCGAAAGCGCGGACCTGAAGGGCTTGAATGTAAAGCTGCAGCGGGCAGTCGACCAAGTCGACAAGCAGATGTCGACCTGGAAGCCGGAGTCCGACCTCATGCGGCTCAACCGTGCCCGGGTGGGGCGCTGGGTCGATGTGCGGAAGGAACTGGCGACAGTACTCGCGGCTGCGGTCGAAGTCGGCCGCCTTTCCGATGGCGCCTTCGACATCGGGGTCGGTGACCTCGTGACTGCGTGGGGTTTTGGCCCTGCTACTGGCCGGGTCGATGGCGCCGTTGTCGCGGAGCCGCGCGTGGCGGCTCATCTGGCGCTGGAACTGGACTTGGTCGCGAACCGCGTGCGCAAGCTCGCGCCGGTGATGCTCGATCTGAGCGGCATCGCCAAGGGTTTTGGCGTCGACGAACTGGCGCGTGTGCTCGAAGCGGATGGCGTCACGAGCTACCTCGCTTCGATCGACGGCGAAGTCCGGGCCGGGGCCGCCAAGCCGAATGGATCGCCATGGTTCGTGGCGTTGGAACGACCAGAGGTCGGCCGCCGCAGCGTTGACGGCATCATCGAGATCACCGGCGCGTCGCTCGCAACGTCCGGGGACTATCGCCAGGTGCGCGAGCGCGACGGCATCGCCTATGGCCACACGATGGACCCGCGCGGGGCGGCGCCCCTCCGCGGCGGTCCTGCGGCCGTCACCGTCCGTGCCACCGATTGCATGACATCCGACGCCTGGGCCACTGCCTTCATGGTCCTCGGCCCCGAGCGCGGCACGGTGCTGGCCCAGTCGCTCGGCCTCGAAGTTCTCTTCGCCGAGAGAGCCCAGCGGCTTCTCGTCGCCCACATCGACGTCGGCCATGTCGCCAAGGGACAGGATGTGGGAGAGCCGACACGAGCACCCCGGTCCATCGCCGAGGACATGATGGCTCCCTCTGTCTATATACCGGCATAGTTTGCGGTCCGAGATCTACCGGACGCCACACCAGCGCAGCGAGACTCAGGTGCAGCGAAGCGCAATTCGCTTTGCCCAGCAACTATGCTAGCTCGAGCGGCACCGCAATGGTGTGGACCTTATCACCGCCGATAAACTCCAGAAAAAGCGTGTAGTCGCCGGGGCCCCCTGGGGTCATGTGCAGAGTCATGGCAGGCGATACCGTCTTGGTCATATCTGCATGAGCGTGCCCATGGCTCTGCGGCTCGGTCGCGGCTGCGTGAGCTCCATGACCATCATGTTCCATGGCCGCATCGGCGTGTGCTCCGTGCATGCCATGCTCCTCGGCTCGGCCTTTTTCCATTGGATGCGCATGCACGTATGAAAGATCCTCAGCCTTCACGAGGACAGCGTGCGCCGGAACGCCGAGATAGGGGTGGAGATCGGTCGCCGGGGTGTCGTCCTTGAGGATCGTGATCTTCAGCATCGACTCCTCATTGGCTAGGAGCCCGGAAGCATCGAGCTTTATTTCATATTCACCCGACGCCAGGGTAATCTCATCGTCCGCCGCGAAACGCTGCGGTGCGGATGGTGCGTCGGTTTCCTCTTCGCCCCCGATCTGGACGTCAAAGCGCAGTACCTGCTGCCCGAGCCCCTCCGGAGCCGCATCGGCATAGATATGGTAGGTCCTTGGCCGAGGAAACTGCATCTGGGCAGTAAAGACCCCGTCAGGATTGGCAGCCTTTACGTGCTGGTGGACCAGGGTGGAGAGGCTGCTGTCGACGGCCAGCACGTGGAGCTCTTGGGTCAGCTCTTCGACAAAGTCGGTGATCTGCGTGCCGGTAGCCGCGTCGGCAAACGTGATCGACAGCTGGGCTGTTAACGGCGCAGTTTCCGTCACGAGCACCTGACCGGTCACACTTGCCTCGGCCCCTGCAAGGGCGAAGGTTCCGGAAATCGGGTCCTGCGCATGCGCTGTGGCGGTAGTCGCCAAGAGCAGGCCCACAACGAGTGGCT
>JAEZKB010000258.1 GCA_023415605.1 Pseudomonadota bacterium
GCGCAGAGCATGCCAACGCCGCAATTGAAGGTGCGCAGCATTTCGCGCTCGCTCAAGCCACCGACGCGGGAGAGCCAGGAGAACACCTTCGGTACGGTGATCTGTGTGAGGTCTATGTGTGCCGCGAGATTGTCCGGCAGCACGCGCGGGATATTATCGATGAAGCCACCGCCGGTGATGTGCGCGAGAGCCTTGATATTGAGCCCGGCCTTGAGCGCCGAGAGCAGCGGCTTCACATAGATGCGGGTTGGCGTGAGCAGCGCCTCCGACAGCGTCTTGCCGCCCTCGAACGGCGCCGGCAGGTACCAATCGACGCCGGAAATCTCGACGATCTTGCGCACCAGCGAAAAGCCGTTGGAGTGGACGCCGGACGACGCTATGGCGACCAGCGTATCGCCAGCCTCGATATCGGCGCGGGGCAGCAGGGTGCCGCGCTCGGCGGCGCCGACAG
The DNA here is from genome assembly GCA_023415605.1 of Pseudomonadota bacterium. Classification (GTDB taxonomy): domain Bacteria; phylum Pseudomonadota; class Alphaproteobacteria; order Rhizobiales; family Devosiaceae; genus Devosia_A. Next base: position 452 of record JAEZKB010000258.1, read on the forward strand.
CAAAGCCGGCCAGATCATAATCCTTGTCGTGATACATGCCCGGCATTTCGGCAGTCTCGCCGCCGATCAACGCGCAACCGGCCATGCGGCAGCCGGCGGCAATGCCTTCGACGATCTGCGTTCCGGCTTCGACATCGAGCCGGCCTGTGGCGAAATAGTCGAGAAAGAACAGCGGCTCGGCGCCCTGGACGATGATGTCGTTGACGCACATCGCCACCAGGTCCTGACCGATGGTGGCGTGGCTCCCGGTATCGATGGCGATCTTCAGCTTGGTGCCGACGCCGTCATTGGCAGCGACGAGGATCGGATCGGTGAAGCCGGCGGCCTTGAGGTCGAAGAGCCCGCCAAAACCGCCGATCTCGCCATCGGCACCGGAACGGCGGGTGGAACGGACCGCCGGTTTGATCGCTTCTACAAGGGCGTTGCCGGCATCGATATCGACGCCCGCCTGCTTGTATGACAGTCCGTTTGATGGCAGGTTTTGCGCGTCGGACATGGGCTCTGCTAGCCGATCTTTTTGGGGTAAGAGTATCGTGGCGCTGATAGCCGCTCCACCCGCAGTACGCAAGGGTTCCCCGGGTCGATGACACTCAGAAATCAAGTGCTGGTCTGGGGCGGACTGCTGCTGATGGCGGTGCTGCTGCTTTGGGTGTTCCGCTCGATTCTGCTGCCCTTCGTGGTCGGCATGGCGCTCGCCTACCTGCTCAATCCGCTCGTCAATTTACTGCAGCGGGTGAAGATCCCGCGTTCGGTCGGCTCGGCCCTGGTATTGGTGCTGGTGATCGCAGTGATCACCGGGCTGGTGCTGATGCTGGTGCCACTGGTCTCCACCCAGGTCGCCGGCCTGGTGCTCCGGCTGCCGGCCTATATCGGCGATCTGCAGCATCTGGTGCAGGATTTCGCCCCGCAGCTCAACGAGTGGCTTGGGCCGGAGCGGGCGGCCCAGCTCGAAGCTTCGCTCGCCGACATGATCGGCACCGGCATCGAATGGGCCGGTACGCTCGCCGCCCAGATTGCGCAAAGCGGGTTCGGCGTCCTCAATACGCTGGTGGTGCTGTTCATCACGCCGGTCGTCGCCTTCTACCTGCTGCTCGACTGGGATGGCATGGTCAAGCGCGTCGATACGCTGCTGCCGCGCCAGCATCGCGACGAAATCCACGGCGTGCTGGGGCAGATCGACCGCGCCATGGCCGGCTGGCTGCGCGGGCAGGGCTCGGTCATCGTCGTACTCTGCATCTACTACTGCACGGCGCTCTGGCTGGTCGGGCTCGATTTCGGCATCGCCATTGGCCTCATCGGCGGCATTCTGAGCTTTGTGCCCTATGTGGGCTTCCTGATCGGCTTTGCCCTGTCGATGACCATCGCCGTGGTGCAGTTCTGGCCCGACATGTGGGTGCGGCTGATCATCGTTCTCGGCATCTACATCATCGGGCAGTTCCTCGAGGGGAATATCCTGGTCCCCAACCTCGTGGGCCAGTCGATCAACATCAACCCGGTCTGGCTGATGTTCGCACTGTTCGCCTTCGGCCTGCTGTTCGGCTTTGTCGGCCTGCTGCTGGCGGTGCCGCTGACGGCGATCGCGGGCGTGCTGATCCGCTATGCGCTCCACAAATATCAGGAGAGCTCGCTCTACCTGGGCGAAACGATCCCCGAGGAGCACCATGCGCCCGAAGTGCAGGTGACGGTGGTCACCGAAGGTCCGGTCAAATCGGCCGACGTGCGCCCGGCCAAGCCGTCGGCAAATGTCCGGTCGACCAAGGCGGGCACCGTCAAGGCGGCAGGGACCCGACGCGCCCCGAAGGCCAAGCCCGCAGAATGACCGATCCCGCGCCGCGGCCGGTCCGGACCGGCCAGTTGACCCTCGAATGGGGGCATACGCCCTCCCATGCCGAAGAGGACCTGATCCTCGGCGAGGGCAATGAACTGGCGTTCCGGCACATCCAGCATTTCCCGGACTGGCCCTCTCCGCCCTGGATGCTGATCGAGGGACCGCCCAGCGCCGGCAAATCGCACCTGGCGCGCATCTGGGCCGAGCGGGCAGGGTCGGGGGTTCCAGAGCCCGACGCGCTGGAGGCGTTTGCGACAGCAGGCGGCCGGACACCGCTGGTGATCGAGGACGTCGATAGCCGGGGCTATGAAGAGGACGCGCTGTTCCACTTGCTCAACCAATCGATGCGGGATGGGCGGCCACTCCTGCTCACCGCGCGGGAACCCGTTGCAAACTGGCCGTTCCAAACCGATGATCTGAAGTCGCGAGCCCGACTCGCGGCGCACTTCGCGGTCTCCACCAGCGATGACATCCAATTGTCGCAGATGTTCGTGAAACTGTTCGGCGACCGCCAGGTGACCGTCGATCCCAAGGTGATCGCCTATCTGGTTGCCCGGATGGAACGATCGCCCGAGGAGGCCGTCGTTCTGGTCGGCCTCATGGATGAGATGGCGCTGGCGCGCGGCACGGCGATCAGCCGGAGCATCGCTGCCGAGGCGCTGGCGCTCCGCGAAGCGGCGCACGACGAAGCACAATTGGCGCTCGACCTGGGCGAGCTGGAAGGCGACGACGAAGATGAATGAGCTGAGCGAGTTCCACGAAGTCGAGCCGGCCGCGCCGGACGTGTCCGAGCTGCGTCACAGCCCGGCGCGCTTCGTCAATCGCGAAGTCAGCTGGCTGCAGTTCAACATGCGTGTGCTGGAGGAGGCGGGGAACACCAACCATCCGCTGCTCGAGCGGCTGCGCTTCGTGTCGATTTCGGCCAACAATCTCGACGAGTTCTTCATGGTGCGTGTCGCCGGCCTCAAGGGCCAAGTGCGCGCCGGCCTAGCCACGCAGAGCGCCGACGGCCTGTCGCCGACCGAGCAACTCGACGAGATCGCGACCCTCGCCCAGCACCTGCATCTCGAACAGCAGGATGCCTGGCAGACGCTGCGTGAGGAACTGTTCGACGCCAACGTGGTGATCCACGAAGTCGACGACTTGAGCCAGGACCAGGTGAAGTATCTGCAGCGGCTGTTTCGCGAGGAGATCTTCCCGGTGCTGACCCCGATCGCGGTCGATCCGGCGCATCCCTTCCCGTTCATCCCCAATCTTGGGTTCTCGCTGGCCTTCGAGATGGTGCGGCCGGGGACGACGTCGACACTGACCGCACTGGTGCGCGTGCCGAGCAACCTCGACCGCTTCATCACCTTGCCGGCAGAACTTACTGAGGACGGGCGGATCGAGGTTGTCACCATCGACACGATCATCAACCTCTTCTTCCATAAGATGTTTCCCGGCTACGAAGTGGCCGGCTCCGGCGCCTTCCGCGTCATCCGCGACAGCGAAATCGAAATCGACGACGAAGCGGCAGACCTCGTCGTGGAGTTCGAGTCCGCCTTGCGGCAGCGCCGCCGCGGCCAGGTGATCCGCCTTGAAATCGAAAAGAAGATGCCGCGCGCCTTGCGCCGGCAGATTTCCGATCGCTTGGGAGTGGGGGCCACCGATACGTTCGAAGTCGAAGGCTTCCTTGGCCTCGCCGACGCCAGCAAGATCTGCGAGATCGACCGGCCGGACTTGAAATTCCAGCCCTACATGCCGCGCTTCCCCGAGCGGGTCCGCGACTTCAACGGCGACATGTTCGCCGCGATCAAGGCCAAGGACCTCCTGGTCCACCACCCGTTCGAGAGCTTCGATACGGTGGTGCAGTTCCTGCTACAGGCGGCCCGCGACCCCAATGTGGTCGCCATCAAGCAGACGCTTTACCGCACGTCCCGCGACAGCCCGATCGTCAAGGCGCTGATCATGGCAGCGGAGGCGGGCAAGTCGGTGACCGCGCTGGTGGAGCTCAAGGCCCGCTTCGACGAAGAAGCCAATATCCGCTGGGCCCGCGACCTCGAGCGGGCCGGCGCTCAGGTAGTCTTCGGCTTCATCGAACTCAAAACCCACGCCAAGATGAGCCAGGTGGTGCGGCGCGAGGGCGGCAAGCTGGTGAGCTATTGCCACCTGGGCACCGGCAACTACCACCCCATCACAGCCAAGATTTACACCGACCTGAGTTATTTCACCTCGGACCCGGCGATCACGCGTGACGTGGCTCGCGTGTTCAACTTCATCACCGGTTACGCGCGGCCCACTGAACTCGAAGCCATTGCCGCCTCGCCGGTCAACCTGCGCTCGACGTTGCTCGACCACATCGCCAAGGAAGTCGCCTTGGCCGAGCGCGGAGAGCCGGCGTCGATCTGGTTCAAGTGCAACGCGCTGGTCGATCCGGAAATCATCGACGCGCTCTACGACGCGAGCCAGAAGGGCGTGAAGATCGAGCTGATTGTGCGCGGCATCTGCTGCCTGCGGCCTGGAATTCCCGGCTTCTCGGACAATATAAGGGTGAAGTCCGTCGTCGGCCGCTTCCTCGAACACAGTCGCATATACTGCTTCGGGCAAGGTGAGCCGATGCCGTCGGCCCGTGCCAAGGTCTATATGTCCTCGGCCGACCTGATGCAGCGCAACCTCGACTGGCGGGTTGAAGTGATGGTGCCGATCGTCAACAAGACCGTGCACAAACAGATCCTCGATCGTATGCTGGTGACCTACCTCAAGGATAACCAGCAGAGCTGGGAGGTGCTGCCCGATGGCAGCTCGCATCGCATACGCCTCGCTGAAGGCGAAGAACCCTTCAGTGCGCACGAGTATTTCATGACCAATGCCAGCCTTTCCGGCCGCGGCAGCGCCTTGCAGCGCGAACAGGACGAGAGTGACGATTGAATCAGTACTGGGGCGTTGACGCCGATCCGACCGCGCAAGGGCGCATCAAAGGCGCCAAACCGGTCGCAGTCCTCGATATCGGCTCCAACTCCGTCCGTCTCGTCGTCTACGAACGCCACGCCCGCTCGCTGACCCCGCTCTACAACGAGAAATCGGCCTGCGCGCTGGGTCGCGGCGTCGCTGCCTCGGGGAAGCTCGCCTACGAGAATATCGACCGGGCGCTGACCGCCATCCAGCGCTTCGCCCTCGTGGCCAAGCTCATGAAGGTCGGAAAAGTCTATGTGCTCGCGACGTCGGCGGTACGCGAGGCCAGCAATTCCAAGGGTTTCGTCGACGCCGTCGAAGACATCATGGGGGCTCGTGTGCAGGTGCTGAGCGGCGCTGAGGAAGCGCATTTCGCCGCGCTCGGCGTCCTTGCCGGCATTCCCGGCTTCATCGGCGTGGTCGGGGACTTGGGCGGCGGCAGCCTCGAACTCTCGGCGATGAATGCCGGGCTCGATTCTGCCGGCGAAACGCATGAACTCGGCGTCATCCGCTTGCAGGATGACAGCGGGTCCTCGGCAGACAAGGCGCAGGCGCTGGCCAAGCAACGGCTCAAGGCTTCGGACATCCTCAAGGGGCGGGAGGGCGGCGCCTTCTGCGCCATCGGCGGTACCTGGCGATCGCTTGCCAAGCTGCATCAGGTGCTGCGCGACTATCCGTTGCACATGGTCCAGCACTACGAGGCGCCGGCGGCCGACATCCTCAAGATGTGTGAGGAGATCGTTGAACAATATGCCGACGGCAAGACCTATGTGGGTGCCGAGCATGTGAGTTCGTCACGCCGCGAGCTTGTGCCGTATGGCGCGGCAGTGCTGGCCGAAGTCCTGAAAATCGGCAAGTACGACAAGGTGGTGTTTTCGGCGCTGGGCGTGCGCGAGGGCTACCTCTATGGGCTGCTCGACGACAAGGAGCGCCGCGTCGACCCGCTGCAGCAGGGCGCCGAGGAGGTGAACACGCTGCGCTCGCGTTCGCCGGCGCACGCGCAGGATCTCATCGATTTTTCCGCCGCCTTCCTGACCGCCGTGGGAGTGCGCGAAACGGCGGACGAGCTACGGCTGCGCAAGGTCGCCTGCTATCTCGCCGATATCGGCTGGCGCGGCCATCCGGATTACCGCGGCGAACAAAGCGTAGATATGATCGCCTATGGGTCGCTGACCGGCGTCGACCATCCCGGCCGCGCCTTTCTCGCCGAGGTGCTGGCGGTCCGCTATATGGGCCTCAAGCACAAGAGCCAGAACCAGGCCCTGCTGGGACTGTCAGGGCCCGCGTCCAGCATGAAGGCCCGCCTGATCGGCGCCATCATGCGCGTAGCCTATCCAATGTCCGCGGCCATGCCTGGCATCCTGCCGCGCGCGAGCTTTTCGCTGGTCGACGGCACTTTGCACCTGCATCTGCCGCAGGACCTGGCGTTCCTGGACGGTGAGCACCTGCAGGGCCGGCTGGATCAGCTCGCCGGCGTAGCGGGCATCAAGAACGCACGAGTGGTTGCGGGTTAATCCGCGATCGGGATTTCGACGACGCCCTTGCGGGTGGCGGCGAGGCCGATTCTGCCGTGCTTGATGGCGAGGGCCTTCTCGCCGAAGAGCTTGCGGCGCCAGCCCTTCAAGGCCGGGACGTCGGCATCGTCGTCGAGTACAAGGGCGTCGATATCGTCGGAGGTGGCAATGATGCGGGCGGCGACGCCGTGTTCTTCCGAGACGGCCTTTAGCAGCACACGGACGAGATCGCCCACAGCGCCCTTGGGCGACGGACCGCGATAACGTTCGGGCATGGCCGGCAGCTCGCCCTTGGGCAGCGCCTCGACCCTCTTGATGATCGAAATGATCTCGGCCGCAGCCGAGGACCGGCCGTAGCCGCGCTGCACGGCACGCAGCTTGTCGAAGGCCTCGGGGCTGGAGGGGCGCTGCATAGCCAGTTCGATCAGCGCGTCGTCCTTGAGAATGCGGCTGCGCGGCTGGTCGGAATCCTGCGCCCGCTTCTCGCGCCACGCGGCGAGGTGCTGGAGCGCGGCCATGTCGCGCGGCCGGTTGAGCTTGGCGCGCAGCCGCTCCCAGGCATTTTCCGGCTGCACGACATAGGTATCGATAGATCGAAGGACCGATAGTTCGTCCTCGACCCAGTCCCAGCGATGGGTCTTCTCTACCTGCTCGACCAGGGTCTTGTAGATGTCGCGCAGATGCGTGACGTCCGCCAGCGCATAGAGCCGCTGCTTTTCGCTGAGGGGGCGGGCGGACCAGTCGGTGAAGCGCGAGGACTTGTCCAGTTCCACGCCCGTCACGGAGCGCACGAGATTATCGTAGGAGACGCTGTCGCCGAAGCCGCAGACGGAAGCGGCAATCTGAGTGTCGAAGATGTTGAGCGGCACCTTGCCGGTCAACTTGACGAAAATCTCGATGTCCTGCCGAGCGGCGTGGAAGACCTTCCGGACGTTGTCGTTGGCAAGGAGTGCAAAGAAGGGCGCGAGGCTTAGGCCGTCGGTCAACGGGTCGATCAGCACCGCTTCGTCTTCGGTGGCAACCTGCAGCAAACAAAGTTTAGGCCAGTAAGTTGTCTCGCGCAGAAACTCGGTATCGACCGTCACATAATCATGTCCGGCGGCCCGCTCGCAAAACGCGGCGAGCACGTCGGTGGAGGTAATGAGCTCCATGTATCGCCTTTCAAGGCTTGGTATTAGTTTGCGTCATAACAGGGGAATAGCACGCTTTCCAGAAACAATTGCCCTTTGCCGGGCTGCGCGGCGCGCGCCGCGGCAGGGCGGCTGCACCCCGAAAACTTGACAAAGCTGCCCTTGCATGCGCTTTTCGCGCCGCAATTTTGCCCCCAGCAACTCCGGACAAGAGTCGAGAAAATGCACCCCTATCGCACACACACCTGCGCAGCCCTCACAGTGGGGGACGTGGGCAATAATGTGCGCCTGTCGGGATGGGTGCACCGCGTCCGTGACCATGGTGGCCTGCTGTTCATCGACCTGCGCGACCACTATGGGCAGACGCAGCTGGTGATCGACCCGGATTCCGCCGCCTTCAAGCTGGCCGAGACGGTGCGCTCGGAGTGGGTGATCCGCGTCGATGGCGAGGTGAAGGCCCGCACGCCCGAGACCGTCAACGCCAAGCAGCCGACCGGCGCCGTGGAAGTCTTCATCCGCGAGCTCGAAGTGCTGAGCGAGGCCAAGGAACTGCCGCTGCCGGTGTTCGGCGAGCCGGACTATCCGGAAGATATCCGCCTGGGCTACCGCTTTCTCGACCTCCGCCGCGAGACGCTGCACGCCAACATCGTCAAGCGCACCAAGGTCATAGCGTCGATGCGTCGTCGCATGGGCGAGATCGGCTTTGCCGAGTATTCGACCCCGATCCTGACGGCCTCCTCGCCCGAGGGTGCGCGCGACTTCCTCGTGCCCAGCCGCATCCATCCCGGCAAGTTCTTCGCCCTGCCGCAGGCGCCGCAGCAGTACAAGCAGCTGCTGATGGTGGCCGGCTTCGACCGCTACTTCCAGATTGCGCCGTGCTTCCGCGACGAAGACCCGCGCGCCGACCGCCTGCCGGGCGAGTTCTACCAGCTCGACCTCGAGATGAGCTTCGTCACCCAGGAAGAAATCTGGAACACGATGGCACCGGTCATGACTGGCCTCTTCGAGGAATTCGCCGACGGCAAGCCGGTCACCAAGGAATGGCCGCGCATCCCGTATGACGAGGCCATCCGCAAGTACGGCTCGGACAAGCCGGACCTGCGCAACCCGATCGAAATGCAGGCCGTCACCGACCACTTCCGCGGTTCGGGTTTTGGCGTTTTCGCCAACCAGATCGCCACCGACGAAAAGGTCGAGGTCTGGGCCATCCCGGCAAAGACCGGCGGCAGCCGCGCCTTCTGCGATCGCATGAACGCCTGGGCGCAGAGCCAGGGGCAGCCCGGGCTCGGCTACATCTTCTTCAAGGACGGCGCCGGCTCGGGTCCGATCGCCAAGAATATCGGCGAAGAGCGCACCGCCGCGATCCGCACCCAGCTCGGTCTCGCCGACGGCGATGCCGTGTTCTTCGTGCTGGGCCGCCCCGAAAAGATGTACAAGTTCGCCGGCGAAGCGCGGGTCAAGGTCGGCCTCGATCTCAACCTCACCGATCTCGACCGCTTCGAACTCTGCTGGATCGTCGATTTCCCGTTCTACGAGTGGAACGAGGACGAGAAGAAGATCGACTTCGCCCACAACCCGTTCTCGATGCCACAGGGTGGCCTCGAGGCGCTGAACGGGCCTGATCCGCTGTCGATCAAGGCGTACCAGTACGATGCCGTATGCAACGGTTACGAAATTGCCTCCGGCTCGATCCGTAACCAGCAGCCGGACACCATGGTCAAGGCGTTCGAACTGGTCGGCCTCAGCAAGCAGGATGTGGAAGAACGCTTCGGCGGCCTCTACCGCGCGTTCCAGTACGGCGCCCCGCCGCATGGCGGAGCGGCCTTCGGCATCGACCGTGTGGTGATGCTGCTGTGCGGCGTGCAGAACCTGCGCGAAATCACGCTCTTCCCGATGAACCAGCAGGCCGAAGACCTGCTGATGGGCGCGCCGAGTCCCGCATCGCCCAAGCAGCTGCGAGAGTTGCACCTGCGAGTGACGGCGAAGGCGGACTAGGGCGCGAAGAGCGCGTTTGGCAGAGTTGATGGGGCCGGCACTGGTCCGGCCCTGGCTCCCTTCCGCACTCAGCAGTCCCATTCCGGCACAGATGGTTAACGCACGTTAACACTCTCTTAAAGGCTGGGCCGTTAGGACTCGTGGTCTGGGGCCGGGGCCGAGTCTGCGGTGAAGTCGAAATATTCTCACGTCATCATGCTGCTGAGCGCGATTGCCGCGTTCCTGCCTGTGCTTGGCGTCGACTATCTGCTCGATTCCTATGTGCGGATGAAGGAGCGGGCCCAGCTCCAGCAGGTCGTTGACGGTATCACGGAGCGCATCCAGGCCACGGCGCAGGACGCCATCGGCTCTCTGCGCGGCATCCTCGCCTCCAGTCCGTCGCTCTGCACGCCGACCTTCGTCGCCAATGTGCACAAGCGGATGGAATCGAGCCTCTACCTCAAGCAGGTACTGGTCGAAAACGCCGACGGAGTGCAGTACTGCGACGCGTTCGGCAAGCAGGTGAGCTACTCGCCAATCTCTGCCAGCCTCAGCATTCCCGGCCACACCGAGACGATCACCATGGTCAAGCTCGGCGACATGCCGACGCCGGCCATGAAGGTAACGCAGGATTTCGGCGGTCAGCGCAGCGTCTCGGCCTTCGTCCCGCTGATCGCGAACCCTGCCGAAACGCTGCTGCGCGGCCTGAAACCGACCGCCATGGTGCGTCTGTCGCTGACCAATGGAACTCCGATCACCGCAGCCGGTGATCCAGGCGCCTTCGACAATCGCGGCGACACCGAGTTCCTCCATACCGAGGCCATTGCCGGCGAGATCCCCGTCAAGGCGGAAGGGGCCGTGCCCTTCGCCATGGTCCGTGCCGACTATGCCGACCTCGACGCCAGCTTCACGGTCGTCGCCTGCCTGATGAGCGGCGCCTTCCTGATCCTGTCGCTGCAATATGTGCGGCGCTCGAAACTACCAGCCTTCGACCTCGAACGTGCCATCGAAGCCGGCGAGATCCGCCCCTGGTACCAGCCGGTGATCAACCTGCGGACCGGCGCGCTCGCCGGGTGCGAAGTGCTCTGCCGCTGGGAGAAGAAGAGCGGCGAAGTGGTGCCGCCCGGCGCATTCATCGATTATGCCGAAGTCACCGGCCTCGCCATCCCGATGACGCTGAGCCTGATGCAGCAGGTCAAGACCGACCTCAGCGAGCTCTGCCGCGACATGCCGGACCTCAAGATCTCCATAAACCTATTCGACGGACATTTCCGCGACGGGTCGATCGTCGAGGACGTGCAGGCGATCTTCACCGATTCCCCCATCAGCTTCCGCCAGTTGGTGTTCGAGATCACCGAGCGCCGGCCGCTCGACAATTCCCCACAGACCACGGCAGTGATTGCCGGGCTGCATGCGCTGGGCTCGCGGCTGGCCATGGACGACGCCGGCACCGGCCACTCGAACCTGGCCTATATGCAAACGCTTGGCGTCGATGTGATCAAGATCGACCGGATCTTCACCGACATGATCAAGCCGGGCACCACGCAGGTGCCGGTGCTCGACGGACTGATTTCGATGGCGCACGACCTCGGCACCGAGATCGTGGCCGAGGGCGTCGAGACCGAGGCTCAGGCACTCTACCTGCGGGCCCGGGGTGTCGTGATGGCGCAGGGCTTCCTGTTTGCCCCCGCCATAAAGGTCGGGCCGTTCCGTGACCTCGCCCGGGCACTGAATGGCGGCGGCAAGCCGACGGCCGCGCTACCGGCTGCCGCGACGGCCGCAGCCTGAATACCCACTCCATGCCGCCGGCCCACGGCCTTCCCTTGGCCCAAGATTAGTGGCAACTAGCATGCCAGTGAGTTGAGGGAGCATCCATGTCCTCCGACATGACCGAGCAGCGCAAAGCCCTGCGTGAAGCAGCGCTGCATTTCCACGAGCATCCGAAGCCAGGAAAGCTGGAAATCCAGCCCACCAAGCCACTCGGCAACCAGCGCGACCTGGCTCTGGCCTATTCGCCGGGCGTCGCCGCGCCGTCGGAGGAGATTGCCGCCAATCCCGACGCGGTGACCCGCTATACCTCTCGCGGCAACCTCGTCGCGGTGATCTCCAACGGTACGGCCGTGCTCGGGCTCGGCAATATCGGCGCGCTGGCGAGTAAGCCGGTCATGGAAGGCAAGGCTGTCCTCTTCAAGAAGTTCGCCGGCATCGACGTCTTCGATATCGAGATCGACGAGACGGACCCGCAAAAATTCATTGAAGTGGTGCGGCCGCTGGAGCCGACCTTCGGCGGCATCAATCTCGAGGACATCAAGGCGCCCGAATGCTTCCAGATCGAGGAGGCGCTACGGGCCCGGATGAATATCCCGGTCTTTCATGATGACCAGCACGGCACCGCGATAATCGTCGGTGCGGCGGTGCTGAACGGGCTGGAACTCTCGGGCAAGAAGATCGACGAGGTCAAGATCTGCACCTCGGGCGCCGGTGCGGCTGCCATTGCCTGCCTCAACATCCTCTTGGCACTGGGCGCCAAGCTCGAGAACATCTGGGTGGCCGACAAGGACGGGTTGCTGACCTACCGGCGTAACGACGTCAACGACAAGTGGCGCGGCCAGTTCTGCCGCCACGATACCGAGGCGACGACTCTTGCCGAGGTGATCGACGACGCCGACATCTTCCTCGGGCTATCCGCGGCGGGTGCGCTGAAGCCCGACATGCTCAAGAAGATGGCGCCCAAGCCGCTGATCCTGGCGCTGGCCAACCCGAATCCGGAGATCATGCCGGAAGAAGCCAAGGCGATCCGCCCCGATGCCATGGTTTGCACCGGGCGCTCGGACTACCCTAACCAGGTCAACAACGTCCTCTGCTTCCCGTTCATCTTCCGCGGCGCGCTCGATGTGGGCGCGACCACCATCAACGAGGAGATGAAGCTCGCGGCGGCGCAGGCCATCGCCAAGCTGGCGCATGACCCAGGCCTCGAAGTATCGCCCTCGGGCCAGCCGGCGGTTTATGGCCCTGAGCACATCATTCCGAATCCGTTCGATCAGCGGCTAATCCTCCGGATCGCGCCGGCTGTGGCGCGGGCCGCGATGGCTACCGGCGTCGCCAAGCGACCGATTCTGGATTTCGACGCCTATCAGGATACGCTTAATCGCTTCGTCTTCCGCTCCGGGCTGGTGATGAAGCCCATCATCGACCGGGCCCAGGGGCAGGGGAAACGGGTGATCTTTTCGGACGGCGAGGACGAGCGCGTGCTACGCGCCGCCCAGGTGATACTCGAAGAGCGCATTGCCCGCCCGATCCTCATTGGCCGCCCGGCCGTGCTGGAAAGCCGAATCGAGCGTTTCGGTTTGTCGCTGAAGCCCGGCCGCGATTTCGAGGTTGTGAACCCCGAGGACGATCCGCGCTATCGCGACTATGTGGCGCTGTTCCACTCGCTGGTGGGCCGCAACGGGGTGACGCCAGACACCGCTCGCACCATCGTGCGCACCAACACGACGACCATTGCGGCACTGGCCGTAAAGCGCGGCGATGCCGACGCCATGCTCTGCGGCCTGCAGGGCCGGTACATCAAGCATGTGCGCGACATTCGCTCGGTGCTCGGCTTGCAGGACGGGGTCAAGGACGTCTCGGCGCTCTCGATGCTGATCATGCCGCGTGGCGCCTTCTTCCTCACCGACACCTACGTCAACATGGACCCCACGCCCGAGGAGATCGTCTCGATTGCGCTCCAGGCACGGGATCACCTCAAGCGCTTCAATATCGAGGCGCGCGCGGCGCTGCTGAGTTACTCGAACTTCGGGTCGCGCGATGGTGACAGCGCCTTCAAGATGCGCGAGGCCTACAAGCTCTTGAAGAACGCGGCGCCCGAGATGATCGTCGAAGGCGAAATGCAGGGCGACCTCGCGCTCAACCAGGAGCTGCGAGAACGCTATATCCCCGAGACAGTGCTCAAGGGCGAAGCCAACCTGCTGCTGTTCCCCAACCTCGACTCGGCCAACCTCTCGATGACGCTGCTCAAGGAAATGACCAATGCGCTCGCCGTCGGCCCCATTCTGATGGGCCCGCGCTCGCCGGCCCATATTCTCGCCCCCTCGACGACGAGCCGCGGGGTGGTCAATATGGCGGCAATCGCCGCGAGCGAAGCCGTGACCCTGGAGGGGGCAACCGCATGATCCGTCACACTGTCGTATTCACCCTGAAGCATGCGCATGGCTCGCTACAGGAAAAGGCCTTCATGCGCGATGCGAAGGCGGCGCTGCATGATATTCCCGGGGTGAAGAAGTTCGAGCAGCTCCGCCAAGTGAGCAAGAAGAACGACTACGAGTTCGGCTTCTCCATGGAGTTCGCCGACCAGGCCGCGTACGACGCCTACGACAAGCACCCCAAGCACGTAAAATTCGTCGAGGAGCGCTGGAAGCGGGAAGTCGAGAAGTTCCTGGAGATCGACTACCAGCCGATTTGAGCTGCGCGATTATCGCGCAGCAGTCTGGTTCCTTACTGGAACGCTGTTTCCGCAAAGCTGCGCAGTTTGCGCGAGTGCAGGCGCTCGGGGGGCTGGTCGCGGAGGATTTCCATGGCGCGCAGGCCGATCTGGAAATGGCGGTTGACCTGTGTGCGGTAGAAGTCCGAGGCCATGCCGGGTAGTTTAAGTTCTCCGTGCAACGGCTTGTCCGATACGCACAAAAGCGTGCCGTAAGGGACACGGAAACGGAAGCCGTTGGCAGCGATGGTGGCCGATTCCATATCGAGCGCGACGGCACGCGACTGCGACAGCTGGCGCGTGATCTCGGTCTGGTCGCGCAACTCCCAGTTACGGTTGTCGAAGGTGGCAACGGTGCCGGTGCGCATGATGCGCTTGGTCTCGATCCCCTCGGTATGGGTGATCTCTTCCACGGCCTTCTCGAGCGCCACCTGCACTTCCGCGAGGGCGGGTATCGGCACTGTCACCGGCAAGTCGGCATCGAGCACATGGTCCTCGCGCAGATAGGCGTGGGCCAGCACATAGTCGCCCAGTTCCTGCGAATTGCGGAGGCCGGCGCAATGGCCCAGCATGATCCAGGCATGCGGACGCAGCACCGCGATGTGGTCGGTGGCGGTCTTTGCGTTCGAAGGACCGACGCCGATGTTGACGATGGTGATACCCCGGTTTCGTGGCATGGTGAGATGCAGCGCGGGCATCTGAGGGATACGTGCCGCCCTTGTGCCCGTAGTGCCGCCGCCGAGCCGCTTGTTGAGCGTTGTGAACCCGCCGGGCTCGACAAAGCTCTCATATTCCGGATGCCCGTCTTCCATGAACTTCTGCGCCACGCGGGCGAACTCGTCCATGTAGAAGGCGTAGTTGGTGAATATCACGAAATTCTGGAAGTGATCGGCCTCTGTGCCAGTGTAGTGGCTGAGCCGTTGCAGCGAGTAGTCCACGCGCGGCGCGGTAAAATGCGCCAAGGGGTAGGGTCCGCCGACCGGGGGCACGAAGGTGCCGTTGGCGATCTCGTCGTCGGTATCCTGCAGGTCCGGCACATCGAAGAGGTCGCGCAGCGGGATCGGCAGCTGGTTGATCGCCTCGCCGTCGATGCGTTCGTTCGATGGAATGGCGAAATGCAGCGGGATACGGGTGGTGGATTCGCCGACTTCGATCGCCCCGCCATGGTTGGCGAGGATCACCGTGAACTGCTCGATGAGATAGGTCTTGAAGAGATCCGGCGCGGTGATCGTCGTGCGGTAGATGCCGGGCGTATGCAGGTAGCCGTAGGGCAGGGTGCTGTCGGTCTTGCCGTAGCTGCGCGAGGTAACCTGCACTTCGGGATAGTAGGCGCGGACCCGGCCCTTGGGAACGCGGCCCTTGGTCAGAGCCAGCAACTGGTCGCGGATGAAGCCGGTGTTCCGCTTGTAGATCTCGGAGACATAGTCCCAGGCCGCCTGCGGATCGGTGAATGCCTTCTGCGGCAAGGCCTTCGGTGTGATGATGTCCATTATGTTCTCTTTGCACTGCCTCGTCGCAAAACAAGGCCTTGCGGGACTCTCTTAGGGACTTCGGAAGCGTTCGGCAACACGAGCGTTCACCATTGAGTGAGGCCCACTTTTCCCGCCGCAAATAGAGGCCATCTTAGGGACAGTTCACTGGAATACTGCAAACGACCCATGCACTGGTGAACGCACGAGAGGTATCTGCTGCTGCCCCCAAGCCCTCAACAGTGCAGCGGGTGCTTCTCAGGGCCGCAACGCTGGAGACAGCGCTGCGGCCTCTTTGTTTCCGGGTGTCAGTTATTCGTTACGCTGTTCTCGGCGGATGGCACCGCACCCATCGGCACCGCGACAGGGCCTGAATAGTCCACGAGAGTGATGGGGTTCTCCTCACCGTCATAGCTCGGGTCGACAGCGAAACGAGCCAGACGGAAGTCGGGCCCGTCGAGTATCCAGACGCCATCCGAGGATGCGTCGCATATGCCGCGAAAGCAGGCATGGTTCACGATCATGCCTCTGTCAGCGTCGAAGGTCGAATTGGTGACCGTCTGACGCGCTGTAAAGCCGGTGATGCTGATACCGGTCACGGCGCTGTCCGGATTCTCAGGGTCAGCCAGTTCGGTCTGATAAGTCGGCTCGGCAAAGCTCACCGGGCGTAAGCCGTTGTCGCCGTCCCAGAGCATGTAGACATGCTGCTCGTTATAGGCACCGGCATTGCAGAAGAACCGATAAAGCTTGAGCGCATGGTCCGGCCTGTCCGGCTCGTCGAACGAATAGCGGTAAGTGAGGTCATGCACCTCGGGCTTGCGCATTTCCGGATCGCCACCGATGGCCCAGGAGCAGGTCTCCGCGAAAGAGAGCGCGAAGATGCGGGTGACGAGGCCGGTGTCAGGCGCCGTCTCGCCCCAGGTGCTGAATGGCTCACCGTCACCGCCCGGAATGAAGGTAGCGTAGTCGCCCTCCGGCGCGTCCTGCGCGAAGACGGGGGCGGCGAAGAAGAAGAGAGGAGCGAAGCAGGCGGCGAGGCGGCGCATGAGCATGTCTCCGGACGGGATGGACCAATCGAGCGCATTTCACCCGCCCGATGCAAGCATTGGACGCCGGCCGAGCCTGACTGCTTGGGCAGGAGCCTCCGATTTCGTCCTTTCACCGTACAGAGCCGATGCTATGGTGCGCCGCAAAGGGAGGATGCGGCAGTGAGGCGGTGGCTGACAGCACTCATGGTGGTGAGCGCCAGCGGAGCGGTAGGCGCGGCGGAAATCGTCGAGTCCACCTTCAGGACCGAGTTTACCCGCGACGGTCAGAGCTACAGCTTCGACAATCTGCTGGTGCCCAACCTGCCTGACTCTGCCTGCTACAACTGGTTCCTGAAGTTCGACCCGGCCACGACGGGTGAGCTGACGCTGGTCGAGACGCTGACACTGCCGGAGCCGCTCGACGCGTGGAGGAACTATGTCAACGACCCAGCCTCGCCCACGCAGATC
>JAEZKB010000269.1 GCA_023415605.1 Pseudomonadota bacterium
CCCGGGGTTCTGGCTGGCGCTGCTGCTCATCTACCTGTTTGGCGTCTACCTTCGCTGGCTGCCACCGAGCGGCTACACCCCACCCAGCGAGGACCTGGCGCTCAGCCTGAAGATGCTGATGATGCCGGCACTGGTGTTGGGCACCAGCTCTGCAGCCATCATCATGAGGCAGGCGCGCTCATCCCTGATCGAAACATTGGGGCAGGACTATGTGCGAGTAGCACGGGCAAAGGGTCTGAGCGAAAACCGCGTCCTGTTCACTCATGCATTCAAGAACGCCATGATCCCTGTGCTGACCATCATTGGCTTGCAAGTTGGCGGGCTGGTGTCCGGGGCTGCCATTGCCGAGACGGTTTTCGCCATCCCGGGTGTGGGGCGCGCAGCCGTGGACGCCATCTTCTTCCGCGACTACCCGGTCCTCCAGGGCGCAGTGCTGATGCTGACCCTGGCGGTGATGGTGGCCAACCTGTTGACGGACCTGACTTACGGCTACCTCGATCCAAGGATTCGTATGCACTAGAAGCGCAGAGTCCACCGGCAAACCGTCCGCTGACCGCGCCGCAGGCCGAACTGTGACGCACTACGAACGGAGACCACGTCAACGATGATCGCCAGTCCCCTGGGCAACCGTGCCGCCACTTCCTGGCTTCCGGCGGCCGGCCGCAGCTTCCCCGCCTTACGCCGGTTGCGCCAGACGCGCCTGGTGAACTTTGGTCTCGTCATCCTGGGGATCGTCGTGCTCTGCGCGATCTTCGCCCCGGTTATCAGCCCGTATGACCCCCTCAAGCAGGACTACCTGGCGATTGCTCAGGCGCCATCGAGTGCCCATTGGCTGGGCACTGATGACCTGGGACGGGACGTGCTCTCCCGGATCATCTATGGCTCGCGAGTCTCGCTCCAGGTTGGCGCCATTTCGGTTGCCATCGCCGTGGTGTTCGGGGCTGTACTCGGGTTGCTTAGTGGCTACGTGGGAGGAGTGGTTGATGAGGTAATCATGCGGTTTGTCGATTCCGTTCAGGCGTTTCCGGGCCTGATTCTGGCGCTCGGCCTCACAGCCGCGCTCGGTCCCAGCATTCGGAACGTGATGATCGCAATCGGCTTCATATCGTCGCCAACCATTGCCCGGTTGGCGCGGGCCCAGACGCTCTCGATCCGCGAGAGCGAGTACGTGTCCGCCGCGCGCGTGTCCGGAGCATCTGACTCCAGGATCATCGCGCGGCATATCTGGCCCAATGCCACGTCTCCCATCATTGTCCAGGCCACGCTGCTGGTGGCCACCGCCATCGTGACTGAGGCCTCGCTCTCATTCCTCGGTGTCGGCGTGCAACCGCCCACGCCGAGTTGGGGCGCCATGCTACGCACAGGGTCGCAGTACCTGGAGGTAGCGCCCTGGCTCGCTTTCGCACCCGGCGTTGCCATCTTCCTGACTGTGCTCTCGTTCAACTTCATCGGTGACGGGCTCCGGCAGGTGCTGGACCCACGTTTCAACGCGCGTTAAAGGTCATCGCATTCGACCGAAAACGAGGAGGAACATCGTGGTTTCCAATCCGCGTACATCCCGTCGTCAGTTGCTGATGGGAGCCGGGGGCCTTGCCCTGGCAACGACGGGACTCGGGCAGTCTTCCCTCGCCGGCCCGCTACGCCAGGATGGCGAGCCGGTTCGTGGGGGCACTGCCACCGTGATGTGGACCAGCGACTTCGTGTCGATGGACCCAATCCACTCGAACGGCACCACCCGGGCTGCCGTCTATGAGTGGTTGCTGGGCTGGCGACCTAATGAAGCGGGCGACTTTGAAGTTCAGCCGCAGCTGGCCACCGAGTGGGAAACGTCTGACACGGCCCTGGTTTTGAAGCTCCGCGAAGGGGTCACGTTCCACGACGGCTCGCCACTCAACGCAGAGGCAGTCGTCTGGAACATAACGCGCATGGTGCAAACGCCGGACAGCTTCGCAGCCGCGTATCTCCAAGCTGTCGACCCGGAGAATCCAGCTGAAGTCGTTGATGACCTGACGGTGCAGATCAACCTGACGCGGCCAAGCGCTGGGCTCCTGGTCTCCTTGAGCGATGCCATCCTCGAGACCGCCATCGTCTCCAAGGCGGCAGCGGATGAGCATGGCGAGGAGTGGCTGCAGTCCAATCCGGTTGGTACCGGCCCGTTCAAGTTTGTTGAGTGGCGCACGGGTGACTCTCTGGAGGTCGTCCGCTACGAGAACTACTGGCAAATGGGTGCGGATGGCCAACCCCTGCCGTACATGGACGGGATCACCTACCGCATCATCATCTCGATCGCCACCGAGTTCGCTGAGATGCGCGCTGGCACAGCGGACTTCATGCGCAACGTGCCGGGTCGTGACGTGCCGGCCGCGAAGTCCATGTCCGATGCGCGGTACCTCGAAGCGCCGTGGGGTGGTCTGAAGCGGCAGTACTTCTTCAACTCGAAGAAGGGGCCCTTCATGGACAACCTGACGCTGCGCCAGGCCTTCCACCACGCTATCGATCGCAACGCCATCGCCCAGGCGCTGGGTGCGGAGCTGGGTGAGCCGCTACCGTACGAATTCGTTCCCGGGACTATTGGGTACGACGATACCGTACCGTTCTACGAGTACGACCTGGAGAAGGCGCGCGCAATGGTCGCGGAGTCCGGCGTGCCAACCCCAATCGAAGTCAGCCTCACGGTGCACTCCCGTGATCTGGACCAGCAACAGGCGCAGATCATCCAGGCCATGGCCGCTGAGGCCGGCTTCAACATTACATTGGACGTAGTGGAAGACGTTGCCTGGGGTGAGCAGGTGCGCATCAATAACGACTTCGAGATGGCCACTCGCCAAAGCGGCATCCAGGCCGATCCCACGACCTTTCTGCTCAACACCTGGGCGACTGAAGGTAACTCGGCCTATCACCGGGCTGACGTCCCAGGCCTGCTGGATCTGATTCGCGAGGCAGATTCGTCGTA
>JAEZKB010000312.1 GCA_023415605.1 Pseudomonadota bacterium
CGGCGTTGGTCAGCGTCTCGGCCATGGAACTGAGGTGCGTCATGGAGACGAGTCCGTCAAGGTCACCGTTGGGGTGACGCCCAGGATCACCCATGCTAGAGGGGAGCGCCTTTCATCGGGGAATTCCAAATGCGCGTATTGGTGATCGGGTCCGGCGGCCGGGAACATGCCTTGGCCTGGGCGATCTCCAAGTCGCCGCGCGTCGAAAAGCTCTTCGTGGCGCCCGGCAATGGCGGCACCGAACTCATCGCCGAAAACGCCGAAATCGACATCACCAACCACGGCGCCGTGCTGGCCTTCGCCAAGGCCAACCAGATCGATTTCGTGGTGATCGGCCCCGATGCGCCCGCAGTCGCCGGCCTCGCTGACGATGTGCGTGCCGCAGGCATTCTCTGCTTCGGCCCGAGCAAGGCCGCGGCTCAGCTCGAAGGCTCCAAGGCCTTCACCAAGCAGATCTGCGACGAAGCCGGCATTCCTACCGCCGCCTATGCCCGCTTCGACAATGAGCCAGAGGCGTTGACCTACGTCCACGAGAAGGGCGCACCGATCGTCATCAAGGCCGATGGCCTTGCCGCCGGCAAGGGCGTCACCGTCGCCATGACCATGCAGGATGCCGCCGATGCCGTCCGTGACTGTTTCTCCGGCGCCTTTGGCGCCTCGGGATCATCGGTGGTGATCGAAGAGTTCCTCACCGGCGAAGAGGCTAGCGTCTTTGCGCTGTGCGACGGCGAGACCATCGTCATGCTGGCGAGCGCCCAGGATCACAAGCGGGTCTGGGACGGCGACCGCGGCCCCAACACGGGCGGCATGGGCGCCTATTCCCCTGCCCCGGTGATGACCGATGAGATGATGGCGCGCACCCGCAACGAGATCATCGAGCCCACCGTCCGTCGCATGGCCGAGCGCGGCACGCCGTTCACCGGCGTCCTCTTCGCCGGCATCATGGTCACCGACAGCGGTCCGAAACTGATCGAATACAATGTTCGCTTCGGCGACCCCGAATGCCAGGTGCTGATGATGCGCCTCAAGACCGACATCGTCGATCTGCTCGAAGCCACCGCCAGGGGCAATCTCAAGGGCATTATCCCCGAATGGCGTGATGAAGCGGCGCTGACGGTGGTGCTCGCCACCCGCGGCTATCCGGTGAGCGCAGTCAAGGGCAGCGTGATCAAGGGCGCCGAGGGGCAGGACAGCGACGACCTGCGCGTCTTCCATGCCGGAACCGCCCGCAACGGGCGGCATTTAGTTGCCAATGGCGGACGCGTCCTCAACATCACGGCCCTGGGCTCCAGCGTGGCTGAAGCCCAGTCTCGGGCCTATGCAGCGGTTGACCGAGTGGATTGGCCAGAAGGCTTCTGCCGGCGCGACATCGGATGGCGGGCGATCGAACGCGAAAAGGCCTGAACCTCTTATAAACCTCGCGGGGGCATCCTACGTCGTTAACGTGAGCGACAACCTCAAACAGACGGATGACACGATCCCTATCCTGAAGCGGGGACAGGAAATCGTCGATCGTTTGCGTGGTGATCAGCCGCAAAAGATAACATCGTCCAGCCTGCCGCGTATCGGCGTGGCGCTGGGCGGCGGATCGGCCCGCGGACTCACCCATATTCCCTACATTGAGGCGATGGACGAGATCGGGCTCAAGCCCTCGATCATTGCCGGCACGTCGATTGGCGCGCTGATCGGCTCAGGCTGGGCCAACGGCATGAGCGGGGCCGAGCTCCGCGAGCACTCGTTTTCTGTGCTGGGCACCATGCGCATCATCGCCGGGCGCCTGTGGGGCGCACAGATCCGCAATCTGGGGGGGCTGATCGCCAACGGCCTCAACATGCAACTCGATGCCGAGCGTGTGGTCGAGGCCTTCCTGCCCGATCCGTTCCCGACCGAATTCAAGGACCTCAGCGTCCCCTTTTACGTGGTGGCGACGGACTTCCAGAGCTGGCACCAGGTGGTATTCACCGATGGCGCGCTGCGCCAGGCCATTGCAGGATCGATTGCCATTCCCGGCCTCTTCAGGCCGGTGGGGCATGCGAACCATCTGCTGGTCGATGGCGGCGTGGTGAACCCGCTGCCGCTCGACCAGGCTTCGGACTGCGATATCCTCGTGGGCATCGACGTCAATGGCGACCCTTCGGAAGTCATCAAGCGCACCAGCCACAATGCCGCGGATGTGTGGTTCGGCTCGGCTCAGATTATGATGCATTCACTGACGGCGCATATGATGGCGGCCTACCCGCCTGACATCTACGTCCGCCCGCACGTAATGCCCTTCGGCGCGCTGGAGTTCTGGCGTGTGCGCGAAATCATTGCCCATGTCGAAAAAGACAAGGACAACTTCAAGCGCCACCTCGAGCGCAAGGTCGAGGCCTTCATCACCAATACGGAACTGACGATCCGGGCGGAGGACTAGGGGCTCAGCCTCGTTTCGCAGCGAAGAAATCCTTGAGCATCGCGGCTGCCTGCCGCTCGCCGATGCCGCCGATCACCTCCGGCGCGTGATGACAGGTCGGCTGCTCGAACAGTCGCACGCCATTTTCTACCGCTCCGGCCTTTTGGTCCTCGGCCCCGAAATAGAGACGACGCAGGCGGGCATGCGCTATGGCGCCCGCGCACATGGCGCAGGGTTCGAGGGTCACGTAAAGGTCGCAGCCGTCGAGCCGACCGCTGCCGCGGGCCGCGAGCGCCGTGCGGATCGCCAGCATTTCAGCATGAGCGGTCGGGTCGCCCAACGCCTTCATCTGGTTGCGCTCTGCGGCCAGGATAGTGCCGTTCTCGACGATCACAGCACCCACAGGCGCCTCACCGGCCTCGGCCGCCTCGGCGGCGAGCTTCAGGGCCAACGTCATCGGCGATGTCGGGGAGGGATGCATTTCCGGGTGGTAGCAGGTTTTGCGGCCGGGCTAAACTCTGCCTCCAGGAGAATCGCCCGTGCCCATCCGCCAGCTGCCAGAGGATCTGATCAACCGCATCGCCGCGGGCGAGGTGGTCGAGCGGCCGGCCAGCGTGGTCAAGGAACTGGTCGAGAACGCCATCGATGCCGGCGCCAGCCGGATCGTCGTTAGCACCGCCGGCGGAGGCAAGAGCCTCATCCGCATCGAGGATGACGGCATCGGCATGGACCGGGCCGATCTCGAACTCTCGGTCGAGCGTCACGCCACCAGCAAGCTCGGTGCCGACGATCTCGACGATATCCGCACCCTCGGCTTCCGTGGCGAGGCGCTGGCCTCGATCGGGTCCGTCTCCGACCTTGTCATATCGTCGCGACCGGAGGGGGCGCCCTCGGGGCTGCGCCTTGAGGTCAATCGCAACGTCAAGCGGCCCGTGGTGCCCCAGGCGATGAATCGCGGCACCATCGTCGAAGTCCGCAACCTCTTCGCGGCGGTGCCGGCGCGATTGAAGTTCCTCAAGTCCGACCGGGCCGAGGCCGGGGCGATCACCGATGTGGTCAGGCGCCTCGCCATGGCCAATCCCGAGGTACATTTCGTCCTCGATGGCGCCGACCGCAGTCCGGTGAACTGGCCCGGGCAGAGCGGTGAAGGCGCCCTGGCGGCGCGCCTTGCTCAGGTGATGGGGGAGGATTTCACCGGCAATTCCACTGTTCTGGCGCACACCCGTCACGGCGTGGTCGTGGCAGGGCTCGCGGGCCTGCCGACCTATTCGCGCGCCAACTCGCTGAGCCAGTTCTATTTCGTCAACGGCCGTTCGGTGCGCGACAAGGTGCTGCTCGGCGCAGTGCGGGCGGCCTACGCCGACTTCATCTTCCGCGACCGCTTTCCCGCCATCGCGCTGTTCATCGCCGTCGATCCCGCCGACGTGGACGTCAATGTGCATCCGGCCAAGGCGGAGCTCAGGTTCCGCGATGCCGGGGCGGTGCGAAGTGCGGTGATCAACGGCATTGGCCAGGCGCTGGAAGTAGCAGGCTATCGCGCCTCCTCCACCGTGGCTGAGGACGTGCTCGAGGCGTTCCGCGTTCCGGAAATGGCAGAAGCGGTTAGCCCCGCGCCGGCGCAATGGGGCACTGTCGCGCCTGCCCCGCGCTATGACCCTCCACCGCGTCCCGTCGGCTTTGCCGGTTTCGCCGAACCCAGCGCGCGGTACGAGCCGACGCCCGAGGTGGTTCCAGCGGAGTATCCGCTGGGAACGGCACGGGCGCAGATGTTCGAGAACTTCATCGTGGCGCAGAACGGCGAGTCGCTCCTGCTTGTCGACCAGCACGCAGCGCATGAGCGGCTGGTCTATGAACGGTTCAAAGCCCAACTCGCGGCCGGCCCCGTGCCGAGCCAGGCGCAGCTGATCCCGGTGGTGATCGAACTGCCGGAGGAGGATTGCGCTCGCCTTGAAGAGGCCGCGCCGACGCTCGAACGGCTGGGTCTCTATCTAGATCGCTTTGGCCCGCGCGCCATCGCCGTGCGCGAAACGCCAGGTCTGCTGGGCCAGGCCGATGTTGAGGGCCTGGTACGGGACATCGCTGACGGGCTCGCCGAGTGGGACTCCGCCACCGCCCTGGGCGACAGCCTCGATGCCATCATCGCCCGCATGGCCTGCCACGGCTCGGTCCGCTCGGGCCGGGTGCTGCGGGTGGACGAGATGAACGCCCTCCTCCGGGAGATGGAACGCACGCCGCATTCGGGCCAGTGCATTCACGGCCGTCCCACCTATGTCGAACTCAAGAAGAGCGACATCGAGCGTCTGTTCGGCCGCACCCGCTAGGCCGGCTGCGACGAAAGTCGGCCCGCACGTTCACCGTACCCGCAAGATCAGCATGGCGCCCGCGGGCTTTGCCGCGTACGGTTCTTATTGGCCGGGCGCGGCGAAGGGGACCGAATGAAACTGGGGATGACTTTGGTGATGCTCGCGGCAACGGCCGGATGGGCCGGTGCGGCTCACGCGGCGTGCGAGAACATCGACCGCACCTGGATCGCCGACAGCTTCCAGATTCCCGCCGAGGACCTGCTGACCCTCAGCGATGTCGGCCTGGGCGCCTACCTCCTCGGCTACACGCAGGGCTTCCTGATCTCGGTGCGCACCGGTTCGGACAAGGGCTGTGTCGATACGCTGTCGCAGTGCACCTCCGGCTATCGCATGGCCGACCTGGTCGACCGGCTGCGTCGCTACGTGGCCGACAATCCAGACCAGCGGCTGCAGCTCGCCAGTCAGGTGACGTTCGACGCCATCTTCGGTCCCTGCCTCAGCAACGAGGCCGAGTCCTAGACCGGCCGGATGAAGTGTACCGCCGCGGCGCCATAGTCGCGCCGGTCGTCCAGAACGAAGCCGGCTGGTAGGTCCACCGGCACATCGACGCTCTCTTCCAGCACCAGCGTGGCGTCCTTGGCCAGCCAGTTGCCGTCGCGCAGCGAGGAAAGTGCCTGCTCCCCGAGACCCTTGCCGTAGGGCGGATCGAGGAAAACGAGGTCCATCGGCCCCATCGTGCCGGCCGGACCGAGCGCGGTGGCGTCGCGGCGCAGCAGCTTGGCCACCCCGCCGGCCCCGAAGGCCTCGATATGGTCGCGGATGAGCCCGCGGGCTTCGGCGCCGGTATCGACGAAGACGACGCTCATCGCGCCACGCGACAGCGCCTCCAGCCCCAGCGCGCCGGTGCCGGCGAAGAGGTCGAGCACCTTCAACCCATCGAAATTCGGAGACAGGCGGCTGGCGAGGATGTTGAACACCGACTCGCGGGCGCGGTCGGAGGTCGGACGAATGCTGTCGTCCGAGGGCGACAGCAGCGTCTTGCCGCGGAATTTGCCGGCGATGATGCGCATCTAGTTATGCGCGCGGCTTGCGCGGACCACGCGGCTTGTCGCCGCCCGGACGCGGACCACGGGGGCGATCACCATCGGTACGGGGGCCGCGCGGCCGATCACTATCCGCGCGCGGACCACGGGGCTTGGCGAATGCCGGCTTGCTGCCTTCGGGGCGCGGACCACGCGGCGGCCGGTCGCCATAATCGCGCTTCGGCCGATCGCCGAAGTCACGCTTGGGCTTGTCGCCGAAGGCGCGCTTTTCGCCATAGGGCTTCTTGTCGGCAAAGGGCTTACGGTCGCCGAACGGCTTCTTGTCGCTGAAGGGTTTGCGATCACCGAAGGCGCGCGGTGCGCGGGCGGGACGATCGCTGGCCTCGCCCCGGGGCGGCCGATCACCAAACTCGCGCCGCGGCGGACGATCGCCGAAGTCACGGCGGGGTGGCCGATCGCCAAAGTCGCGCTTGGGACGATCCGCGAAGCTGCGCTGCGGCCGATCTCCGGCGCTGTCTTCACGCGGACCACGTTTGGCGCCGAATGTCTTCGCGCCATCGAAGCTGCGGGCCGGACGCTCGCCGCCAAGGCCCTTGGGGCCACGGAAGCCGCCCTCGCGGAACGAGCGGTCCTCGGGATCGGGACGCTCCTTGCGCTGCGGCTTGAGCCGGACCCGCGAGGTCGTGCCGTCTTCATGGTGGATCGTGCGGAGCGGTGCTTCCTCCTGCTCGGGCTTGCCGGCCGGGGCAGCGTTGCGCTTCTGGGAGAAGCGGCCGCCGGGGCGGTCGCGGCGCTGGCGCGCGCCTTCTTCGTCCGCCTCGCGGTCGCGGTCGACGAAGCGGAACTGCGCCGTCGAATCTTCCAGCGCCTTGCGCTGCTTCGGCGCTGGCTTGCCCGGCGCAGCGGCGCGGAGTCGCGGGTTGACGGCGCGTTTGCGGTCGATGGCCGTCGCCTGCTCGGGCATATCGGCGTCGAAATCGACCCCGGCTTCGTCGGCGAGGCGCTTGCCCAGTTGCTCACGCAGCACGCGGGCCCGTACGGTCTCGACCTCGCCCTCGCGGATGTCGCCAAGCTGGAACGGCCCGTAGCTGACGCGGATGAGGCGGTTCACGGTGAGGCCGAGCGACGCAAGGACGTTCTTGACCTCGCGATTTTTGCCTTCACGCAGCGCCACGACCAGCCAGACATTGCTGCCAAGGTCGCGCTCGAGCGTCGCTTCGATCGGACCATACTTGATGCCGTCGACCTCGACGCCGTCCTTCAGTTGATCAAGCTGGGCCTGAGTCACGGTGCCGAAGGCACGTACGCGGTACTTGCGCAGCCAGCCGGTGGCCGGCAGCTCCAATACGCGCTTGAGCCCCCCGTCATTGGTCAGCAGCAACAGGCCTTCGGTGTTGATGTCGAGCCGGCCGATGGAGACCACGCGCGGCAGACCGTGCTCTTCCAGCGCCTCGAAGATGGTCGGGCGACCTTCGGGATCCTTCTCGGTGACCACCAGGCCGGCGGGCTTATGGTAGAGCCAGACGCGGGTGCCTTGCTTGGCGGCCAGTGGCTCGCCATCGACCTTGATCTTGTCCTTGTCGGTGACGTTGAAGGCGGGGGTCTTCACCACCTTGCCGTTCACCGACACCCGGCCGTCCTTGATCCAGAGCTCGGCGTCCCGACGGGAGCAGAGCCCGGCGCGGGCGATGATCTTGGCGAGTCGGTCGCCGGCGAGGGAAATGGACGTGGAGTCGGTCATAGCCGAAAAGCCTCTCTCATGCGGGACCCATCTGGGCGGCGCAAACAAGGGAAAACGCCGCGCCGGGATGGCGCGGCGGCAGATGATTAGTTGATGGCGCTCGGCTTGGTGAAGTCGTCGCCCAGCTTGCCCGAGCTACCCAGACCGGCGTCGGTTGCACCCGCACCTTGCACGCCAGGACGCTTGAGGGCGTCGCGGATTTCCTTCGGGCAGTCTTTGTGGTTGAGCGGCACGAGGTCGCCGGACTTGGTTGCGCAGACCATGTCGGTGCCCGAGACCGTGGTGAAATACTCTTCCGGCGGCAGATAGAGCGGGCGCGCGCCCGGCTTCAGACGCGCCGCGGTCATGCGGGCAGTCAGCATCTTGGCTTCGGCGTCGGTCAGCGGGCGGCCGGAGATGGTGCGGAGGTCAACCACGCGGGCATTGCGCAGGCGCGAGATATCGGCCTCGGACATGCCGGTGGTGTCG
This sequence comes from Pseudomonadota bacterium, assembly GCA_023415605.1. Lineage (GTDB taxonomy): Bacteria > Pseudomonadota > Alphaproteobacteria > Rhizobiales > Devosiaceae > Devosia_A. The sequence continues at coordinate 7,948 of JAEZKB010000312.1, forward strand.
ATCTGCACCTTGGACGAATCTTCCGGTAGCTGCGCCACCTTGGTTTCATTGGTCGGCGCCGGCAACGAGCGGGTGTCCTTGGGCATGACCAGCGGGGCGCGCGGCGTCTTGGGCTCTTCCTTCTGCTCGCGCGGAATGCCGCCCAGGCCGACGAGGGTCTCGGTCATCACTTCACGCTCGAAGGTGCCGAAATCGCCCATGGCATTGGTGCCTTCGGTCGTGGTGCAGGCCGACAGCGTGGCGAGAGCCAGTGCGATGAGGCCGATACGGGTCACAGCCGCGATGGCGGCGGACCGCCCGGTCAAGTCAATACGCATGCAACTTCCCTTTTACCCCTCGCGCCGGCCTTATATCGCATCATCGGCCCTAAGGCCAGATTTGGGCAGCAATGCGTTCACGGACCAGTGGATGCCGTCTTCGGTCGGCCGATTCCCAGCACATCGAGGACCAGCAGCAACACCCCGGCGGTGATCATCGCGTCGGCGACGTTGAAAATATAGAAGGACCAATCCTGCCAGTGAAAGTGAAAGAAATCGGCAACGGCGCCGTATAGCAGGCGGTCCGAGGCGTTTGACAGAGCGCCGCCGATGCAGAGGGCGAGGCCCGAGCGCACCAGCGTGGAGTTGGCGCGCCACCACCAGATGATGAGCGCTACCAGCGCTACCGCCATCAGAATGCCGAGGGCCCAAACCGGCAACGAGCCGAGCAGGCCATAGGAAATGCCGGTATTCCAGACCAGCACATAGTCAAAGAATGGCGTCACCGGCACGATCTCGCCGCCACGCCAATTGGTCATGGATTCGGGCGTGAAACCGCCCAGGACGTCGACGCAAACGGCCCCGCCGAGCGACACGCAGTCCCAGCTCACCTGCGCGAACTTGTGCAGCCGGTCCAGCGCGAAGGCGAGCACCAGCAGGACCAGCGAGAAGGCGAAGCCGTTGCGCGACACCAGCCCTAGAGCCCCGCCGCGGCGCGTTCGCGCAGTGCCTGCGCGTCGCGCTTGGAGACATCGCCCTCCATATCGGCTTCAGCGAAATAGCGGCGCGAGCGCGCACACTGCCTGCCGCCAGCGGTCTGGAACACCACGGCGACACCAGGCTGTTCGTCGAGGCGGAACGCCGCGGCCGGGCCCTCGCCCTTTTCCACCTCGATGAACGAGGTGATGCAGACTTCGGCAAAGTCGATGCCGTCGAGAGAGGCAAGGAGGTCGGCATCCGAAATGGCGACGATCGGCGACGCTTCCAGCGAGGAACCGATGACCTTGTTCTTGCGCTCGATCTCCAGCGCTCCGGTCACCACGCGGCGAACGTCACGGATCTTTTGCCACTTGGCCTCGAGCGCCGGGTCGCGCCACTCGGCCGGCAGGTCGGGGAAGAGCCGCAGGTGGACTGATTCCTCGGCGCCCGGATGGCGGTCGAGCCACGCTTCTTCCATGGTGAAAACCAGGATCGGCGCGAGCCATGCCGTCAGGCAGTCAAAGACGGCGTCCAGCACGGTGAGGCTGGCGCGGCGCTTGATCGACGAGATCGGGTCGCAATAGAGCGCGTCCTTGCGGATATCGAAGTAGAACGCCGACAGGTCGATGTTCATGAAGTTCGACAGCACCGCCACGATGCGCTTGTAGTCGTAATTGTCAAACGCCTCGCGCACGGTCTCGCCGACCTCGGCGAGCCGCGACAGGATCAGGCGCTCGAGTTCGGGCATGTCGCGATGGCCGACGCGCTCCTCCCCCTTGAAATGGGCGAGGTTGCCGAGCAGCCAGCGCATGGTGTTGCGCAGCTTGCGGTAGCTGTCGACGGTGCCGTTGATGATGTCCTTGCCGATGCGCAGGTCGTC
>JAEZKB010000351.1 GCA_023415605.1 Pseudomonadota bacterium
TCGTGGTCTTCGGGTTCTCGCAGAGCGCGGCGATCGCGATGCTGGAAAAACGGAAGCTGGCAGCCCAATACGCAGTGGGCGAAGGTCCGAACGTCACGTTTATCGTCATCGGCAACGCGCGGCCCAACGGCGGCTTGGTCGCCCGAGACGTCGGAGGGGTGTTCACCAAGCTGATTCTTGGAGTCTTGCGCTCTGAGTTGGTGATCGATCCGGCGCCCACCAACACCCAGTACGCGACCGTCGACACCGCACTCCAGTACGACCTACTTGCGGACGCTCCCTTGAACCCACTGAATTTGCTCGCGGTCGCAAACGCCTACATGGGCATGGTGCTGCTGCACCCGAACTACGCGGATTTCAGCTTGACCACCCCTGGTGTTGTGGATCAGGGACAGTACGGCGACACCCACTATTATCTGATCCCCGCGGACACCCTCCCGCTATTGATGCCGTTGGACGGCCTCGGACCGCTCGGCCACGCGCTGGCTGACACCCTTGATCCCGCGTTGCGGGTGATCATCGAGTCCGCATATGACCGCAGCACCAGCCCCGGCGTGCCGACGGCGTGGAATGCCACGTACTTCGAGGATCCGATCACACTCGCCCGGAATGTCCTCGACGCAATTCCCGTCGGTTTGGACAACGGGATTCAGGATCTCTGGGGAGTGCGACCGCTCCGGACCAAACGGCCGGGTGCCTATGGTGTCGGTGGCACAGAGGTTGAGGTCAGTGCCCCGGCGACGGCCGATGCCTCAGCTAGTGGCTCGAGTCTGGGAACTGACGGCGGCAGCTCTTCGAGGGGCTCCGAATCGCCATCGTCGGCGGACAAGCCTGGTCTGGCCGGTTCGAAACGTGCCAGACCGCCAATCCTGGCTGCGACTTCGTCGAGCAAGAAGTCGAAGAACAACAGCGAGTCCTCGGTATCACGGAAGGCCTCGCAGTCATCGAGCCACCGCGGCGTCGGGTCTTCGAAGCGTGCAAGCTAGCCGCTGAGCGCTAGCGTGCGGTCGGCCAAGGCCCCGATAACCGGAGCCAACGCCCGCGAGTACTCGACGCTCATGTGATTCCAGTCGAGGTAGACCAAGGTGTTGCCAATGATGACAGGGCAGCGTTGAGCGGTGCAAAACAGGTCGGTGAGGTCCGCGTACTGCCCGCCGCCCGCGGTAGTGGCAGCAGCCTCGGCGGCAATGCCTGCCCCGTTGACGGCGGTCGAGCGCGCTGGCGCGCAGGCCACCGCGTCGTCGAGATGACTGGAGATGCAGACCGGGACCGTCGACTTCGGAGCGGGAAGAGGCCCAAGCACTAGCACCTGCGCTCCGGTGTCACGTAGCTGCCGAACCATTCGAGTCAGGCTGGCAAGCCACGGCGCACCATAGGCTTTAAAACCCGCCGGCCAGTCCGGTGAACCGTAGACGCGCCACAGACTGAACACGATCAGTCGAGGGTGGCCTGCGCGCAGCCGGTCGAGGATCTGCGTGCGCCACTGCTCGCATTCGGTGTACTCCCGGTGGAGGAGGGGATTGGTAAGGGGCAGGTCCAAGAGTGGGCAGCCCTCCTTGGCCATCGTCTCGACCCGCCAGCGCCTGCTGTCGGCGACCTGCCGGAGCGCCGGGTTCCATATCGCAGCATGGGAGTCGCCGACCAATGCCACCGTCGTCGGCGACTCGGTATCGCCCATGACGCACGCGGGTTGCTCCACTCCCAAAAAGTCGAGAAGACAACCGTCGAGGGTGATGGCGTCCGCCTCGTCGGCTGCATCCGAGAGTGGCGGCACGAGGTTGGCGGGAACGGCCTGCAGCGTCGCCGAGGTAGCGACCGCTGACTGCACCTGGGCGAATGCCTGCTGCACTGCGGCGTCATAGGCGACCATGGGCGATCCAACAGGGATGGGTGCGACCGTGACCGCAACCGGGGAGGCCGGTGCGCCGCGCCCGACGGGGTTGGGCACCACTTTGAGCAAAGCGAGACCCACACAGACCGCGATCGCGGTCGAAAGGGCACCCAATCCCAAACTGCGCCATGCGGAATGGCGGATTTTCGGGGTGAAGCGCAACGGATCCTCGAGATAACGCAGGGTGAGCCAGGCCAGCCCGGCCGACAACAGCGCCGCCGTGAGTCGGGCGCCCAGCCCGAGTGGGTGGCCCAGCACCGCGGGTGCCAGCACCAGTACCGGCCAGTGCCACAGATACCAGGAGTACGAGATGCGGCCGATGGCGCGCATCGGCGGCCTGCCGAGCAGGCGTCCGCAGCCGCGCTCGGGGACGGTGCAGCCCGCGCCGATCACCAGCGCGGAGCCCGCGGTGGGTAGCAGGGCTGCCGTCCCCGGGTAAGCCGTTTCCGCTGTCAGCCAAAAGCAGGCCAACACTATCAGGATCAAACCAACCCAGCCGGTGATCGCGGCTAATCTCGGGGACAGGCGCTGCCACTGCAGCGCCGTGAGCGCCACCAGTCCGCCGAGGGCGAGCTGCCACGCCCTCGTGGCCAGTGGATAGAACGCTGACGCCGGGGCGATTTGCGTTACCGCGTACGACAGGGCGAAGGATGCCACGGTGATGGCCGCGAGCAGCAAGACGTATGGGCGCCGCGATGGCGGGTCCGCCGCACCGGTATTGCCGCGTTTGCGCACGATCCTGATGAGCCATGCGGTGCCGAGGATCAGCGGCGCCCACACGATGTAGAACTGTTCCTCGACGCCGAGCGACCAGTAATGCAGAAATGGTGACGGCGGCAGATGGCTGCCGAAGTAGTCGACGCCTTCGGCGGCGAATCGGTAGTTGCTGACGTACAGCGCGCTCGCGATGCAATCACCGATTACGGTCCGAACCATCAACGGCGGCAATAGGAATACCGAGGCGATCATCGTGATGATGCCCACGGTGGCGGAGGCGGGCAGGAGGCGTCGGGCGCGGGCGCCGTAGAAGTTGCGAAGCCGTACGCTGCCTGTGCTGCGGACCTCGCGGCAGAGCAGCCCAGTAATCAAGAAGCCGGAGATGACGAAGAAGACGTCGACACCTACGTAACCGCCGCCGATACCGGGCACTTCGGCGTGAAACAGGACGACCGCCAGCACGGCGACGGCGCGCAAGCCCTCGATATCCGCCCGGTACGACTTCTGTCCACGGCCGTGCCTCTGCCCGCTGACGTTAGGCCTAGCGCTGTCAAAGTGACTCATACTGGTCGACCTGTTAGGAGGTATGTGCATCAAGTCGGAGACCTCCTTCCTGCGACCGTGTCAATCAGGAGTGGTTTCGCGCGAGCGCACGCTCGGCGAGCAGGCCGACGATGGGTGCCAGCAGTCGGGCGTACTCAGGCGACACATGGCCTTCGTCCGCGTAGACGAGCGTGTTGCCGACGATGACCGGGCAGCGGTCGACTGTGCAGAAGAGGTCGGTCAGGTCGACGTATTGGCCGCCGGCGGCATCGGTCGCAGCCGCCTCAGCGGCGATGCCGGATGCATTCACGGCGGCTGCCCTCGTCGGTTCGCAGGCCGTCACGTCGTCGAGGTGGCCGGACAAGCACACCGGCACATGCAGATGCGGATTGGGGACCGGTCCGAGCACCAGCACTTTGGCCCCGATACTACGCAGTTCTCGCACCATGTGGGACAGGTTGTCGATCCAGGCGGGACCGTAGGGCGTCACGCCATATGACTCATCGTTGTAGTTGCGTGACATGCTCAGCGCGATCAGTCGTGGATGCTCCTTGCGCAGCCGGTCGAGGATCTGGCCTCTCCATCGCTCGCAACCGGTGTCTTCGCGGTGCAGGAACGGATTGACGATGGGTAGGTCGATCATCGGACAGACCGACCTGGTCAGCGTCTCGAGGCGCCAATGTTGTTGTGTTGCAACATGGTCAAAAGCTGGATGCCACATAGCGGCGAACGAATCCCCGACCAGGGCCAGGCTGGTCGTCGAAGTCGTATCGCCGGTCGCGCACTCTGGTTGCACATTTTGGAAAGGGGTCAGGAGACATCCGTTGAGCAACATACTTCGGCGTTCGGCCGCCAGGTCGGTGAGTGCTGGCTGCAGGTTCGACGGAACGGCTGTGAGATCCGTCGAGGCCGCCACCGCGTCCTGCACAAGGGAAATCGCTTGCTGCACGGCCGTGTTGTAGGCCTCGATGTCCGAACCAGCCGGTACCGCAGTTGCGGTGAAGGTCACCGGCGCGGCCGGCGCCCCGCGCCCGACGGGTGCAGGAATCCAGGCTATCGCCGCGATGCCCACGCACACGGCGATCCCGGTGGCGCCTGCCCCCAGGCCGAGGCTGCGCCACGCGGAGTTGCGGATCTCTGGTGCGAAGCGCAAGGGGTTTTCGACGAACCGCAACGTCGCTAGCGCCAGCACCGCGGAAAGCAGCGCTGCCATTAGTCTTCCAACCAGCCCTAGCGAGTGGCCCAGCAACGGCGCCGCGAGCACCAGCAACGGCCAGTGCCAGAGATACCAGGAATAGGAGATGCGGCCGATCGCCCGCATCGGCGCTAACCCCAATAGGCGCCCGCAGCCCAGAACCGGTGCGGCGCACCCGGCACCGATCACCAACACCGCGCCCAGAGTGGGCAGCAGCGCAGCGGCGCCGGGATACAGCGTCGCCGGAGTCAAGATCACACAGGCGAGCAGGATAGCCGCCAAGCCGATCCACCCCACGATCGCGGCGGCTCTGGTCGAGAGCCGACGCCACTGGGTGACGGTGAGGGCTACCACGCCGCCGAGGGCCAACTGCCAGGCGCGTGTCGGCAGCGAAAAGAAGGCCGCGAGCGGCATCACATAGGTGATCACCAGTGAGACCGCGAAGGACACGACCGCGACGAGCGCGAGGACCTGGAGATACGGCCGGCGTGACGCCGTGGCCTCGAGTCTGGTGCGCCGGCGAAGACGCCGCACCAGCCATGCGGCGCCGAGTAGCATCGGCGCCCACACCAGGTAGAACTGCTCTTCGACGCCCAGCGACCAGTAGTGAAGGAACGGTGACTGCGATAGGCCCGCGCCGAAGTAGTCGACACCTTGTTGGACGAACGCGTAGTTGCTGACGTAAAGCGCGCTGGCGATACCGTCCATGACGACTTCACGGGCCCGCAACGGTGGCAACAGCACGGCGGACGCGATCAGGGTGACGACGCCGACCAGGGCCGAGGCCGGCAGCAGGCGCCGGGCGCGTGCCCCATAAAAGCTGCGCAACCGCACGGTTCCGGTTGCGCTCGCTTCGCGCCACAGCAGGCCGGTGATGAGGAATCCGGAGATGACGAAGAACACGTCGACGCCGACATACCCGCCGTCGAGCCCGGGCACTTCGGCATGAAACAGCACGACTGTCAATACCGCGATCGCGCGCAAGCCCTCGATATCCGGGCGGAATTTCTGTTCCGCCGGTCGATCCTGCTGTACCCCGGAGGCATTAACGCTGTCGGCCTGGCGCAAGGTCACCTACCTCGAAAAAGGGCGTGGTCGTCGCGCCGACACCATTGTTCAATGTGCATGTCAATTTCTGGTGGTGGTTCGCAGCGGTTAGTTTCGGATCAGGAATCCGTAGGGTGCGAATGACCAGCCGAATTTACTCTCCCGCGTCGTGTCGTGCGTGTAGTCGTTGGGAAATTCCGCCTCGTAGGCCTCGATGGCCTCGTAGGGGCCCGGACCCCACTCCGGAGCGACCGGGTGTCCGTTGAGGAGGGAATCTTCGACGATGAGGTAATCATGGGCTTTCAGTAATGGCCGAAGGAGTTTCATTTCGGCCAACACATGGTCCTTTGAATGATCGCTGTCCAAAATGGCCCAGACCTTGCCGGGGTATTCCGCTCGCAATTCCTTGATGCGCTCGGCGATTTCGGGCGCAGCCGAGGAGGACTCAATGAATTCGACATCGGGATCCTGGCGCGCTTCAGGGCGCAGAAGAGAATGATCGATATCGACCGATAGCACCTTGAATGGTTGACCAATCTGACGCATCACGCTGGCCCAGAATAGCGCGGACCCGCCGAAGGCCGTACCGAACTCGATCACCAAAGAAGGCTTGAGCTTGACCAAGATTTCCTGGTAGTTCCACATATCACACGGCGACTTATAGGTTTCGATCCCCATCCAGGTGGTGTCCTGCCACACCAGATTATTGAAATACCATTTGGCATATTCTTCAGGCTCTGAGCCGGTTGAACGGTAGAACAGCTGTGAGAAAAGGCGCGTATCACGCCGATCAGCGACGATTTGGTTCAAAATTCGCAGCTTCGTCGCCAGGGTCGATCGTTTCGACGTGGACTTTTGACTGGTCATGCCATTCCTATTCGTGAAGCGGCTACGGTGCGGCCGGTTAATAGCAGGGTGGTGGGGTGCGGTGTGCGTTTCATAGTGCTTGGTTCAGGTGCTCGGCCACTCGCAGCGCGTTGGCTGCGACGGTCAAACTCGGGTTGAGTCCCGCACTCGAAGGGAAGAACGACGTGTCCACGACGTACAG
>JAEZKB010000358.1 GCA_023415605.1 Pseudomonadota bacterium
ATTCGAGGGCGAGCCATTTGAGGGTGCCGGAGCGGGCCGCCGGCGACGGGTCGGGCTCGGGCAGCCGGGCACCATAGGGGATGCCGAGCTGGGCGCAGCGCAGCTCCTCGCGGAAGGCGTCGGAGCCGAACGGCTCGCGCAGCCGCACCTTGGGCATGCCCTTGCGGCGATAGTAATAGCGGTCGTTGCCGTGGCGGTCGGTATCCTTGACCAACCCCTTGACCGGTACGTCCACGTCTCCCCCTACTGGACCGAGGCCAACCATGTGTCGCGCTCGGAAGGTGCCGGATTTTCGGCGCCAGGGGAAGATGGGGCGGTTTCGCCCTTGTGGGGGATGGCCTCGAAGGCGCGGTCGAGCTCGTCGATGTCCCAGACGAGGCGGGTGAAGATCTGGCGCGGCTTGGGCAGCACGCCGGCGGCGACGCCGCGATCGAACAGCTCGGTACCGATGCCGATATAGCTCGCCGCCTCGACGCGATCGAGGCCACGGGGCGGAATCTGGACGCGCTGCCGGCGAGACATCACGCCCGCCTTTGCGTGGGGGCCGTCTCGCGCAGCGGCTCGCGGCTCGCCCGGTAACTGTTCGCGGCCGGAACAGTTTGCTGGCGCGGGTCGACGATGTCGAAGTCGGCGGGGTCGCGGCCGAGGTCGATGCGGATGACGCTTTCGGCGTGGCCTTCGGAGCGGAAGCGGGCAAAGTGCGTCTCGCTCCAGCGCAGCACGCCGCCGCCCCAGTTCAGCAGATAGCGGCCGTCGGAGCGGCGTTTGATGGCAACGGTCATTTCAACCCCTGACTGCGGATGACTTCCTCGACGGCCTGCTCGAACGGGATGCGCATCGCCTCGCGCAGCACGGCGGCCGGGGTGTTATCGTTGAGCACGCTGCAGATGGCGCAGCCGATCGAGATCGTGGCGCCCTTGACCATCAGGTTGATGATGCGGGCGCCATCGCCGGGCGCGCCTTCGCGCACTTTGGAAGCCTCACGGCCACCCTCGACGGCGGCGACCGAGAACAGGTGCATGAAGCGCACCAGCTGGCGGACGTCGGGGTCCGCCATGTGGTCATAGGTCTTCAGGATCGCCTGGTAGTCGACGAGATATTGCTCGAAGTCGGGCGCGCGGGCGCCGTCGCCGAGGGCTTCCTTCAGGGTGCGGATGACCGTGGTGCCGGCGGACGCGCCCGAACTCTCCGGAATCGCCGGAGAGTTGGCATGGCGCAGCATCTTGAGCAGCTGGTCGACGTGGTGGGCGGCGAGGGTGAGGGCCTGGGCCTCGTCGGCGCCCTTGCGCTCGAACTCCTCGAGCACGTTGAGCGTATCGCGGCAATGCGAGCAGAGACCGGCCTCGACCCAGCTGCAGGGGCCGCGCAGATCGTCGAAACAGGCACATTCCTCGGTGCAGCCGCAGCGGCGGCAGATCGGTTCGGTCATGACGAGACCTCAGCTTGTTTGAGTGCACGGGCCCAAAGGGCAGGCGGGATGTTCGGCCAGTGGCCTTCGGCCTCGAGGCGGGCGCGCACGGTGTCGGCGCCCTCGTCGTAGATCCGGTCGGCTAACTCCTCAGCGACCAGCCACTCGTCTTCCGGACAGGCCAGTCGATCGGCGAAGGTCATGCAGCCTTCGCAGACAACCTCGTCGCCGATCACGCGGCCGCCGTCTTCGGAGAAGGTCTCGTCGCGGCAGCGGGTGCAGGAATGGCCCATGCCGGCGCGGATCCAGTCGGCCGGGGTGACGCTGCCGGCGTCGCGGCGCTTGTCCCAGAGCGTCACGCGCTCGCAGTCGAGGGAGACGGTTCCATCCTCGTCTGGCTCTTCGCCGAAGTAGCGGCATGCCTCGCGCATGGCGGCCTCTTCGCTGGCGGCAAAAAACGGCTGCCAGTCGAATTCCCCGCCATGGCCGATGGCAAAGGCCAGCAGCGGTTCCTCGGTCGTTGCGGCAGCGATGGCCTCCGAGAGTGGCAGCGGCGGCAGCAGTGGCGCGGCGACGGCGCCTGCAGCGGTGAGCAAAAAGGTGCGGCGGGAGAGAGCCATCACCGGCCTCCCCGCAGGGCGGATTGCTGGAGGAAGGGGCCGGTGAGGGGGAGTTCGAGCTCGCCGTCGCCGACGCGCATGCGGCGGATGTCGCGGGTGACCCAGTTGCCGTTGTCGTCGAGCGTGACTTTCGGGCTGAGCCGCTCGGACTTGATGGCGGCGAGGAGGTTCACCAGCGGGTCAGAGGTCACACGTTCGGGCTGTGGCGGGCGGATGTCGGCGCCAAGGGCAGGGAGGATGGTGTTCTGGGCGGAGAGGGTCAATTGCTGCCTCCGGCGAGTGCGATGCCGGCCGCCATGAGGCGTTCGGAAACGAAGCGTTGCACGTCGGGGTCGATGTCCATCTCGGCGGGCAGGCCGCAGAGCGCCTCTGCCTGCTGGGCGATGGCTGCCGCATAGGTCTCGCGGGTGAAGCCAAGCTGCTTGGCGGTATGCACGAGGATCAACGCGAGATCGGTCACATTGACTGCGTTGATCGTTCCCTCGGGGAACCAGGTGGGCGCGGTGGCTTCGACCGACATCACGCACCGCCTTTCCGGGCGGCGTTCGCCTTGGGCGGCTGGATGCCGTGGACCTGGGCGAGGTGCATGGCGAGGCCGCGGTCGCCGTGGACGCGGAAGCTGCAGTGCGGGCAGGGGGTGTGCGCGCGGCTATCGGCGCGGGTGCGCTTCTTCTTGTCGGCCATCACGCACCTGCCTTAGGTTCAAAGCCGCGTGTGGAGGGTTCGAGATGGTCGAGCGCAAGCTGGTCGCCATGGCGTGGTGGCGACGGGAGGAGTGGGCCGAGGTCCGGGCGCTGTTTGCCGACCCGGAGCGTTTCAGCCCCAACTACGACGTCTGGCTGGCGCGCGCCGAACAGCAGCTGATGCAGCTGAAGATGCGGGGCCAGCCGGTTCGCCGGGTCGAGGTCGGGCTCGACGCCGTCCGCGCCTGGTGCGCCCGCCATGGGCGCAACATCAATGCCGATGAGCGTGCAGGGCTCGCGGCGGCCATTGCCAGCGGGCAACTCGACGGCTGACACGGTCAGCAGTGCGCCGTCATCGATGACCTCCAACGTCGTGCGGGGCAGAGTCCAGACGATATCGGCGAGCATGGAATCGCTCTCACGCATCACGCACCGACTTTCTGCGATGGGATGGGCAGCAGCGCGACGTGGTGAGCAAGCTTGGCGCAGACCTTTGGCCAGATGCGGGCCATGGTGTCGTCAGTGATCTGTATGCCCTTCATCTGGGCGCGGATGCGGGTGGCATCGACCAGCTGCAGGGCGCGGGAGGCGCTGGCCTCGATCAACTCGTCGTCGGTGGGCTGCACCGGTTCGTCGATCCGGACGAAGATCTGATTGGCAACGGCCCGGGCGGCTTCGGCCAGCTGGGTGAGCTCGTAGCGGGAGAAGCCCTCACGCAGCAACGCAGCTTCGGTGCAGCCGCCTTCGGCATTGAGCTTGACCATGGCCTCCGCCAGCTGGCGGGTGCGCAAGTCGGCGTTGATTATGGTGACGGAGGCCTGCGCTGGAAGCGGGCGGGCCGGGATGGCAGTAGCGGATTGCATAACGAGGCTCCTAACATTGGAGCCTCCATGTTGCGATTATCGCACCAAAGTGTCAAGCGAGCACGATGCGAATTTCGCACCGAACATTAAGCGGAATCAGAATCGACTCAAAAGTGAGTCTGTGCTTTGTTCTGCCTATGTTCTCATTTTGGAATGCTGATGATGCGAACGGAGATGGTCTTCCAGCTGCATATGACATGTTCAAATTGCCTAAGGCCGAGCGTGCGGGATGTTGTTATCCCGCCCGTCGACGACGCTCCTTACGACGTCGACAGTTTCCTCGAGAGCGGCCTAGCGAGGTCGCTGCAGTTTCACTGCGGACACTGTGATAGCGCGATTGCCCGCCTCGTCGCCGTCACAATCGACCGCGAGCGGAGCCCGGCGACGCCGGAGCAGGAGATGCTTAGCTGGGCTAGCTAGAAGCTAACCTGCGCTCCCCGAACAAGGGCAATGATTTCCACCGTGGTGCCGTCGTCTGCGCCTCGGTCATGAAAGACCACGATGGGTCGGTGCTTGCCGTTGTTGGATCGGGGATGAAACTCGATGCGATCGGCGTAGTACTCGATCTGCTTTATTGACCACTCTCGGACGTGCCCCCCGTCCCTGGTCCGCTGTACCACCACGATCATACCGTCGCGCAGCGGCACCCGGTCGGAGATGTCTTCAAAGGCAAGAGCGACCACCTGATATCCCGGCAGGATGGGGGTGGGCTTCAGGGCGTTCATCGAGTCGCCCTCGACCTGGAACAGCAGAATGCGGGCGGAGGGAAACTCCCTGTCGGCCGGCACCAGGATCGTCTCCGGCTCACGCTGATCGAAGTCGTCCACTTCGCGGAACGCTCCCGCCTCCACCTTGCCGGCCAATTGGGCGTGACGCATCACAGTGGGCTGTAGCGTCACTTCAGAGGTGAAATTAGGCGGAGCTTCGCCAAGGTACTCCGCGGCCTTTACGATCTCATGGCTGGCAAGCCGGCGCTTTCCGCTGAGTATTTTGCTGACGGCGCTCTTGTCGACGCCAAGATGCTCCGCAAGCCCGGACTGTGTTTTGCCTGGCTTTTTGAGGCTCTCTCGAATGAGCGCGACGTAAGGATCTTCTGCCATGTGCGCTTTTCGCACGACGGCAGCCGGGTGTCTTGCGCGTAAATCGCAACATTGAGATTGACTGGAAGGTGCTATTATAGCAACTTCCGGCCATGCACACTCCGCTTCAACCTGCTGCATCAATTATCGAAGCCTTCGGTGGAACTGCTCAAGTGCAGGCGATCACGGGCGTTGGGCGCACCGGTGTGTACCGGTGGACACAGCCGAAACGATCCGGAGGCACAGGCGGTTTGGTCCCGACTGAGTCGGCTCTCAAGCTGCTTCGGCATGCTCGTGAGCATGGCATAGGCGTGACTGCAGAGCACTTTCTCCCAATCGACACGGTTGCGATCAGTCACCCCGACGACAAGCGGGTGGCCGCCGAATGACCTGGCGCGACCTTCCTCGTGGCGACAAAGCGACGCCGATGGCAGTGACCTACGCCATGTCCGTGCCGCCGCCCGTTGCCCGGCCGTTGACGCTTGCAGAGCGCCGGATACTGGCGCGGGGGGACAGCATGCGTCGCCGCGTAAGGCGCTCCTATCTCTGGGGCCTGACTGACTATGTCGCCATCGGCGGCTGGCTCGCCGTGGTGTTGCTGCTCGTCGCCCTCGGGCAGGGGTGGCTAAGTTGAGCGCGCCCGTTTCATCCATTCCGGCCACCCCCTCGGCCGGCCGGCGCATTCTCCTGCTCGTGGGCCTGCGCCAACCCGTTTCGACCGGTCTCTCCTCCTCCCTGACCGGCCGGAAGCCGCGGCGGCATCTTCACCGCCGCATCCTCCCTCCCGCCGCCGCAACGGCGGGCACTGACCTGATCGGGTACCACTCCTTGTCCGAAACGGTCGCGGCGCGGCTTGAGACCCGTCGCCGCTCTTTTTCTTCCACCAGTGATGGCCTGCAGCGCGAATCCCGGCGCGCGGCCGTGGCTGACGTCCGTGAGCATGACCGATCCCCCATTCCGGCCGCCACACTGGCGCAGGCCGGGCGTTCCCGTCATCGCGTAACTCAACCGAGGTTTACGCGATGAAGGCGCGGCAGCTTCCCCAGTCGGACTACAACCGGCTCAAGACCGCGTTCCGCGACCTGGTCAAGCTGGTCGGCACGCAGCAGAAATGCGCCGAGCGCACGCGCGTCGACCAGACCACGATCTCGAACTACGGCTCGACCGATACGCGGTTCGACGAGACTTTTGCGCCGATCGACGTGATCGCCGACCTCGAGGCCGATGTCGGCCCGCTGGTGACGCGCGAGCTCGCGGCGCTCAGCCACCACGCCCTGGTGCCGCTGCCCGAAGTGCTGCGCAGCCGCAACCCGATCGGCCGGATCACCGGCGAGGCGATGAAGGAGACGGCCGACGTCTTCATCCGCATGGGCAAGGCGCTCGAAGACGGCACGATCAGCGCCGTCGAGGGCAAGCAGCTCGACCGCGAGATCGACGAGGCGGTGACCAAGCTGCTGGCGCTGCGCGCCCGGGTGGATTTCGAAGTGGCGGGGGGCGGGGAGGAATGAGCAAGCGCGCCACCACCCTCAAGCATGGCGTGCCGGTCGAGCCGGCGGCGATCACCGATGCGCAAGGGCGGCCGATGGTGCCGGTGCTGACGCTGCAGAGCCTGCCGTTCTCGCAGGCCTGTATCGCGCTGCTCACCGAAGACGACGGCAAGGATCACCGCTGGAAGCTGAAACTTCGCTCGTTCTGGGTGCCCGAGGCTTTCATCGAAAAGGCGCGGCAGCGCGTCGAAGAGGAGGCCCGCAGGCGGGCCGAGGGGAAGGTGGCGCTATGAGCGGCAGCGGCTGGCAGGCCCTGATGCTGGTGAGTGCGGCGGTGGCGCTGTTCGCCGTCGCCGGCCTCGCCTCGACCTGGCTGATGAAGAGAACCCGTTCGGTCTCTCAAGGCATCAACACAAAAAGGGAACAGACAGACCTTCGCCAGCTGGTCGATGATGACCTCGTCGTGCTTCAGCGGCTTGCTGACGGCGATACTATCAAGTTCTCGCAGGACGGCGATGCGGCGTGGTTCACGAAAGGCGACCGCGCTTTTGTCGGTGACGCTGTGATCCGGCTTCGAGAGAAAGGCTTTACCGAGCGCCGCTGCGACGACGACGAGAACTATCGCGGCATGTCGGAGTACGACGCCATTTCCGACGTCGGTCGCGCCGCCCTCGCTACACCTCTTGCAGCCGGAGGGAAGTGATGGGGAAACTCACCCTCTCGCTCGATGCGCCGCCGGAGCTGGTGACGCATTTCGACCGCGCGCTCTATCACCTGCAGGCAGCGACGCGGATCGACGAGACGATCGCCATCCGCGACCAGGCCGACCAGCTCAAACTGCTCGGCCGGCAGGCCAAGGACAAGACGCTGCAGGCCGATGCGGCCGAACTGGCGATGCGTGCCGAGCGCAAGCTCGGCATCCTCATCGCGGCGGCCAAGGAGGCCGGGCAGCTGGCGGAGGGGCGGCCGAAAAAGCGTTCCGGCGGGGAACAGTTTCCGCAATTGCGGCTCGACGATATCGGCGTCGACCGGAAACTCTCGAGCAAGGCGCAATCGCTGGCGCGATCGCCCGAGGCCATCTTCGAGGACGTGGTGCGGCAGGCGCGCGAGAAGATCCTCGCGGGCAAGGCCATCGTCATCAACCCGACCAAGGATGTCACCAGCCGGCAGAAGAAGGTGATGCGGGCGATCAAGGAAGCGCAGCTCGCCGCCAAGGCCAGGGCGCTGCCGAAGGACGTGTATCAGCTGATCTATGCCGACCCGGAATGGAAGTTCGAGACCTGGAGCGAGGAAGGCCTCGACCGGGCCGCCGACAACCACTACCCGACCTCGGACCTGGCGGCGATCAAGGCGCGGCCGGTGGGCACGCTGGCGGCCAAGGACTGCGTGCTGTTCATGTGGGTCACGGCGCCGTTCCACGCCGCCGGGCATGGCGCGGCGGTGATGCGCTACTGGGGCTTCGAGCCCAAGGCCGAGTGGATCTGGGACAAGGTCGACCAGGCCACCGGCTACTGGAACCGCAACCAGCACGAGGT
>JAEZKB010000003.1 GCA_023415605.1 Pseudomonadota bacterium
CCAAGGGCAAGTTGGAAGGGTCATCTGCGGCTGAGCCTGGTGAGCTGTCCGGTCAAACTCTTCCCCGCGACCAGCGCGTCCGAGCGCATCAGCTTCAACCAGCTGCACAAGGACACCCACAACCGCATCAACATGAAGCCGGTCGATCCCGAACTCGGCCTCGTCGAGCGCTCCGACCTCGTCCGCGGCTACGAGTACGAGGACAAGCAGTACATCATCATCGAGGACTCCGACCTCGAAGCGGTGCGCATCGAGTCCAGCCACACCATGAACATCGAAGCCTTCGTCGATAAGGACGAGGTCGACGTCATCTACCAGGATGCACCCTATTACCTCGCTCCAGACGGCGCCATGGCCGAAGAAACCTTCGCCGTGTTGCGCGACGCAATGGCCCAGAGCGGCAAGCTCGCGATCGCCCGGCTGGTGATGTCGAGCCGCGAACGCGTCATTACCATCGGCGCGCGCGAAACCGGCATGTTCGTCACCACGCTGCGCAACCCCAACGAAGTACGCGGCACCGCCGAGTATTTCGGCAATATCCCAGCCGGCAAGCCCGACAAGGAAATGCTCGAACTCGCCGGCAAGCTTATCGAACAGAAGGTCAAGCCCTTCAATCCCAAGGACTACGAGGACCGTTACGAGACGGCCCTGATGCAGATGATCCGCGAGAAGCTTAAAGGCCACAAGCCGATCATCGCCTCCGCTCCGGAGCGCGGCAATGTCATCAACCTGATGGATGCGCTCAAGGCCAGCCTCGGCGAGGCCAAGCCTGCCGCAAAGAGCAAGGCGAAGGCTCCCGCCGCAGCCCCTGTCAAAGAATCTGCCGCCAAGGTATCGTTGAAGGCAGCTGTCGCTGCTTCGAAAGCCGCCGCGACCAAACCGAGCGCCAAAAAGAAAGCATGATCTGATCGATGCCCGTTCGCGGCCAAAGCTTCGGAGTGATCGGCGCACTCAGCGCCTTTCCGCTCCGGCTGGCCGCTAGGCGGGTCGCCGAACTTGGCGGGCGCCTCCACCGCACCATCACCCGCAAGACCACCCAGGTGGTGGTCGGCCGCTCGCTGCTCGAAAGGCTGGATGAACCCGCTATCGAGCGCCGCATCGCTGCTGCGCGCGACGCCGATCTCCCGATCCTCTCCGAACAGGGCTTCCTTCGCCTTCTCGAAGGGGCCAGCCCCGGCCCCGCCGACATCAGCCGCACCTCACTCCTGGAACAGTCGCGCCTTGCCCCAAAGATCTTCGATCACCTCGTGCTGTTCGACGCTTTCGAGAACCACCGCGAACCCTTCTCCTTCCGCGACCTGATCCTCGCACGCAAATATGCCGGCCTCGTCCAGACCGGCGCCAGCTGGAGCGACATCGCCAAGTCCGTTCATGAAATCGGCCCCGTCGCCTCGCTGACCGCGCTCACCCTTCAGCCCGGCCGCCGCGGCCGCATCGTTTCGCGCGACGCCCATTCCCTCGCTGAACTCGACGGTCAGCGGCTGCTGCCGCTCGACGACGCCGCCGAGGACAACGAGGACTATTTCGGCCTTGCCGAAACCGCGGAAGCCGCCGGCCTCTTCGCCGAAGCCGCCACCCTCTACCGCCAATGCCTCGCCCTCGATCCTGGCGACGCCACTGCTGCCTTCAACCTGGGCAATTGCGAGAAGGCCACCGGCGACACCGACGCCGCGCTCCTCGCCTACTCCACGGCCATCAAGCGCGATCCCGAATTCGTCGAGGCGTGGTTCAATCTGGGCGGCCTGCTGCGCGATCTCGGCAAGATCGGCGCAGCCCGCAAGCATCTGCAGCGCGCCCTCGAACTCGACCACACCTATGCCGACGCCATGTACAATCTCGGTGCCCTCGAATACGACGCCGGCGAACTGGCGACCGCCCGTGAATGGTGGAAGCTCTATCTTGAACTCGATGCCGAAACCGAATGGGCCAAGCGCGCCCGCGCCGGCATCGCCGTGATCGACCGCCAGATCAGAAAGTTCGTCGGCTGATGCCTGTTTCGTTCCTGTTCGATGGCCCCGAAGACGCCCGGGTCACCATCATGCTCGCTCATGGCGCCGGCGCCCCGATGGACTCCGCCTCGATGAACGCCACCGCCAAGGCCCTCGCTGACGCCGGGCTCCGTGTCGCGCGTTTCGAATTCGGCTACATGGCCGCACGCCGCACCGAGGACGGTCGCAGGCCGCCGCCCCGCGCCGAAAGCGTGATGCACGAATATGTCGAGGCGGTCGATGATCTCGGTCCCACCAACGGCATCCTGTTGATCGGCGGCAAATCCATGGGCGGTCGCGTCGCCAGCATGGTCGCCGACAAGCTTTTCGATGCCAAGCGCATCGCCGGCCTTGTTTGCCTCGGCTATCCCTTCCATCCCCCGGCCAAGCCCGACCAGTTGCGCACCAGGCACCTCGTCGGCCTCGAGACCCCGGCGCTCATCGTCCAGGGCACCCGCGACGAATTCGGCGTCCCGGACGAAGTCAGCGGCTACGACCTCTCCGAAAAGATCGCCGTCCACTGGGTCGAGGACGGCGATCACGACCTCAAGCCGCGCAAGTCCGTCACTGGCTTCGGCCAGGCCGAGGCACTGCGGCAGGTCGCCGCCACAGTAAAAGACTGGGCCGCCAAGCTCTAGGCGGCGAAACTCAGATTTGCATGAAGATCGCGACCTTCAACATCAACGGCATCAACCGCCGGCTGCCCAATCTCATGGATTGGTTGGAACAAGCCGCGCCCGATGTCGTCTGTCTGCAGGAACTGAAGGCCACCGACCGGCAGTTCCCCGCCACGGCGCTGGCCGACGCCGGCTATGGCGCAGTGTGGAAAGGTGAATCCAGCTGGAACGGCGTCGCCATCATCGCCAAGGGAGCCGATCCGGTCCTTACGCAGGACAGCCTTCCTGGCGATGAGGACGACAAACAGGCGCGCTACATCGAGGCCGCCGTTAATGGCGTCGTCATCGCCTGCCTCTACGCCCCTAACGGCAATCCGAGGCCCGGGCCGAAATTCGCCTACAAGCTCGAGTGGACTCGGCGCCTCCTCGCCCACGCCCAGGAACTCTGGCACACCGGCCTGCCGGTAGTCCTCGCCGGCGACTACAACATCGTGCCCGAGCCGCGCGACATTTACGAAACCACGTCCTACAAGGACAACGCCCTCATTCAGCCCGAGAGCCGTGCCCTTTTTGCCGAACTGCTGGCGCAGGGCTGGACCGACGCCATCCGCAAGGCCTTTCCGGACGACACCGTCTACACTTTCTGGGACTACATGCGGAACCGCTGGCCCCGCAACGCCGGCCTCCGCCTCGACCACCTGCTGCTGAGCAAGAAACTCAGCCGCAAACTCATTGCCGCTGGCATCGACCGCCACGTGCGCGGCGCCGAAAACGCCTCCGACCACGCCCCGGTCTGGATCGAGCTGAAGGTCTAGAGACCGATCCATCCATCTTCCTCTAGCCGGTTAACGCGCTGGAAGGCCTTGCCCTTCATAATGGCGGGCTTGAGAGGCGCGTAACGTGTTCGGAGTAGCCGCGTCGTGTGGCAGGTGCTCATTGCCAACCTGGCAGTAGTATCGCTGTTCATCTCGGTCTGGGCGCATGCTCAGCATTTCCTCGAGATGCGGTCGCGGAACTACCGGCAGGTGCTGTTTGCGCTCTTCATGGGCGCCGGCGCGGTCGCGACCATGTCGCTGCCGGTCGAGGTTGTACCAGGCGTCCTCTTCGACCTTCGCGCAGCGCTCGTCGCCATGGCCGGATTCTTCTCTGGCCCCATCGGTGGCGCCATCGCGGTCATTGTTGCCGGCGGCTATCGCTTGGCGCTGGGCGGAGCTGGCGCCCTGCCGGGGGTCATCGCCATCATGCTGGCCGCGGCCAGCGGCGTCTTCTTCCACTGGTACGGCATCAACCGCCGCGACAAGGCGCCGCTACACCTATTGGGCCTTTCGCTCTGCGTCGGGGGCTTTTCTGCCGCGAGTTTTGCGCTCCTTCCCGCTTCGATCGCGGCCAACATGTTTCCCAATTTCGCCGCGGCTCTGGGAGCCCTCACGTTCTCGGCGACATTTCTTTCCGGCTTCGCCCTGTTGCGCGGGCGTCATCTTTCCGTCGAGCGCCGGCTGCTGCGCGCCGCCGTGACCCAGGCGCCCGACTATCTCTACGTCAAGGATCGTCAGAGCCGCTTCGTCGCCGTCAACCAGGGCGTCGCCGAGATCAACGGTTTCGCCCGCCCCGCCGAGCTGGTAGGCCGAACCGACTTCTCCATCGCACCCAACGCTCACGCCCAGCAGCTCTTCGACGCTGAACAGGAGATCATGCGCACCGGCGTGGCCGTCACTGAGCTCGAGGAGCAGTTGCCCGACGCCACAGGCCAGCTCCGTTGGTTCTCGACCTCCAAATCGCCACTGCGCGATGCCGACGGCAACGTCATCGGCATCACCGGCGTCACCCGCGACATCACTGAGCGCCGCCGGCTCGAGCGCATCGCCTCCCAGAACCACAGCCTGATTTCTTTCGCCCTCACCGAAATGTCGGATGGCCTCGCCATGTTCGACAGGGATGGGTACCTCGTGCTCTGCAACCGCCGTTACTCCGAGGCTTTCCCGCTCACCGGCCATGTCCGCCAGCCCGGCGTACACCTTCGCACAATCCTCGAAGCCGTGGTCGAAACCGGCGAGCAGCTCGGCGTGCCGCGCGAACATCCCGAAGTGTGGATCGAGGAAGTCATCGCCTCGCTGAAGAATGGCGGCTCCGAAGAGGTCAGTTTCGCCGATGGCCGCTGGCTGCAGATTCGCACACGCCCGACCGCCGAAGGCTCTTCGCTCGTCGTCGTCACCGACGTCACCACCATCAAGCACGCCGAACTGGCACTGCTCGGCATGACCGACCAGCTCAAGGAACTGGCGACCACCGACGGCCTCACCGGTCTCCTCAACCGCCGTACCTTCGATGCCGTGCTCGATGGCGAGCTCTCCCGCACCGGCCGCGAGCGCCAGCCGTTGAGCCTCCTGATGATCGATGTCGATCGCTTCAAGGCGTACAATGACCGCTATGGCCACCCGGCGGGCGACAAATGCCTGAAACTGGTCGCCAACTGCCTGCGCGAAGCCGCCCTTCGCCCCGGCGACAGCCTCGCCCGCTATGGCGGCGAAGAGTTCGTCGCCATCCTGCCCAACACCGACGAAGACGGCGCTTATGTTATCGCGGAACGCCTGCGACGCAGCCTGCGTGACCTCCGACTGCCGCACGAAGGCAGCGAAAAGGGTGTCGTTACTGTCTCAGTCGGCATTGCAAGCTACGGGCCCAATGTGATCGATCGCCGCGACACAGAACTTCTCCGGCGCGCCGATCAGGCCCTTTACGACGCCAAGGCAGCCGGCCGCGATCGTGTCACTGGCTGGCGCGGCACCCACGACGTCATGCCGCGCTTGATGGCAGAAGCTGCCCGCAAGGCCATGCGCTAGTTCAGCAGGTCGAACGCGTCACCCCAGGTATCCGCGACCGAATAGCCCGCCGGATAGGGATCGCTCGGATCGAGCCCGATCTGATGGATGCCATGTATCCAGCCGCGCCCCGATATCTTCGGCACCACTGCCGGCCGGCCCGCCACCGCCGTATCGCGGTCATAGGTGACCTCGAAGGTGGAATCGATGATCGAACGGGCCGTGACCGTTTCTCCGGGCTTACGTTCACCGCGTGCTGCCGCCACCGCCAGCCGCGCCGAATTGCCGGTGCCGCAGGGCGACCGGTCGATCCGCCCCGGCGGCAGGATTGTCGCCCCGACCAGTTCACCATCCGGCTTGGTGTCGACGAACATCGTATAGGAAATGCCCCGGTTCGCGGCGATCTCCGGGTGCTGGATGGTGAGTTGTGCATTGACTGCTCGGTGGATCGCCGTCCCGGCCTCGACCAGCCGCTTGGCCATATCCGGACGGATTTCGAGCCCCAGTGGCTTCGGGTCGATCAGTGCGTAGAAGATGCCCCCATAGGCGATATCGAGTTTGACCTTTCCCAGTCCGGGCACGTCGACCGAGACATCGAGCTGGTCAACATAGCTGGGGTTCATCTCCAGGGTGACCCGCTCGCATTTGCCGTTCCGGCACTGCGCCCGCGCCGTGACCAACCCCGATGCGGTATCGATCCGCACCATGGTCTCCCCCTCGACCATTGGCAGCATGCCGGTTTCGAGTAGCACGGTGGTGAGGCAAATCGAATTGCTGCCCGACATGGCGTGCGCCTTGTCGCTTTGCAGGACGATGAAGCCCACATCCGCATCCGGGCGTGTTGGCGGCGAAATGAGAAGCGTGCTCATCGCTGCATGGCCGCGCGGCTCGAACACCAGGAAGCGCCGCAACGCGTCGCCCTCCTGTGTTTCATTCACCCAACGCAGCTTGTCTTCCATGGTGGCGCCCGGCACCTGGATAACCCCACCGGTAACCACCCGCCCGACTTCACCCTCGGCATGAGCCTCGACCATGGTCACCGTCTTTCGCCAGCGCATACCTTCACTCCGCATGTAGCGAGTCACCGGCACCTTGAGCGCTGACGGCTTCTCGAGCCGCATCTTCCTACCACATGAGCCTAGCCTATCAACTCTGTCGACATCTTGCCGACAGAACCGCGAGCGACTAGAACGACCGCAAGGACTCAGGAAACAGCACCGATGCAAAAGAGTGATTTCCGCGGCATTTTTCCCGCTTTGACCACCCGCATGACCCCCGACCAGGAGGTTGATCTGCGCGCCGTCGCCGCTGACGTCGAGTTCCAGATCGACGCCGGGGTCGATGCGCTGATCATGTGCGGCTCGCTGGGGGAGGCATCGAGCCTCACGCGTGATGAGAAACTGGCCATCGCGCAGACGGCAATCGATGCGGCCAGGGGCTGCGTGCCCGTGCTGCTGACCATCGCCGAGGATTCGACCCGTGCCGGCGCGGCGCTCGCCACCGAGGCCGAAAAGCTGGGCATCAAGGGCCTTATGGTCCTCCCGGCGATGCGCTATCTCGCCGACGACCGCGAAGTCATCGCCCACTATCGGGCCATCGCGGCCGCTTCGAGTCTGCCGATCATCATCTACAACAATCCCCTCGCCTACGGCATCAACATCAGCCCGGCGATGCTGGCCGAGCTCGCCGACGAGGCGAAGTTCGTCGCGGTGAAGGAATCTACCGGCGATACCCGCCGCATAAACGAAACAATCCGCGTCGTCGGCGACCGCTACCAGCTGCTGACCGGCGTCGATGATCTCGCGCTCGAAAGCCTTATCCTCGGCTGCACCGGCTGGATCGCCGGCCTCGTCGTCGCCTTTCCGCGCGAGACCGTCGCCATTTACAAGCTGGTCCAGCAGGGCCGCATCACTGAGGCACTCGAAATCTACCGCTGGTTCCTGCCGCTCCTGCACCAGGACATCGGCCCGAAATTCGTCCAGAACATCAAGTTGGTCGAACATCTCGTCCGCGGCGTCTCTCCCGTCACGCGCGCCCCCCGCCTCCCCCTGGTCGGCGCAGAAGAAGCGGCCGTGAAGGCCGTAGTGGAAGAAGGACTCGCCTCGCGCCCGGACCTCGGCAAATACGGGTTCTGAAACTCCGGCCGCAGTGTCACCATCCTTGCCCCGGAGAAACGGACGGAGGACTAAATCAACAGGTCCCGCACATCGTCGCGGGCAATATACCCTTGGATCTGCCGGACGATTTGCGCCGCGTGCGCAGCCGCCAGTTTGTCCGACAACTCCGCATCCCCCGCCTCGATTGCCGTGATCATGGCTTCGTGCTCGTCGACATACTGACGCGGCAACCTGTCGTCGAAGCTCGAATAATAGAGCCTCAAGATCCGCCGCCCCTCGTCGAGCAGCCGGGTGAACAGTCCGGTGAAATGCCGATTGCCGCCAGCCTCGGCAATGGCGACGTGAAATTCCCGGTTGGTAGCAATCATCCCGATCGCATCGCGCCGCGCCACCGCATCGGCGAACCCGGCCTGATGCGCACGGATCGCCACCAGATGCTCCGGTCTCCGCCGGATCGCTGCCGTCCGTGTGGTGACGCGGTACATCAGCGTCAGCGCCTCGAAATAGACTGGTAGGCCGACGAAATCGATCGGTGACACAATTGTCGAACGGTTCGGCAGCGTCGTCACGAGCCCCTCTGCCGCTAGCCGCACCAAGGCTTCCCGAATGGGCGTGCGTGACATTGCGAACTGGTCCGAT
This sequence comes from Pseudomonadota bacterium, assembly GCA_023415605.1. Taxonomy (GTDB): domain Bacteria; phylum Pseudomonadota; class Alphaproteobacteria; order Rhizobiales; family Devosiaceae; genus Devosia_A. The sequence continues at coordinate 8,181 of JAEZKB010000003.1, forward strand.
AGCGACACCTCGTCGAGCGGTGCCCCTGGCGCCAGCGTCAAATCGATGATGGATTGCTTGAGCCGGTCATAGACCGTCTGCGCCCCTGCGCCCCGCACCCGCGTTGCGCGCAACTCGCTCCCGCCTGCTGCTGTGGGCGTTTTCGCCACCATGCCGCTCCCCGCTTTGCCCCTGACCAAAGCGCCAACCCGTAAGCGAGGCAAGCCGGAATTCCCCATGGCGGTACGCCGCCCTATATTGAACCTTTGGCGCAACGGCCTATTTTTCAAGCTGTCACAAGAGTTTCCCCGATGCCCGCGCCCGTCGTCCAAGCCACTGGAGTGAACCTCCACCTCGAGAGCGGGGGCACACCCTTGCACATCCTCAAGGATGTCGACCTCACCCTCAGCGCCGGCGAAGTCGCCGCCGTGGTCGGCCCCTCGGGCAGCGGCAAGACTTCGCTGCTGATGGTGCTCGGTGGTCTCGAACGCGCCACCGGCGGCACCATTGAGCTCGACGGTACGCCGATCAGCGCCATGAACGAGGACCAGCTCGCCATCGCCCGGCGCAAGACGCTGGGCATCCTGTTCCAGAATTTTCACCTCGTTCCCTCGATGACGGCGCTCGAAAACGTCGCCCTGTCGCTCGAGATCGCCGACGCCGCCATGCCATGGCGGCAGGTGCGCGACCGCGCCGCCGCCGCGCTGACCGAGGTCGGCCTCGGCGAGCGTCTCACCCACCTGCCCAGCGCCCTGTCCGGTGGTGAGCAGCAGCGCGTCGGTCTTGCCCGAGCTATGGTCACCGAACCCAAATTGCTGTTGGCCGACGAGCCCACCGGCAATCTCGATCAGGCGACGGGCGCTCGCGTCATCGAGCTGATGTTCGGCCTCGCCCGCACCAGGGGCACTGCGATCCTCCTCATCACCCACGATCCGGCGCTCGCCGCCAAAGCCGACCGGCAGTTGCACATGAACGCTGGGCGGCTCACCTGATGGCCGTGATCTTGGCCTGGCTGCGGGTAGCGCTCCGCGATCTCCGCGGGGACCTCCGCCGCTTCGGTGTCCTGCTCGCCTGCCTGGCCCTCGGTGTCGGCACCATCGCCATCGTCGGCAGCGTCGGTGCTTCCATGCAGGCTGCCCTCGCCCGCGACGCCCGCACCATCCTCGGCGGTGATCTCGAAGCCAGCCTCTCCTACCGCGCCGCCAACCCCGAAGAGCGGCAACTGCTCGACAGCCTTGGCACTGTCAGCGAAGTCATCGAGGTCATGGGGCGCGCCCGCGTCACCGGCCAGTCAGCCTTCGTCGCCCTCCGCGCCGTCGATGCCAACTACCCGCTGCTCGGCACGGTCGACTATGAGGGCGACGGCGCGCTCCCCGATCTCCTCGCTCGACACGACGGCCACTATGGCGCCGTCGTCGACTCCCTCCTCATCGACCGCATGGGCGTCAACCTCGGCGACACCGTTACCATCGGCGAGGGCACGTTCCAGCTTCGCGGCATCCTGAAGTCATTGCCCGACCAGGTGAGCCAAGGCGTCATGCTGGGTATCCCCGCGCTGATTTCGGTTGATGGCCTCGGCACCACCGGCATCCTGAAGCCCGGCGTGCTGGCGAAATACCGCTACAAGATGCTGCTCGATCCGCCGGGCTTCACCGCCACCGCGTTGACCATCAAGAACACGTTCCCCGATGCCGGTTGGGCGGTGCTCTCGCCCGAAGACGCCACCGCCGACCTCGCTCGCTTCTTCGATATCTTCTCGCGTTTCCTCGTCATCGTCGGCCTGTCGTCCCTGCTGGTCGGCGGCGTCGGTGTCTCCAATGCCGTCAGCGCTTACGTCACCGAGCGCCAGCGCTCCGTCGCCACCATGCGCAGCCTCGGGGCTACCTCCGGGCGCATCCTCTTTCACTTCCTTGTGCAGGTGCTGCTGCTGACCCTCGTCGGCATCATGGTCGGGCTCGTGCTCGGCGTCATCCTCACGCTCATCGCCCTGCCCATCATCGGCAGCCTGCTGCACATCAGCCTGCCTGCCGTCATCGATGCACAGGCGTTGCTGACGGCCGGCGGCTTCGGCTTGCTCATCGGCTTCGCCTTCGGCTACCTGCCGCTACACCGCGCGCAGGCGCTCAAACCTGCATTGCTGTTCCGCTCCGCCGGTTCCGCCATCGAAGGCCGCACCACCTGGCGTGATCTGCTGCACCCCGCCTTGTGGGTGCCGCTGACCCTTGCTCTGGCTGCCATCTATGGGCTGGCCGCCGTCACCACAGGCCGCCCGCTTCTGGTCCTCTACTACGCGCTCGGCGTCGCCTTCGCGTTCCTGATCCTCCGCGCGGCGGGCTGGCTCCTCCAGCGCCTCGTGCGCCTCGTACCGCCGCTGCCCAACGCCAATCTGCGCAACGCCCTGAAGTCCATCCACCGCCCTGGCGCGCCGGCACCGGTCGTCATCATGTCGCTCGGCCTCGGGCTGGCACTGCTGCTGATCATCTCTCTTGTTGATGGCAGCCTGCGCCACCAGCTCGATCGCGAGTCCATCCCGGACGCGCCGAGTTTCGTCTTCATGGACCTCTTCGACGATGAGGCGGCCGACCTCGAGTCCTTCGCCGACACCAACCCGCAGATCGAGTCCTTCCGGTCCGTGCCGCTGGTGCGCGGCGCCATTACCCAGATCAACGGTAAGCCAGTCGCCGAGCACCCCCGGCCCGATCCGGAATTCTCATTCCTCCTCGAAGGTGAAATACCACTCTCGATCGCCGCCGACCTGCCCGAGCAGTCTACCATTACCCAAGGCGACTGGTGGCCTGCCGGCTATTCCGGGCCACCCCAACTCTCCGTCTTCGACCGTCTGCGCGATGCACTTGGCCTCAAGCTCGGCGACCAGCTGACCGTCACCATATTCGGCGAGCCGGTGACCGCCACCATTACCAATTTCCGCGACTACGTCTGGCGCTCTGGTAACGTCAATTTCGGCTTCGTGCTCTCGCCCGGCTCGGTCAACTCGCCCATCAGCTATCTCGGCCTGCTTAAGGCTAACCCCGGCGAAGAACGCGCGGTGCAGCAGGCGCTGATCGCCCAATTTCCCGAGCTGATCTTCATCCCGGTCGCAGAAGCGATCGATGCACTCTCGGGCATCCTTGGCGCCGTCACCAACGCGGTCGCCGTGATCGGCGGCCTCGCCGTCGTCTCCGGCCTCTTCGTCCTTGCCGGCGCCATGGCCGCCGGCCGCAAGCAGCGCGAAGCCGATGCCGTAGTGATGAAAGTGTTGGGCGCCAGCCGCGGCGATGTCGTCCGCGCCTATGTAGTGGAATACGGGCTCCTCGGTGCGCTCGCCGCTCTGCTCGCCGCCGTTCTTGGCACCACTGGCGCCTGGGCTTTCGTCAGCCAGATCATGGAAATCGACTTCTACGCCGATCCCCTGACGATTGCGGCTGTCGTGTTGGGCGCCATCGCCCTCACCATCGCTATCGGTACCGCCGCGACCTGGTCTGCCCTGAGCATCCGGCCCGCGAAATTCCTGCGCGAGGAGTAGCGTAGCGCCTATTGGCCACTGCCTACTGCCTCTCTTGAGAGTTCCGACAGCACCTCCGCCCGGTTCCCCCTCACGATCACGATCTCCTCGAGCCGCAGCCCGAACTTGCCCGCGAGATAAATTCCAGGCTCGATCGAAAACACCATGCCCGGCTCCAGCACCGTCTCGGAGGTCGCGGTGATGTACGGCCCCTCGTGCACGTCGATGCCCAACCCATGGCCGGTGCGGTGCAAGAAGAACTCGCCATAGCCCGCCGCCGTGATCACGTCGCGCGCTGCCTTGTCGACATCCTTGGCCTTGACCCCAGGCTTGGCCGCCGCGATCGCCGCCTGCACCGCCCGTTCGAGCGTCGCGTGCACCTTGTCATAGCCCTCCGGCTTGCCGCCGAAGTACCCCACCCGCGTCATGTCGCTCGGATAGCCATTGAGCCGGCAGCCGGTATCGATCAGCACTGCATCGCCGGCCTTCAGTTTCGTCTCGCCCGTGTGATGATGCGGGAACGCCCCGTTCGGTCCGAAGCCGACGATGGTGAACTCCGGCTGCGCGCCATTGTCCTTGTAGTGCTTGCGAATGACGTCGGCGACCTCGCGCTCCGTCATCCCCTCGCGCAGCGCCGCGAACCCCGCCTGCGTCGCCCGGTCGTTGAGGAGCGCGCTCGCCCTGAGCAACTCGAACTCGTCATCGCCTTTTCGCGCCCGCAGATAGCCAACCGTGTCGTGCAGGAAGCTGCGCTTGGCGCCCGGCAACGCGTCGAGCAGCAGCAGCGCGAAGTCGGCGCGCATAGTTTCGTCGAGGGCCACCGACACATCGTCGCGGTCGACGCCCGCCGCCGTCAGCAGTCCATCAAGAGCCGCGCCCGGACCATCCGCATCAGCCCAGGCGAAGAACGGCAGGTCAGTATGCGTCCGCACGCTGTCGACATTGAGCGTCGGCATCAGGAAACCCGCATAGCTCTGTGTCACCAGGAGCATCACCGGCCGCTCGTCCCCATGCGGCTCGAGCCCAGCCATGTAGAGCATATGGCTCGAGGGCCCCACGGCAACGAGGTCCGTACCGGTCTCAACCATCCGGGCGCGCAGCGCCGCCATGCGGTGGGAATAATCAACAGCCACGGGAGGTCACTTTTCGTCTTTGAGAAAGGTGCGCTTCCTTAGCAAGCCCGTACACTTCAGTCACCCTCGGTGCAGCCGGGCTCTGGCTCGCCGCCAGCCTTTGAGCGACGACCACGGACCTCCTACTTCGCCGTCTCCACCTTGCCTCGGGCCACTGCCTTCACCAGTGGCAGTTTCACGCGGAAACAGGCGCCGTTGCCGGTCCCCGGCACCAGCTCTAGCGTGCCGTCCATCCGCTTGATGATCTGCCGCGAAATGGCGAGCCCCAATCCCGCCCCCGGCTCCCCTCCCGCATGCTGTCCGCGGGCAAATTTCTCGAAGATCACGTTGCGGTCCTCACGCGAAATGCCGCGGCCATTATCCTCCACTTCGATCGTATAGTACTTGCCGCGCACCGCCGATCGGATCTCTACCACCGGCATCTCGGCGTCATTGTACTTGATGGCGTTGGAGATGAGGTTGATCAGCACCTGGCAGAGCCGGTCCGCCTCCCCGCTCACGGTCGCGCCCTTGCTGCGCGCGCCGAGCTCGATCCGCATATGCCGCTGCCGTGCCAGTCCACGGCAAACCTCGATCGCCCGATCGAGCGCCGCCTCCGCATCGATCGGTGTGTTCTCCCACCCGCGCTCGCCCCGCTCCATCGCCGAAAGGTCGAGAATCTGGTCGAGCAGTTTGGTGAGCCGCAGGCTCTCGTCGTGGATCGTCGTCACGAACCGCTTCCGCTCGTCCGGCTTCAGCTCCTCTTCTTCGAGCAGTATCTCCGAGAAACTGCGGATCGAGGTCATTGGCGTCCGCACTTCGTGGCTCACCTGACTCAGGAACTCGTCCTTTTGCAGATCGAGTTCGCGCAGTTGTTCGTTGGCCTCTTCGAGCTTCTTGGCCGTCGAGCGCAGTTCTGCCGACGTCTGCTCCAGTTCCTGGCTGTACTCGATCGCCTGCTGCGTCTCGTCGGCCATCTGCATGACTTCTTCGAGCGACACCGCCTCGCCCGAGACGACCTTCGAGAGCATCACATGCGCCGAAGCCGCGCCGATCGAACCGGCGAGCTCGCGCTCCAGCCGGCCAATGAAATCCCGGCTCGGCACTGCGCCCGGTTGCGGGACTCCCTCGAAGAGAGCAGCTGCCCGCTCCACCCCCAGCACGCGCTGCGCCACGAAGAACAGGTCCGCCGCCGTCGCCGAACCGCGGATCGATGCCGCCTCGTTCCGGCCGGTGCGCTTGAAGGCATCGACGAACGCGTGGGCCTGCAGCCGCTCCAGCGCCGACTGGTTGGTGAAGAGCGACACTGCGATCAGCACGGCCGAGTTGAGGAACAGGCTCCAGAACACCGAGTGCACCAGCGGGTCGAGCTGGTCGAGCCCGAACAGACCCTCGGGCCGCAGCCATGAAATCCCCCACGGCCCCTCGTCCATGAGCGCGGCAACCGCCGGCGAACTGGTCTCGAACGAGGGCAGGAACATCGACCACGCCCAGACCACGAACCCCACAGCGACCGCCGCCGTCGCCCCCTTGACCGACGCATCCTTCCAGAAGAGGGCGGCGATGATCGCCGGCAGGAACTGCGCCACGCCCGCAAACGAGATCAGCCCGATCGGCGCCAGCGCGTCGCTGTCGCGCGTGAAGTAGAAGTAGAAAAACCCCAGCGACAGAATGATGCCGATCGAGAGCCGGCGCGAGTTGAGCAGCAGACGGCTGACGCCCTTGTCGTCGCCTTCGCCAAGCGCCCCGGCAGTCCTGAGTGCGATGGGCATCACGATATGGTTCGACACCATGATGGAAAGCGCGATCGCCTCAACGATGATCATCGAGGTCGCCGACGAGAACCCACCGATGAAGACGAACAGCGCCAGTCCCTGCTGGCCGCCCGCCAGCGGCAGCGTCAGGATGAACATGTCGGGATTCGACCCGGCTGGCATCGAGGTCAGCCCGAAGAGCGCAATCGGCAGCGTGAAGAGGCTCATCAGCAGCAGGTATGCGGGGAAGGCCCAGCTCGCCGCCCGCAGGTGGTTTTCGTCCGAATTCTCCACCACCGTGATCTGGAACTGCCGCGGCAGGCAGAGAATGGCGGCGATCGACAGCACATTCATGGCCACCCAGCGCGGCCCGAAGGTCTCGTCAGAATAGATGTTGAGACCCGCGGCCTCGGCGTTCGAAAAGATCGCCTCGAAGCCGCCGCCGACCCAGATCACGAAAATGCCGACAGCCAGCAGTGCCGCGAGCTTCACCACGGCCTCGAAGGCGATGGCTGCGACCACCCCGTGATGCTGTTCCTTCGCATCGACATTGCGGGTGCCGAAAAGGACCGTGAAGAGGGCCATTGCCGCCGCTACGCCGAGCGCCAACCCGACATCGTCGACGCCCTTGAGGCTCCCCACGCCGAATTCCGACGCTCCCGCGATGGCCTGGATCGACGAGGTCACCGCCTTGAGCTGCAGCGCAATGTAGGGCGCGATGCCGATCACTGCGATCACAGTCACCAGCACTGCCAGCCGGCTCGACTTGCCGAACCGCGAGGACAACAGGTCCGCCACCGAGGTCAACCGCTGCATATGGCTGATGCGCACCAGCTTCCTGAGCACGAACCACCAGCCGACAAAGACCAGCGTCGGCCCCAGATAGATCGCCAGGTACTCCAGCCCGTTACGGGCCGCCGAGCCGACGGCACCGTAGAAGGTCCAGCTTGTGCAATAGACCGAGATCGCCAGCGTGTAGACGAAGGGAGAGCGGAGGAACGACCCCGGGTTCTTCCGTGCCCGCCGGTCGCCCAGATAGGCGATGAGGAACAACAGCCCCACATAGGCCATAGCCGTGGCAATGACGAAATCCGCCGATAGCGTCATCCGTTGTCCTCGGTCTTGTCGTCCCCCTCATGCGGCATTCGATTGGCGAACCACGCCGTGCCGATCACCAGTCCCAGCCAGACGACGAAGAGATAGATCACCTCGGCCGGCACGCCGAGAAACCGCACCCGCACATTGAACAGCAGCACCAGCGGCGGCAGGAACAGCATCGTCCCGATCACACAGAAGAACAGCGCCGCACTGGTGAGCTTTGTCCGGGTCATGGAGCGGCAGTCACGGCGGCACCGCCTCCCCCAGCAGCCGCCGCACCGCGCCCACAACCTCGGCATTCGCGTAAGGCTTGGTCACAAACCCGTCGGCGCCGAGTTCCTCGGCCGTCCGCTTGTCCTGCGCCTGCCCCTTGGCGGTGAGGATCAGCACCGGCAGGTCCCTGGTCGCCGCATCGGCGCGGATCTGCTTGAGGACCTCGAAGCCCGAGCGTTTGGGCAGCATCACATCGAGCACAACCATGCGCGGCCGGCTGCGCCGCAGGGCCACCAGCGCGGCCTCCCCATCGGTGACGCTTTCAATTGACCAGCCGGCACGCTTCAGAATGAAGTCGAGCGACTCCAGAATGCTCGGCTCGTCCTCCGCGATGAGAATATCGAGCGCCAAAGTTCCCCCCAATCGTCCTGACCTCCCAATCAGGAACCCCAACAGCAAAGCCTAATCACATCGATTGGTCAAATCCGCGCGGCACCAGGGGCGCTCGCACCGCCTCCTGGCCGCCGCCAGGCGCCAGCGCCTCCTCCTGCCGCTCCGGACAATCCCGCCGGGTGCAGAGTCGGCAGGCTGGACCCACGGGTACATCAGCTGACACGTCGGACAGGTCGAGCCCGGCGCCATAGACTGTCTGATCCGCATGCAGCACGTCGCAGGCCAGCATCACCGAGGTATGGATCGCCCGGTCCGAAAAGCTCGCTGCCCGCCGTCCTGCCGTCTTGGCCACGAAGAGGTACCGCGACCCATCCGAAAACTGCACCACCTGCCGCACCAGTTGCTCAGGGGTACGGAACGCATTGTAGATCGCCCAGAGCGGACAGGCATGCCCGCTATTGGGCAGCAGCAGTCCGGGCAACGGAAAATGCTTGGTCAGGCGCCCCGCCGGATCGCTCCGCAGAAAGCCGAACGGCACCCCTTCTTGCCCGGGCTTCCGCAACGTCACCAGCCGATGCGCCACCTGCTCGAAGCTCGCCGTATAGCTCTGCCGCAGCGCCTCTACGTCGTACCGCAGCATCTCCGCATCTTCGAGAAACCGCCCGTAGGGAAAGACCATCGCGCCTGCCACGTAGGAGGACAGCGCCCGATAGGCCAACCGCCGCGCCGTCGCCGAAGTCAGCACCGGCGCCGCCACTTCCCGCTCGATCGCCTCGCCCGCTGCCAATTCCGCATAAAGGCGGCACAGCTGGAACTGCCGGGTCGCGGCGATCGCTGAGGTCTGGAACCACATCTCCCGCCGCTGTGGGTCGAAGCGGTACTGTCCGGGAAAGCCGCGCGCATCGACCTCGCGCCCGGCCGAGCGCCGTACCTCGACGCCGAACCGCGTGCTCAACGCATCGATCAGCGTCCCCTCGTGCAGCGGCCCGATCTCGCCCACAAGCGTCTCCGCCACAGCTTCGAGCGCCGGGAAATAATTGTCGCTCTGGAAAATCAGGTCGTCGAGTTCGCGCACCGGCGACGCGGCCCGCCTCTGCCCCGCATCGCGGTCGAACTGCCCGATCAGGTTCCGCGCCACGTCGGTCATCCCCCGCGCCTCGCGCGCGATCGAACTCACAAACCGCCTCCGCTCATCCTCGGCGAGATCCGGCACGTCCTCGAGAATTTCCGCCCCCGACCGCACCGCAGTGATTCCCGAGAGGATGCGGTGCAGGAGTTCGGCGAACAGCGGATCCGCCTGCAGTCGCTGCGCATAGTCGTCGGCGCTCGCCACGGCGCCCGCATAGGCCCGGTGAAGTTGCACGATCGCGCCGGCCGCCGCCGGATGCCGCGCCACAAGCTCGCGCGCATCCCCCGCTCCGAGCCGCAGGTGCACCAGTACCGGATCGGCGAACGCCTCTTCGAGCTCGGCGATCAGCCGGTGCTCGCTCTCACCCGTCAGTTCCCCGATTTCGATCTGCAGTTCCGCCGCTAGTCGCAGCAGCAGCGTGCCGCCGACATCGCGCTTGTTGGCCTCTATGAGGTTGAGATAACTCGGCGAAATCCCCGCCCGCCGCGCCAGTTCGGCCTGCCCGATCCCCAGCGCCTTGCGCCGCGAACTGATCCTGATCCCGATCGGCGCCCGCATCTTTTTCCCCTCCCGCCGGCCCGTTTTCTCTCCTCCGAAGACCGTGAGCGAGGGCGGCGACTGTCAACAGATTTACACCATTCACCGCGTGATAGTGCAAGTATTAACAAAATCTAATAGGTATTTCAATGCACTATTGACCGCCTTTTCCATTCGGCCCCATCCTGCGCAATGCGGTGAGGTGTCCCGGCACGCATCTGGCCCCCCGCGCAACAGGAGGAGCACAATGACCCAGTTTCGTAAGGGGCTGACGCGCCGCGACGCGCTTCGCACCGGTCTCGCCGGCATCATCGCCACCGGTGTCGCCCCCACGTTCTTTACGCGTGGCGCCTACGCCCAGGAGTTCTGCAACGCCCCGACGGGTGACTCCGTCACCCTCGGTTTCGTCATGCCCTTGACCGGCGCCTATGCCGACGAAGGTGCCGACCAGCAGCGCGCCTTCGAACTCGCTGTCGAACACCTCAATGGCGGGGGCGATGGCGGCATGATCCCGACCTTCTCGTCCAAGACGCTCAAGGGCAACGGCATCCTCGGCAAGAAGGTCGCCTATGTCACCGGCGACGACCAGACCAAGCCCGACGCCGGTCGCGACACGGCCCGCCGTATGATCGAACGCGATGGCGCCGTGATGATCTCCGGCTGCTCGTCCTCGGGTGTGGCCATCGCCGAACAGGCGCTGTGTCAGGAAAAGGGCATCATCTACATGGCCGGCCTGACCCACTCCAACGACACCACCGGCAAGGACAAGAAGCGCTACGGCTTCCGTCACTTCTTCAATGCCTACCAGTCCGGTGTCGCCCTTGGCCCGATCCTCGGCGGGGCCTATGGCAAGGACCGTGTCGCCTACCACCTGACCGCCGACTACACCTGGGGCTGGACCCAGGAAGAATCGATGATCAAGGCGACCGAGGCCCTCGGCTGGAAGACCCTGCCGCCGGTCCGCACGCCGGTGAACGCTGGCGATTTCAGCCAGTATCTGACCCCGGTGCTGAATTCCGGCGCCGACGTGCTGATCCTCAACCACTACGGCTTTGACGGTGTGAACTCGATCACCCAGGCCATGCAGTTCGGCATGCGTGACAAGCAGGCCAACGGCAAGGACTTCCAGATCGTCTTGCCGCTCGTGTCCGACCTCATGGCCAAGGGCGCCGGCGAAGCCATCAAGGGCGTCTACGGCACCGCCAACTGGGACTGGCAGCTCGGCGACGACGCCTCCAAGGCCTTCACCAAGTCGTTCGGTGCCAAGTTCGGGCAGCCGCCGAGCCAGATCGCCCAGACCTCCTACGCCCAGGTCCTGCTCTACGCCGATGCGGTGGAACGTGCCGGCACCTTCTATCCGCCTGAAGTGATCAAGGCCCTCGAAGATTATGAGTTCGACGGCCTCGGCAATGGCCCGACCACCTATCGCGGTTCGGACCACCAGTGCTTCAAGGAAGTCTACGCGGTCAAGGGCAAGGACACTCCGGCCAATCCGTTCGACCTGCTCGAAGTCGTCGGCACCGCATCCAAGGAATCGGTGACCTACGATCCGGCCATCTTTGGTGGCGAACTCGGCCCGGATACGGCCGTCGCCTGCTGATCCTCTTACCTGCGGGACCCGCCCCTTTCGGTTTCCGCAGGTGTTTTAGTCGGGTCCCCTTCTCCCCTCCGGGAGAAGGTGGCTCGGCGAAGCAGCGGATGAGAGGCTTCGAGCCGACCGGGCGCCTCCCCTTGGAGCAATCCGGCACGAGACCGCCACGAGGCCGGCTCGAAACCCGTCATCCACTACTCGACTGACCTGCGCTCCTGCGGAGACTAGAATGGACGCCATCCTCGCCCAGCTGCTCAACGGCCTCGACAAGGGCGGCGCCTACGCGCTCATCGCGCTGGGCCTGACCCTCGTCTTCGGCACACTGGGTGTCGTCAACTTCGCCCACGGCGCCCTCTTCATGCTCGGCGCCTTCTGCGCCGTTACCTTCCGTCAGATCATCACCATGGAAACCGTGGTGATCGATCCCGAACAACTCTCACCCTGGGGCACGCCCCTCGAGATCCGCACCCCGCTGGCCCAGACCTGGTTCGGCGACTTCGGTGCCGTGCTGGTCGACTATTCGGTGCCGCTGTCCATCCTCCTCGCCATCCCGGTCATGCTGGTGATCGGCATCGTCATGGAACGCGGACTCATCAAGCACTTCTACAAGCGCCCGCATGCCGAGCAGATCCTCGTGACCTTCGGCCTTGCCATCGTGCTGCAGGAAATCGTCAAGGCGATCTTCGGCCCTAATCCCTGGAGCCAGCCGATCCCCTCGAGCGTGCGCGGCGCCTTCGATGTCGGCGCGATGCTTGGCCTGGCGCCTGGCGCCCTCACCTATCCGATGTGGCGCCTCATCTACTTCCTCTTCTCCCTCGGCGTCATCGGCGCGGTCTTCGCCTTCCTGCGCTTCACCACCTTCGGCATGGTGGTCCGTGCCGGCATGGCCGACCGCGAGACGGTGGGGCTCCTCGGCATCAACATCGACCGCCGCTTCACCATCATGTTCGGCATCGCCGCCGTGGTCGCCGGGCTTGCCGGCGTCATGTACACGCCCCTGCTGCCACCCAACTACCACCAGGGCATGGACTTCCTCGTCCTCTCCTTCGTGGTCGTGGTCGTGGGTGGCATGGGCTCGTTGCCCGGCGCCGTCGCTGCCGGCTTCCTGCTCGGCATCGTCCAGAGCTTTGCCTCCATGAGCGAGGTCAAGCAGATCATCCCGGGCATCGATCAGATCATCATCTACCTCATTGCCGTCGTCATCCTGCTCGTCCGCCCGCGCGGTCTGCTGGGTCGCCGCGGCATGATGGAGTCCTGACATGGAACTCTTCCGCATGCCCCGTCGCGACCTCATTACCCTGGTGATCTTCGCCGCCGTCGTCCTCACCATGCCGATCTGGCTGCAGCCCTTGGGCGCCGCCTACCCGGCGCTGATGCAGAAGTTCGTCATCTCGGCGATCTTCGCCATCGGCTTCAACATCCTCTTCGGCCTCACCGGCTACCTGAGCTTCGGCCACGCCGCCTTCCTCGGCGTCGGCTCCTACACGGCGGTCTGGTCGTTCAAGCTCCTGACCATGGACGCGATCCCGGCGATCTTCTTCGCCATCCTCGTCTCCGGCGTCTTCTCTCTGGTCATCGGTTATCTGAGCCTCCGGCGCTCGGGCATCTACTTCTCCATCCTGACGCTCGCCTTCGCGCAGATGTGCTACAACCTCGCCTATTCGGTGCTCACTCCGATCACCAACGGCGAAACCTCGCTGCAGCTCACCCTGCAGGACCCGCGCATCATCGATAACGCGCTCGCGCCGCGTCCGGCCGGCCTGCCCTCGGCAAGCCTCTTCGGCCACACCTTCAACGGCTTGGAAGGCTTCTACTTCTGCGCCGTGGTTCTGCTGATTGCCTTCTTCATCACCCAAAAAATCTTCTCGTCGCCCTTCGGCATGATGCTGCGCGCCATCAAGTCCAACCAGACGCGCATGAACTACACGGGCTTCAACACCAAGCCCTATACCCTGACCGCCTTCGTCATCTCCGGCATGTTCGCCGGCCTCGCCGGCGCCCTTTTCGCCATCACCGATCCGCTGGCCGGCACCGAACGCATGCAGTGGACGGCGTCAGGCGAGGTCGTCCTCATGACCATTCTGGGCGGCGTTGGCACCCTCGTTGGCCCGGTGCTGGGCGCCTGGCTCATCGAGTACTTCGAGAACATCTTCTCGGCCTTCAACGAGAGTGTCGTCCACCGCTTCTTCTCTTTCCTGCCGGCCGAGATCGTTGATCCGGTCAGCGCGATCGCGTCCAAGTTCGTCGGCGAGGGCTGGCATCTCACCCTGGGTCTCATCTTCGTGCTCGTCGTGGTCTTCCTGCCCGGCGGCATCATGGAG
>JAEZKB010000025.1 GCA_023415605.1 Pseudomonadota bacterium
AGGATCGCAGAGATTTCCGCGGCTTTGATGTCCATTATCCGACCTCTTTCATGGCGATCTTCATCGCAGTCAATTTGGTTTTGAGTGAGCTGTCGATCATCTGCGACCCGACCTTCACCTGAAGGCCACCGATCAGCGAGGGATCGACATGTTCGTTGAGCGTGACGGTCTTGCCGATCTTGGCCTTGAGCGTCGCCGCGAGACTGGTGAGCTGCGCCTGCGACAGCGGCGCTGCCGAGGTCACATCGGCGGAAATCTCGCCTCGTGCCTTGGCGGCCAGATCGCGGAAGGCCTTGATGATCGCCGGCAGCGCAAAGAGGCGGCCGTTGGCAGCCACGACGCGCACGAAGTTGGCGACGGTCGGATTGACCTGAGCCCGGCCCAGAATCGTGGAAATGGCGGAAGCCTTTGCCTCGGTGCTGATCACCGGAGAGCGCAGGAAGCGGGTGAAATCACCGCTTTCGGCCGCCAGGTTGGAGATGGAAACCAGGCCCTGCTCTACGGCATCAAGGCTGTTGTCGCCCTGGGCGATATCAAAGAGCGCCTGCGCGTAAGGCCGCGCGATCTGCACAAGCACTGAATCCTGCGCTGCCAATGCCCCGTCACCTCGTGATACGCAACCGCTCTCCCGCTTATGATCAGCGCTGGCAGTTGCTTGTAGTGGGATCGTCCGAGGACGCCCGTCGGCCCCTCGAAATCGCGCCCCCTCTAACACGATGACAGAACTGCCCGCAAGGCCGGGAGAGCGACTCTTTCAGGGAGTATTGTCGCACGTCGGGCCGGCCCGAAAAGATCAGAAGAAACTCTGCGGGTCGATGTCGACCTGAATCCGGAGATTGCCGGTGGCCTTGGGGCCCATGTTGAGCCAGAAGCGCACATAGCCCGAGAGGTCGAAGTCGCGGGTGCTCTGGGCCAGAAGCCGCACGCGGTGGCGGCCGCGCACCATCGCGATGGGGGCATCGGCCGGACCGAAGAGTTTGAGACCCTCGGCCATTGGCGCAGCCATAAGCACCTGCTTGGCGAAGTCGAAGGTGGGGTCGTGCTCGTTGCCCGAAATGATCAGCGCCGCGAGCCGGCCGAAAGGCGGCAGCCCGCCCGCTTCGCGCGATGCGAGCTCATAGGAATAGAAGGCCTCCCGATCGCCCTTGATCATCGCCTGCATCACCGGATGGGTCGGGTGATAGGTCTGGAGGAACGCCCGCCCGGTCTTCGACGCACGTCCGGCGCGGCCAGTGACCTGGGTAAGAATCTGGAAGGTCCGCTCGGCGGCACGTGGGTCGCCGTGGTTGAGCCCCAGATCGGCATCGAGCACACCCACCAGCGTCAACTTTTCAAAGTGGTGCCCTTTGGCGACAAGCTGCGTGCCGATGATGAGGTCGTACTCGCCACGCTCGATCTCGCTGAAGCGCTCGCGGATCTGCGCGTTCGAGCCCATGTCGGACGAGAGGATCACCGGCCGGGCACCCGGGAACCGCGCCGCCGCCTCTTCGGCGACGCGCTCGATGCCCGGTCCGATGGGCACCAGCGATTCTACCGCCCCGCATGAGCCACAGGCCTGCGGCACCCGCTGTTCGTGGCCGCAATGGTGGCACATCAGCACGCCACGGAAGCGATGCTCCACGAGCCAGGCAGAGCAATCCGGGCATTGGTACTGATGCCCGCAGGCCTTGCACAGGGTAAGGGGCGCATAGCCGCGACGATTGAGGAACAGCAGCGCCTGCTCGCCGCGGTCGAGCGTGGCAAACACCTCGCGGGCAAGCCGCGGCGCGATCCAGTGTCCCTTCTCGGGCGGTTCCTCGCGCA
Organism: Pseudomonadota bacterium; assembly: GCA_023415605.1. GTDB lineage: Bacteria > Pseudomonadota > Alphaproteobacteria > Rhizobiales > Devosiaceae > Devosia_A. The sequence goes on from JAEZKB010000025.1 coordinate 1,804, forward strand.
TGTCGAGCGCGGTGATGTCAGGCATCGCCGCCTCGGCGAAGCGTGACTGCAGCAGCACATGGGCGTAGCGCCCGACATTGGCGTTGTTGCGCGATTCGACCGATGGCGTTGCCGACGAGAGGATGACCCGCGCATCGGCGAGCTTGGCGCGCACCACCGCCATGTCTCGGGCATGGTAATTGACCCCGTCGGACTGCTTGAAGGCGCCGTCGTGCTCTTCGTCGAGGACGATCATCCCCAGTTCGCGGAACGGCAGAAACAGCGACGAGCGGGCCCCGAGCACGACGCGTACCTGGCCGTTGAGCACCGCGCGCCAGGTGCGGGCGCGTTGTGCCGGCGTCATATCCGAATGCCACTCGGCCGGCCGGGTGCCGAAGCGGCGGGTGAAGCGTTCGACGAAGGTGTTTGTGAGGGCGATCTCGGGCAGCAGGATCAGCGCCTGCCGGCCGGCGCGCAGCGTATCGGCGACCGCCTCGAAGAACACCTCGGTCTTGCCGCCGCCGGTGACGCCATCGAGCAGCGCGACGCCGAAGCCGCCAACAGGTATGGCGCGGATCTGTTCGAGAGCAGCCGACTGCTCGGCGCTGAGCGTCGGCACCGCAGCTTCCGGATCGGGCGGCAGCGCGATGGGGGGCGGCGGCACTTCTATCCGCTCCAGCGCCCCGGCCCGTTCGAGGCCCTCGATCACCGAAGCCGAAACGCCGGAAGCGCCGATGATCGCCGCTTTGGCCCAGGCCGATCCGTCGTTGAGGACGTCCATGACGCGGAGCCGCGCCGGGGTCATCCGGTCCGGCTCGAAGCCGGTCGCGCGAAAGGCGGTGATTGGACGCTCCGGGTCCAGCGCCTCGGTCGAACGCAGCACCGAACGGAGCACGAGGCCCGGCGCAGCGAGGGTATATTTCGACACCCAGTCGACCGTCTTCAGCAGCTCGTCGGACAGTGGCGGAGTGTCGTAGGCATGGAGAATATCCTTGAGCCGATTGTGGGCGTAGTTGTCGTTGGGGACACCCCAGACTACGCCCAGCGTCGGCCGCCCGACCAGCGGCACGGCCACGATCGAGCCGCGCTCGACCCGCATCCCGGCGGGGACCCTATAGGAATAGGGTCCCTCGACCGAAACACTGACCATCACCGCGACGATGTCGGGAAGTTCACTCATTCGTGCCCGCTTTGTTCACGAGGAACATAGGCAGGGCAAGGTGATTCTTCGATGGCGCTTGCCTCAGATCACGAGGATCGGAGAGCCCGAGGGAACGCGTTGGTAGAGGTCGATGACATCCTGGTTGAGCAGCCGCACGCATCCAGACGAGATGGCCTTGCCGATGGTGCGCTCGTCGGTGGCGCCGTGGAGCCGATAGATCGTGTCCTTGCCGTCCTTGAAGATATAGAGGGCGCGGGCGCCGAGCGGGTTCTCGATGCTGGGCGGCATGCCGTTGCGATAGGGCTCGAGTTCGGGCTGGCGCGCGATCATCTCGGAAGGCGGCGTCCAGGTCGGCCACTCGCGCTTGTACTGGATGACGCCACGGCCAGACCAGGTGAAGCCGTCGCGCCCGATGCCGACGCCGTAGCGCATGGCCTTGCCGCCTTCCTGTACGACATAGAGGAAGCGGTTGGCGGTATCGACCACCACGGTGCCCGGACGTTCGCCGGTCGGGTCATCGACCATCTGCCGCCAGTATTGCGGTTCGATCAGCGCCACATTGGCGGCGGGGATCGGGAAGCGTTCCTCGGGACGGGCGGCATACATGGCGAGCACGTCGGGCGGGACGGTGGGCTTGGCGTCGGGGGCGAGACGAGCGGTGCCGGACGTGGCGCAGCCGGCGAGCAGCAGGGAAGTGAGGCTGGCAGCACCGGCCAGGAACTGGCGGCGGCCTAAGGCGATAGCGGTCATGGTCAAAGGCTTTCGAACGGCAGCTTGGCTGCGCGGGAAACGGGAGGATCGGCGCTGACGGAAGACGTCAGCCGAGGCGCGGCGGCGGCAGGCTCGGCTTGGTGTAGAGCGTCGCCGGCATCGCATCGGCCAGCGAGGCCTGCACCGGCTTGGTCTTGACCGGCGCGACGAGAGCGAGCGTCGGCAGCACGCCTAAGTCGGGCCGGCAGGGCGAGGTGGTCTTTCCCCCGGTGAAGAGGCATGGCCCACGCACGTAGTCGCCATTGGCCTGAACCGTAACGACCGGGATCGGCGAACTGATCCAGCCGCGCGAGCCCATGGCAAGGCTCGGCACCGTCATGGCGACGATGGCGATCAGTGCGGTCAATAGGGCGAGGAGCCGGTTCATACCGTCATCTGACGCCGGTCAATTGCGGCACCGTTGTGGCAGCGACGCTGTCCTATTGGGTGCTGATGCAAACCGGCAACGCTAGATCATCTCAAGATGCGACTTCCGCTTGGGCGGGGGAAAGGCTGCATCGAGAGCCGCCAGGTCCTCGGGCGTGAGCACGATATCCGCCGCCGCGCGGTTTTCCTCCACATGTGCGACCGTTCCGGCCTTGGGGATGGAGATCACGTCGGGCCGGGTGAGGGTGAAGGCGAGGGCGATCTGCGCGGGCGTTTTGGCGTGCCGCTGGGCGACCTGCTGCAGCTCGCGGTGATTGGCGAGGCGCCCCTGCTCGATGGGCGAATAGGCCATGACGGGGATGTTGCGCTGCGCCTGCCAGGGCAGCAGGTCGTACTCAATGCCGCGGCGGGTGAGATTGTAGAGCACCTGATTGGCGGCCACTGCCTTGCCACCGAGGTTGATCAGCTCTTTCATGTCGTCGACGTCGAAATTGGAGACGCCCCAGTGCCGGATCTTGCCGGCCTTTTGCAGCGTCTCAAAGCCCGAGATGGTGTCGTCGAGGCCGTAACCACCGCGCCAGTGGAGGAGATAGAGGTCGATGCGGTCGGTGCCCAGCCGCTTGAGGCTGCGCTCGGCTGCCCGCACCGTCTGCTCGTGGCTGGCATGGCTGGGGAGGACCTTGGACACGATGAAGAGCCCGTCGCGCTTGCCGCGGATGGCTTCACCGGTGACCTCCTCGGCGCCGCCATCGGCATACATCTCGGCCGTGTCGATCAGCGTCATGCCCAGATCAATGCCGGCCTGCAGCGCGCGAATCTCGTCGGCGCGCTTGCGATCCACCTCGCCCATTTTCCACGTCCCCTGCCCCAGAGCGGGCACGGTTTCGCCGGAGGGAAGGGATACGGTCGCGATGGGCATGGATGGATCCTCAAAGATGGGACGGGTAGTCAACCACGCGCTAACGCGGCGAGTCTAGGATGGTGACATGACCGACACGGCCTTCATTCTCGACGACTTCGTGCAAAAGCAGCTCTCCGGCTGGCAGCGCGACCTCGGCTCGGTGCGGCGCCTGGCGCCAAAAACACTCGAGGCTTACCAGCGCGACCTTGCTGGATTCCTCGCTTTCCTGGGCAACCATACCGGCGGGCCCGTCGGCCTGACGACGCTCAAGGACATGCGCGCTGCCGATATCCGCGCCTGGATGGCCAGCCGTCGCGAGGACGACATTCAGTCGCGCTCGCTGGCCCGCGCGCTGTCGGCGATCAAGAGCTTCTTCCGCTTCCTCGAGCGCGAAGGCGTGATGGCGACCGAAGCGCTTAACGTCATCCGCACGCCCAAATCAAAACGATCGCTGCCCAAGGCGCTAACCGTGACCGAAGCCCGCACCGCCATCGTCACGGTCGACGAGATGGAAGATACCCCGTGGGTCGCGGCGCGCGATATGGCGGTGCTCTCGCTCTGCTATGGCGCGGGTCTCCGTATTTCCGAGGCGCTCGCAGTTTCGCGCGCCGATCTCGACACCAGCAGCCTTCGGGTCACCGGCAAGGGCGGCAAGACCCGCATGGTGCCGCTGATCGACGCCGTCCGCGCCAGCATCGAGACCTACCTCGAACTCTGTCCGTTCAAGCTGACCCCGACCCAACCGCTGTTCCGCGGGGTGAAGGGCGGGACCTTGTCGGCCCGGATCGTCCAGATGCGCGTGGTGCAGCTGCGCGGCGCTCTCGGCCTGCCACCGTCGGCGACGCCCCACGCACTGCGCCACTCCTTCGCGACGCACCTGCTGGGCCGCGGCGGCGACCTCCGCGCCATTCAGGAACTGCTCGGCCACGCCTCGCTCTCGACCACCCAGATCTACACCGCTGTGGACACCGACCGGCTGCTCGAGAGCTACCGCGCTGCCCACCCGCGGGGCTGATCTTTACACCTGCCACGCCGAGGCGTACGAAGCCGGCATGTCGCTGCGCGCCCTCATTATTCGCTCGATTATTCTTGGCCCCATCCGGGACCGGGACGAGCGCGGCTGACACTCGCGTAACTTCACCGGTCCCGCCGTCAGGCGGATTGATCCGGTGAACTGATGGCGGGACCCCAACCTGGACCGCCTCATGCCTTCCGACACCACCGCCGCCGCCCCGCCCGTCCGCAACCTCTATCTGCTCGGCATCATCGCCGCATTGGCGGGCGCCGCCTTCTTTGCGACCAAGGGCATCATTATCAAGCTTGCCATGGTAGAGGGCGTCGATGCGGTGACCACGCTCACCTGGCGGATGATCGTTGCCGTACCGATCTTCGTTGCCGTCGGCATTCTCGGCTATCGCCGCAGGCTGGCAGCGCAGCCTGCCGGAGCACCGCCGCTGCTCACCGGCAAGCTGATGCTCCGGACGCTCGCCGTCGGCGCCATGGGATACTACCTGTCGAGTTTCCTCGACTTCCAGGCGCTCGAATATATCTCGGCCCAGCTCGACCGGCTGATCCTCCTCACCTACCCGTTCTTCGTCGTGCTGTTCGGCTGGATCTTCTACCGCCTGCCGGTAACCTCGGGCGCGGTCGGCGCCATGCTGCTGAGCTATGTCGGTATCACGGTGATCTTCTGGCGCGACTTCAGCTTCGAAGGGCAGGACGTCGTGCTCGGCTCGCTGCTCGTCTTGGCTGCTTCGGTCGTCTATGCCGGCTACCAGATCCTCGCCAAGCCGCTGATCGATCGCATGGGTGCGCAGCTCTTCACCTCGATCGCGATGTGCGGCGCCGGGCCGATGTCACTGCTGCACTTCCTGCTGACCCATCCGGCGAGCGACCTGGCCGTCAACGGCAACGCGTTTCTGCTGATGCTGGCGATCGGCACCATCGCCACCGTGGTGCCGGCCTATTGCATCTCGACCGCGATCGGCTTGGTCGGGCCGGAGCGCACCGCCGTCGTCGGCAACATCTCGCCGATCGTAACGGTGGGGCTGGCGGTGACGATCCTGGGTGAGGCGTTCACTCTCTGGCACGCCGCCGGCACCGTGCTGGTGCTGCTTGGCGTGTGGCTCTTCTCGCGCAAGGCAAAGCCAAAGAAGGCCCAGGTCGAGGCGGCGGAGGTGGAACCCTGAGGAGGTCGTCCCTTCTCCCAGCGGGGAGAAGGGGGAGGCTGCTGGGCCGGCGCGTCAGATGTGGATTGCGCCGTCGCCGCACATGAGTGCGGCTTCACGCACGGCTTCCGACAGGGTCGGGTGGGCGTGGGTGGTGCGGGCCAAGTCTTCCGCGGCGCCGGAGAACTCCATCAGCACGGTGATCTCGTGGATCATCTCGCCGGCGTTCTTCGAAATGATGACGCCACCGAGCACGCGGTCCGTCTTCACGTCGGCGAGGATCTTCACGAAGCCCTGCGTCGCCAGCATCGCCTTGGCGCGCCCGTTCGCGGTGAACGGGAACTTGCCGATCTTGTACTCGATGCCCTCGACCTTGAGCTCGTCCTCGGACTTGCCGACCCAAGCCACTTCGGGGCTGGTGTAGAGCACCGACGGGATGGCGCCGTAGTTCACGTGGCCGGCCTGGCCGGCGATGATCTCGGCGACGGCGATGCCCTCGTCCTCGGCCTTGTGCGCCAGCATCGGTCCGGTGATGACGTCGCCAATGGCATAAATGCCCGGGACGTTCGTAGCGTAGTGGCCGTCGGTGCGGACGCGGCCGCGCTCGTCGAGCGCCACGCCCACGCCTTCAAGGCCGAGGCCTTCGGTGAAGGGCTTGCGGCCCACGGCCACCAGCGCCACGTCGAACTCGGCCAGTTCCACATCGCCGCCGGCTGCCGGTTCGAGCCGGGCGGTGAGGGAGTCGGCGTTCTTCTCGATGCCGGCGACTTTGGTGCCGAGCTTGAATTCGAGGCCCTGCTTTTGCAGCATGCGCTGCAGCTGGCGGGCGGCTTCGCTGTCGAGGCCCGGCACGATGCGGTCGAGGAATTCGACAACCGTCACCTTGGCGCCGAGGCGAGCCCAGACCGAACCCAGTTCGAGACCGATGATGCCCGCGCCGATGACCAGCAGGCGCTTCGGCACGTCCTTGAGCTTGATGGCGCCGGTCGAGGTGACCACGCGTTCTTCATCGACCTCGATTCCCGGCAGGTTGGCCGAAACCGAACCGGTTGCGATGATGATGTTCTTGCTTTCGATGGTGACGCCGCCCTTGTCGGAGCTCACCAGCACCTTGCCCGGCGCCGGGATGGAGCCGACGCCGCGATACGGCGTGATCTTGTTCTTCTTGAACAGGAAATCGACGCCGGAGACATTAGCGGTGACGGTATCGTCCTTGTGCGCCATCATTTGCTGCAGGTTCAGCTTGGGCGCCGGTATGTCGATGCCGAAGTTCTTGAAGCTGTGCCCCGCCTCTTCGAAGAGTTCAGAGGCATGCAGCAGCGCCTTGGAGGGGATGCAGCCGATATTGAGACAGGTGCCACCGTGGGTGGCCCACTTTTCCACCACCGCAACCTTCATGCCCAGCTGGGCGGCCCGAATGGCGGCGACATAGCCGCCCGGCCCCGAACCGATTACCGTGAGGTCGAACGTATCTGCCATGATGTCTCCGAGCCGCTGACGCCGCGCAAAAGGTGCGCAGGCCATAGATAGTCGTGGCTTAGGGGTTAAACCACCCGACTAACGGATGAAAGCCCCGTTGATGCAGCGTTCAAGGATTTTGGACGGCGGAAGGTCGCCCGGCGGAAATGAGGCCTCCCTAGAACGCCACCCCGAAGAACATCAGCGCGAGGCCGATGGCTGAGACGAACCACACCAGCGAACGGATGTTGACCACGCCGAAGATATAGAGCGGCAGGTAGACGATGCGGCACCAGAACCAGATCTGCGCGCCCCAGACCGTGAGCGCGTCCGAGCGGCCCGAAAGTTCGGTGGCCACGGCCAGGGCGATGAACACCCCGTAGGTTTCAAGAAAATTGCGGAGCGCCTTCTCGGCGCGGGCGGTGAGGACGTTGGGCGGGCCCTCGTTGTCGCGCGCCGTGTTGGCGAATTTGACGCCGTGCTGAACGCGATAGAGCGTGGACTGGGCGCCGAGATAGAGCGCGAAGACCACTGTGCTCCACACCAGGAGCGTCAATTCGATGGACATTATTCCGGGTAGCCTTTGCGAAGGAAGACATCGTCGGGCATGTGAGTAACGCCCTAGAGGTCCCGGAGTTTCGAATAACACAGCTCAACGCGAAGGCTTGCGAAAAAGGGGCTCCTAAAGCGCCGTGTTGCGGTCGCCGGAGTGAACTGGAGGTCTTTAGCCTCCCCGGCTAGTCGTGGACGATGCCAAGCGGCGGTCGGCGGCCGTAACGCGTGTTGCGAGCAGCGGCAACAGAGCGACTAAACGCTATTTACAGCCTTTCAGCTGAAAGAAGTCGGCCGGCAACGCGTCCATGACGAGGCCTGAATAGTGGAGTGAACGGCCCAGGTCGGACAACAGGATGCCTTTGGGCGCAGCGGCATCTTCGTCCGGCAGTTCGAAGGCGCGGTCCCCTTCGACGGCATAGATCACGCCATCCCAATAGCTGCTGCAGTCCGGCTCGTCCGCGGCACACTCCGCGAACACGAACCCGCTTGGCACGGCGATGCCGTTGCCCCAGATCACCTCACCGGGCAGATCGACCATCTTGCCGTCGACCGGCGCGGTCAAAGTGAAAAGATTGCTGGTGGTGATCGGCGTTTCGGTCAAGCGCGGCCGGAATTGCAGCACGAAGCTGGAGCCGTCGCCTTGGCCATAGGTGGCATTGGCGAGGAGGCAGGCGGCATCAGCCGGGGTCGCCAGCAGCGACAACAGGGCCGCTGAAAAGAGCTTGGGGGACATGATGGGTCCTCGACGCGATCGGGTGTCGCGGCTTGTGCCGCCGATCGCCTGAACCGCGGCTGAACCTCAATCGTCACAGCCCTTGAGGGTGAACTGGTCCCACGGCTCGTCGCCGGGATTCGTCCGTATAGCGCAGAGTGCGGCCTAGGTCGGCGAGCAGCAGGCTGGGCGCCGCGGGCTCGCCCTCATTGGGCACCCACGTCGCCTTGCCATCGACGATGGCGTAGATGTTGTTTTTCCAGATTTGGCATTGGGCCACCTCGGCTTCGGTGAGATCGGGATCCTCCATGCCGGGACGGTCGCAGCCGTAGTAGAGGGTGCCGATGTCGCGGCTGGTCCCCATATTGGTGTGGACATCGCCCCAGAGCTCGCGACCATCGGGAAGCCTCAGTTCGTAGACCGAGGTCCGCATGCCGTAGAGCTCCCAGGACTCACCCTTGCGGAAGCGTAGCTCGAAGCCGAGTTCGCCATCGGTGTAAACGGCGTTGGTCATGGTGCAGGCGGCCTCCTCGGCCATGGCCTGACCAGTGAAGGCGGCAACCAGTGCCAGTGCAGTCGCAGCGCGCATGAACTCCCCCATGCCTGTGTCTCGGGAGATGAGACGAGCGGCAGGAGGCAATCCTTGGGTCATGGCTGGATGCCTCGGCCGCCGGTGACGGAAATCGTTGTGCCCGTGGTGTAGGACGCTTCGTCGGAGAGGAGCCAGAGGATGGCTCTCGCCACCTCCTCTGCCGAGCCGGTTCGCGCCATCGGCAAGGTCGGCGCCATGCGCGCAGCCCTCTCCGGATCGCCGCCCGAGGCATGAATGTCGGTTTCGATGATGCCCGGCCGCACCGAATTGACCCGAATGCCCTCGCCTGCGACTTCGAGCGCGAGGCCGATCGTGAACGTATCGATGGCGCCCTTGGCGGCTGCATAATCGACATAGACGCCGGGCGAGCCGAGCTTGGAGGCGGCCGAGGTCAGGTTGACGATAGCGCCCCCCTTGCCGCCATGGCGGGTCGAGAGCCGCTTGATGGCCGCAATGGCGCAGAGAAACGAACCGGTGACATTGACCGCTAGGATACGGTTGATGCGCTCCGCGTCGAGTTCGTCGACCCGCGCCGTCTGCCCGACGATGCCGGCATTGTTGACCAGACCCACCAGCGTCCCCAGCCGGTCGGCGGCGCGGAAGATGTGCTCCACGTCTTCGGGACTGGCCACGTCGCCGCGCACCGCGACGGCCGTGCCGCCGATCGCGTGGATATCGTGGCAGATCTGCTCGGCCGCTTCGACGTTGCCCGCATAGTTGACGACCACCGCATAACCGCGCTCCGCCGCCAGCCGGCAAGTCGCCGCGCCGATCCCCCGGCTCCCACCGGTCACCACCAGAACCCTGTCGGCCATACGAATTCTCTCCTCTTGCGCCACTCTAGCGGCGCAAGGCCGGAGCGCAAGGCATGCTACATGCCGTCGCGTTCGCGCAGGATGCCCAGTTGTACGGAGAGAAAGGTCTCGGCGTCATAGCCGCCGGCTTCGGTTTCGGCCTTCCAGTTGCCGCACGCCTCTTCGGGATTGGTCGCCTGCTGCAGGATGCCGGTAATGCCCTCGCGGCCGGCCGCCACCCAGACGATCGTGCGGTATTGCGGCTCGCCCGCCTGCTCACGCGCCGCCTCGAGTTCGTCCATGACCGGCATGTTGCGGGCAACCCAGTCCAAGTTCGCAGTATGGATCGACAAATCGCCAGGCAAGGCCTGGGCGCAGAAGGTGACAGCACCCTCCATCTTGCCCCACAACCCGTACGATGCCGCCAGCACATCCAGCCTTTCGTCCGCCGCTACCGGCTGCGCCACGGCCCCCACGAGCACCGCGGCCAGGATGGTTGTCCGTTTCATCATGATCCCCCACAGGGCCAGGGGCACTGTCGGGCAAGGCCCGGCACTTGTCCAGCTAGTGCAGCAGGTCTTCAACCGGCTGGCGGATACGGGGGACGTTGAACATCGCCCAGTCGTCGTACCAGCCCGTATCGGCATCGCAATCCGCCTTCAGTGCCTCGGCCTCCTTGCCATCCACCGGTCGCCAGATGTTGAGGCTTACCCCTCTGAGCAGCGTCAGAACGCGTTCGTGGGTGTAGCCGTACTCAACTAGCCGCTCCACGGTGGCCACGACTTCATTATCCCACCGATGGACTTCGACGGGGAGCAGCAGGGGTTCACGCACCGCCAGGCAGGCAAGAAGCCGAGCCTCTCTGCGCACCTCTTCGACGATGATCGGTTCGGCTGCCTCCCAGATCGTTGGATCGGGCAGTTCGGCCTTGATCGTGAAGCCGAGCTGTTCAAGCTCATAGGTCATGCGTCCCACCCAGTCCGCCGCCATGCGCTCGGCCGCGCCACGGAGACGCTCGTCGTCACAGTCGACGCTGGTAGGGAGAGTCTCGAGACTGGCCTTGATATGGCTGACGGTGTCGGGCGTCGCCCGGTTGAAGGTGAGGGTAGCGACGACCATGTCCTTGGTCTTGTCCCAGGCGGCTGCGACATCAGTTGGAGCGGGCACATCGCAGGCCAGCACGAAGGCCTGCACGCGAGCCAGCTCGGCAGCTTGCAGCTTCAGGGCATTTTCGAGCGCTGGACCAGGCGCAGCCACGGCATGAGAGACAGGTACGAAACAGAGAAGGCCCACCGCGAGGCGAGCCTTCCAGAATTTTGCCGATGCGGCGGGCATCAGAGGTCCAGCACCAGCCGTTCCGGTGCCTCGAGGCTTTCCTTGACGCGCACCAGGAAGGTCACGGCTTCCTTGCCGTCGACGATGCGGTGATCGTAGCTCAGCGCCAGGTACATCATCGGGCGGATGACGATCTGGCCGTCGACCACCACCGGACGTTCCTGGATCTTGTGCATGCCCAGAATGCCCGACTGCGGCGCATTGAGGATCGGCGTCGACATCAGCGAGCCATAGACGCCGCCGTTCGAGATGGTGAAAGTACCGCCCTGCATGTCGGCCATGGTGAGCGCACCATCGCGCGCCTTCTTGCCGAGGGCAGCAATGGACTTCTCGATTTCGGCAATCGACATCTGGTCCGCATTGCGCACCACCGGCACCACGAGGCCCTTGTCGGTCCCCACGGCCACGCCGATGTGGGCGTACTGCTTATAGATCAGGTCCTCGCCGTCGATCTCGGCATTGACCGCCGGGATTTCCTTGAGGGCATGGACGACTGCCTTGGTGAAAAAGCCCATGAAGCCGAGCTTCACGCCGTGCTTTTTCTCGAACAGTTCCTTGTACTGATTGCGCAGGTCCATCACCGGCTTCATGTCCACCTCGTTGAAGGTGGTGAGCATGGCGGCAGTGTTCTGTGCATCCTTGAGCCGGCGCGCGATGGTCTGGCGCAGGCGAGTCATCTTCACGCGCTCTTCGCGGCCGGCATCGTCGGCGGCAACCGGCGCACGCGGCGCGGCAGCGGGAGCCGGGGCAGGAGCGGCAGCGACCGGAGCGGGAGCCGGAGCAGCGGCCGGAGCCGGCGCAGGCTTGGGCGCAGGCTGAACGACAGCCGAGCCGGTGGCGACGGCGGACGGCGCGGAGGCCGGCTTCGACATCGCGGCGAGCACGTCTTCCTTGAGCACCTGGCCCCGCTTGCCCGAGCCATCGACACCGGAGGTATCGATGCCGTTCTCGGTCGCGAGCTTCTGCGCCGAGGGACTGGCCGGAGCGACATTGGCCGGAGCAACGGGCTGCGGGGTCGGGGCCGGTTCGGCCTTGGGAGCAACCGGAGCCACTGGATCGACGGCCTTGGGTGCAGCAGCAGCAGGGGCGGCAGAGGCGGCAGCGCCAGCTGCGCCGATGGCGCCGATCAGCGCCCCGACATTGACGGTATCGCCCGGATTGGCGGCGATCGATTCGAGCGTCCCGGCGCTGGGCGCCGGCACTTCGATGGTCACCTTGTCGGTTTCGAGCTCAACCACCGGTTCGTCGGCGGCGACCGCATCGCCGACCTTCTTGAACCACTGGCCGATGGTTGCTTCGGTGACGCTCTCGCCCAGAGTGGGCACCCGGATTTCTACCGACATTGATTCCGTTTCCTTAGTTGGCGAACGCTTCTTCGAGGAGCGTCTGCAGCTGTGCCAGATGCGTGCGCATCAGGCCAGTAGCGGTGGAGGCCGAAGCCGGCCGGCCGATGTAACGCGGGCGCTCGTTGCCCTTACCCATCTGGTCCAGCACCCAGTCGATATAGGGCTGAACGAATGCCCAGGCGCCCATGTTCTTGGGTTCTTCCTGGCACCAGACGATATCGGCATTCTTGAAGCGATTGAGCTCGTCGAGCAAGGCCTTGGCCGGGAACGGATAGAGCTGCTCGATGCGGAGCAGGTAAACGTCGTTGATGCCGCGCTTCTCGCGATCTTCGAGCAGGTCGTAGTAGACCTTGCCCGAGCTGAGAACGACGCGGCGGATCTTGTCGTCCGGCGCCAGCTTGATGGTGGTCTTGGGCGCACCCGGCGCTTCGGCATCGTCCCAGAGCAGGCGATGGAAGGTCGACTGCGGACCGAATTCGGCCAGCGACGAGATCGCCCGCTTGTGGCGCAGCAGCGACTTCGGCGTCATCAGCACCAGCGGCTTGCGGAAGTCGCGGATCACCTGCCGGCGCAGGATGTGGAAGTAGTTGGCCGGCGTCGTGCAGTTGGCGACCTGCATGTTGTCTTCCGCGCAAAGCTGCAGATAGCGCTCGAGGCGGGCCGAGGAGTGCTCCGGACCCTGGCCCTCATAGCCATGCGGCAGGAGCATCACCAGGCCCGACATGCGGAACCACTTGCGCTCGCCCGACGAGATGAACTGGTCGACAATCACTTGCGCGCCGTTGGCGAAGTCGCCGAACTGCGCTTCCCACAGTGTCAGCGTGTTCGGCTCGGCCAACGAATAACCGTACTCGAACCCGAGCACCGCTTCTTCCGAGAGCATCGAGTTGATGACCTCGAAGCGCGCTTGCTTGGGGCTGATATTGTTGAGTGGCGTGTAGGTCTCGCCGTCGCGTTGCTGGTCGTTGAGCACCGAGTGACGCTGGCTGAACGTACCGCGCTCGACGTCCTGACCCGAGAGACGAACCGAGAGGCCCTCGTCGAGCAGCGTGCCGAAGGCGAGCGCTTCGCCGGTGGCCCAGTCGATGCCCTGCCCGCTTTCAATGGCAGCGAGTCGGTTGTCCATGAAGCGCTTCACGGTCTTGTGGACGTGGAAGTTCTCGGGAACCCGGGTCAGCGCGGTACCGATGCGGACCAGATCGCCGATCTCGACGCCGGTTTCACCGCGGCGGGGGCCGTCGATGTCCGCCTTCTTGAGATCCTTCCACTGACCATCGAGCCAGTCGGTCTTGTTCGGACGGAAATCCTGTCCCGCCTCAAACTCGGTCTCGAGATGCGCGCGCCAGTCGGACTTGAGCTGGTCGATTTCCTCGGGGGTAACGACGCCTTCGCCGATCAGCCGCTTGGAGTAAAGCTCAAGCGTCGTCGCGTGGTTGCGGATCCTCGAGTACATCAGCGGCTGGGTGAAGCTCGGCTCGTCGCCTTCGTTGTGACCGAAACGGCGGTAGCAGAACATGTCGATGACCACCGGCCTGCCAAAGCGCTGCCGGAACTCGGTGGCGATCTTGGAGACGTAGACCACGGCCTCCGGGTCGTCGCCGTTCACGTGGAACACGGGCGCCTCGATCATCTTGGCAACATCGGTCGGATAGGGCGACGAACGCGAATACATCGGCGCCGTGGTGAAGCCGATCTGGTTGTTGATGACGAAGTGGATCGAACCGCCAGTCCTGTGACCCTTGAGGCCGGAGAGCCCGAGACACTCAGCCACGACCCCCTGGCCGGCGAAGGCGGCATCGCCATGCAGCAGCAGCGGCAGCACGACCGACCGGTCCACTTGGCGCGGCTCGACGAAGCGGCCGTCGACAGCGGCGCGCTGATCCTGCTTGGCACGCGCCTTGCCCAGCACCACCGGATCGACGATCTCGAGGTGCGACGGGTTGGCGGTAAGGCTGAGATGCACTTGGTTGCCGTCGAACTCACGGTCCGACGACGCGCCGAGGTGATACTTCACGTCGCCCGAGCCTTCGACGTCTTCCGGGTAGAACGCGCCGCCCTTGAACTCATGGAAGAGAGCCCGATGCGGCTTCTGCAGCACCTGGGTGAGGACGTTGAGGCGGCCGCGGTGGGCCATGCCCAGGACGATATCCTTCACGCCCAGCGCGCCGCCGCGCTTGATGCTCTGCTCAAGCGCTGGGATCAGCGCTTCCGAACCGTCGAGGCCAAAACGCTTGGTGCCGGTATACTTGACGTCGATGAACTTCTCGAAGCCTTCGGCCTCGACCAGCTTGTTGAGGATCGCCTTCTTGCCCTCGGGCGTGAACTTGATCTCCTTGTCCGGGCCTTCCATGCGCTCCTGGATCCACAGCTTGGCCTCGGGATCGGAGATGTGCATGAACTCGACGCCGACGGTCGAGCAATAGGTCCGCTTCAGAACCTCGAGCATCTCGGGCACGGTGGCGAATTCCATGCCGAGGTAGTTGTCGATGTAGATCTTGCGGCCGTAATCAGCCTCGATGAAGCCATAGGTCGCCGGATCGAGTTCCGGAGCCGGCTCCTCCGCCCGCATCTTCAGCGGGTCGAGGTCGGCATGCAGATGGCCGCGCATGCGGTAGGCGCGGATCATCATGATGGCGTGGATGGAATCCCGCGTCGCCTGCAACACGTCGACCGGCGACGGGGCCGGTGCGCCCTCGATCTCGGCCTTCTTGCCCAGCGCCTTGCCGGTCTTCACGGTGATGTCGGAGAGGGCCCAGTCGCCATCGAGGGCGGAGATGAGGTCGCCATTGGCCTGCTGCGGCCAGTCACGGCGCTGCCAGGAGGGACCCTCGCTGTTCTTGGCCACGTCGGTCGCGGTATCTTCGAGGCGCCCGAAATAGCTGGCCCAGGTCGGATCGATTCCGTTGGGATCGGTCTTCCAGCGGGCATAGAGATTTTCGATGTAGTCGGCGTTGCCGCCATAAAGGAAAGAAGAGAGCAAGAACTGTTCGTTCTTTTCTTGTCGGGTCATTGTGTGCCGCGGGGCATTCGACCCCGCCATCCTTCTTGACTGCCCCGGAAGAACTCGACGGGGCCTTTTTGCGCGAGCTGGAGTTTGCCCGCATTACCTTTGCATCCTGTTAAGAAAGAAGGCGGCTCCACGCCTTCTTCCCCTAGAGACTCGAGGGGGTTAGCCCTTGAGGACTTCTGCCAGGGTGACGCCGATCCTGGCAGGCGATTTCGACACTTTGATGCCGGCGGCTTCCATCGCGGCGATCTTGTCTTCGGCACCGCCCTTACCACCTGAAATTACGGCGCCAGCGTGGCCCATGGTGCGGCCCTTCGGGGCGGTAAGACCGGCGATGAACCCGGCCATCGGCTTCTTCCGGCCGCGCTTGGCTTCGTCGATCAGGAACTGCGCCGCGTCTTCCTCTGCCGAACCACCGATTTCGCCGATCATGATGATCGACTTGGTGGCCTCGTCGGCCAGGAACATCTCGAGCACGTCGATGAACTCCGTCCCCTTGACGGGGTCGCCGCCGATGCCGACCGCAGTGGTCTGGCCAAGACCGGCATTGGTGGTCTGGAACACTGCCTCATAGGTAAGCGTACCCGAGCGCGAAACAATGCCCACCGAGCCCTTCGAGAAGATGTTACCGGGCATGATGCCGATCTTGCACTCTTCCGGCGTCAAGACCCCCGGGCAGTTGGGCCCGAGCAGACGCGACTTCGACTTGTCGAGCCGGGCCTTGACCCGCACCATGTCGAGGACCGGGATACCTTCGGTGATGCAGACGATGAACGGGATTTCCGCGTCGATTGCCTCGATGATGGCATCGGCCGCTCCCGGCGGCGGCACATAGACGACCGAGGCAGTGGCCCCGGTGCGCTCCTTGCCCTCGGCGACCGAAGCGAACACCGGCAGCGAGGTTCCATCGACACCCGACGTCCAGCTCTCGCCCGCCTTCTTGGGGTTCACGCCGCCCACCATCTTGGTGCCGTAGTAAGCCAGCGCCTGTTCGGTGTGGAACGTACCGGTCTTGCCGGTGAGACCCTGCACGAGGACCTTGGTGTCTTTGTTGACGAGAATGGACATTGGTATCTTGCTCGTTTCGCTTGGGTCTGCCCGGAGAGGGCTCAGCAGTAAGTGGAAGGGACGACCTCACCCGCGGCGGGCTCGGAGGTGTCGAATTTGAGGACCAGGCCTGTGAAGCCGCCAACATCGACCTGGCTGCTGCCCTCCCCCACAAAAGTGAGGTAGGTGTCGCCGGTCCGCGGCATCGGACAGGGCGGGCCCCAGAGGTAGCCCACGATGTCGTCCTCGTTGATGGAGTTGGCGATCGAATTGCCGATCAGCGCCGTCACTGGCTCGGGATCGATGGGTGCGGTCGCATCGAGATTGTAGAGGTAGCAGCCGATATAGGCCCACGGGTTCAGCGGATCGTCCGGCTCGCCAATGATGGCGGTGGAGCGCGACACCACGAGGTAGTGCGGCTGCCCCTCGATTTCCTTCGAGAACAGCGAGTAGTCGAAGGTCATCTGCAGTTCGGGATCGGTGGCTGCGAGTTCCGACTTCCCAATCATGGCGTCGAGCTCGGGATGCGCGCTGCGTTCGACCTTCGCCCAACCTTCTGCGAGCGCCGTTTCACGCGTACCGTCATAGCTCAGGCGCTGCGGCACGCAGGCTTCGGCAAAGGCCGAGACGAAGGCGATATCGTACTGCGCCGGCACCGCCATGGCGGGCATGGCGGCACCAGCCACCATCAAACCTGCCAGGGCGGCGAGCCGCATCTACTTGCGGCCTCGAATGGCGGCGACGATCTTCTGCGCCGCATCATCGAGATCGTCGGCCGAGATCACGTCGAGGCCGGAGGCATTGAGGATAGCCTTGCCTTCCTTGACGTTGGTGCCTTCGAGGCGAACCACCAGCGGCACGGCGAGGCCGACTTCCTTGACCGCGGCGATCACGCCCTCGGCAATGACGTCGCAGCGCATGATGCCGCCGAAGATGTTGACCAGGATGCCCTTCACCGCCGGATCGGCCGTGATGATCTTGAAGGCCGCGGTGACCTTCTCCTTGCTGGCGCCGCCGCCGACATCGAGGAAGTTCGCCGGCTCTTCGCCGTAGAGCTTGATGATGTCCATAGTGGCCATCGCGAGACCGGCGCCGTTGACCATGCAACCGATATTGCCGTCGAGCGCCACATAGGCCAGGTCGAACTTGGAGGCCTCGATCTCCTTGGCATCCTCTTCGGTGAGGTCGCGGAGCTCGGCCAGTTCGGGATGGCGGAAACTGGCGTTGTTGTCGAAGCTCACCTTGGCGTCGAGCACGCGCAGGTGCCCGTTGTCCATGACGATCAGCGGGTTGACTTCGAGAAGGCTCATGTCCTTTTCGACAAAGGCCCGGTAGAGCGCCGGGAACACCAGCGCCGCATCGACATGCGCTGTGCCCTCGAGCTTCAGCGCCTTGGCGATCTCTTCGATGTCGCCGGTGGTGACGCCGGTGGTCGGATCGATATCAACGGCGACGATCTTTTCGGGCGTGTCGTGCGCCACCGCTTCGATATCCATGCCGCCTTCGGTGGAGACCACTAAAGAGACACGGCCGGTCGAGCGGTCCACCAGCAACGAGCAGTAAAGCTCGCGCGCGATGTCGGCACCATCTTCGATGTAGAGGCGGTTCACCTGTTTGCCGGCCGGGCCGGTCTGCTTGGTGACCAGCGTGTTGCCCAGCATTTCCTTGGCATTGGCGACGACGTCCTCGACCGACTTAGCGAGGCGGACGCCGCCCTTGGCGTCAGGACCCAGTTCCTTGAACTTGCCCTTGCCGCGACCGCCCGCATGGATCTGCGACTTGACCACATAAAGCGGCCCCGGCAACGACTTGGCCGCCGCCTCGGCCTCTTCGGGCTTGAAGATGGCAACGCCGGCCGCGACCGGCAAGCCGTAGGTCTTCAGAAGCGCCTTGGCCTGGTGTTCGTGGATATTCATTCCCGGTCCTTCCGGTTGGCCTTGGGGCGCTGGTTAGGCGAGCTTGGGCGCGATCTTCTTGCAGGCGTCGATCAGCGTGGCAACAGCGCCCACCGACTTGTCGAACGCCTTCTGCTCGGAACCCGAAAGCTGGATTTCGACGACCTTCTCGGCGCCACCGGCACCGATAATGACCGGCACGCCCACATAGGTGCCCTTGACGCCGTATTCGCCCTTGAGGAAGGCGGCGCAGGGAAGCAGGCGCTTCTTGTCCTTGAGATAGCTCTCAGCCATGACAATGGCCGACGCGGCCGGGGCGTAGAAAGCCGAACCGGTCTTGAGCAGACCCACGATCTCGGCGCCACCGTCGCGAGTGCGTTGGATGATGGCTTCGAGCTTTTCCTTGCTCATCCAGCCCATCTTGACGATGTCGGTGAGCGGGATGCCGGCAACGGTCGAGTAGCGCGCCAGCGGCACCATGGTGTCGCCATGGCCGCCGAGCACGAAAGCGGTAACGTCCTCGACCGAGACACCCAGTTCTTCGGCGATGAAGTGGCGGAAGCGTGCCGAGTCGAGCACGCCGGCCATGCCGACCACACGGTTGGACGGCAGACCCGAAAACTTCTGCAGCGCCCAGACCATCGCGTCGAGCGGATTGGTGATGCAGATCACAAAGGCGTCGGCGGCGTACTTGGCGATACCGGCGCCCACCTGCTCCATCACCTTGAGGTTGATCTCGAGCAGGTCATCGCGGCTCATGCCCGGCTTACGGGGCACGCCGGCAGTGACGATCACCACGTCGGCGCCAGCGATATCCTTGTACTCTGTGGTCCCCTTGAGCTGGGAGTCATAGCCCATCACCGGACCGGTCTGCGCCAGGTCGAGGCCCTTGCCCGCACCAATGCCGTCCATGACGTCGAACAGCACCACATCGCCCAATTCTTTGGTGGCAGCCAGAAGAGCAAGCGTTCCGCCGATCTGTCCCGCCCCGATGAGAGCGATCTTCTTGCGCGCCATGAGCCGATACCCCGCTATGTTGGAATTGCGGCCCCTATTAACCCTAGCCGAAACCCCGCGCAAGTCAGCCCTTCGGCTAGAAACTGACATGTTAGCGAGGCACGTAGACCTGCCCGCCAGTTGCGAAGATCAGGCCGGTTCTACTGCCTTGTGCGGAGCGGCTAGGTAGTCGACCGACTGCATCTCGATCAGACGGGAAACGGTGCGCTGGAATTCGAACTGCGTACGGTCGTCCTGGCCGAGTTCGTCGAGCGGCACGGCAAAGCTCGCCACCAGCTTCACGCCGCGGTCGTACAGCGTATCGACGAGGAGAATGAACCGCTTGGCCGCGTCGGAGCGAAGCCGCGAGAATTGCGGCACGCCGTCAAGCATGAGCGTGTCATACGCGTGCGAGAGCCGCACATAGTCGCGGGCGCCGAGCGGCTTCTCACAGAGATCGGCAAAGCTGAAGCGCGCCGCGCCCATCGCCGCCAGGGGCACCGGGATGGAGCGGCCGAGGGAATGCAGTACTGTCGGTGCCCCCGGCTCCCCGCCGGTGAGCCGCAGCCAGAGCCGGTCCATCGCCGCCGTGACCTCCGGCCCGGTGCCAAACTGATAGACGTCCTGCCCCTCGAACTTGAGGCGCCGGTAGTCCGTCGGCCCATCGAGCTGGACGATCTCGACGTTGCGCTTGAGCTCCGCGATGAACGGCAGGATCAGCTGGCGGTTGAGGCCGTTTTCGTAGAGCCCGTCCGGCACCACGTTTGACGTCGCCACGACGGTGACGCCGCCGGCGAACAGCATGCCAAACAGCCGCCCCAGCAGCATGGCATTGGTGATGTCGGTGACCTGGAACTCATCGAGGCAGAGCAGCTTGACCTCGGCCAGCAGCGGACGGGTGACCGCTGCGATCGGATCGGCACTGTCGGCCTTGCCGCGTGGGCTTGCCCGGAAAGCGCGGATCGCCTCATGCATCTCGTCCATGAACTCATGGAAATGAACGCGGCGCTTTCGCGGCTCGCTGACCGTCTCGAAGAACAGGTCCATCAGCATGGTCTTGCCGCGCCCGACCTGCCCGACCAGGTAAGCGCCGCGTATCATGCGAGCTTTGCCGAACAGCCCCGAGAGGATGCCTCGTGGCTTGTCGCCGAAGTCGTCGGCAATGCGGTCGAGCACGCCCGCCGCCTGCTGCTGCAGCGGATCGGACGCCAGCGTTCCCTTGGAGACGAGAGCCGCGAGAGCTTGGGAGACTGGCCTCTCCGAGGCCAGGTCGAACGCCATCAACCCACCATCGAGATGCCCTGACCGCCGGCCAGGGTGCCGATGAAGCGGTTGCCCGAGAGGATCAGCGCCGCGATCATGTCGCCAGCCTCGTCATAGAGCTGCACCTGCGTGCCGGTGAGCTGCCACGAGGCAACGACGCTGAGGCCGGAAAGCGCACAGCCCGGCGTCGACGCGCGGTAGCGGCTGGTGCCGGTCTTGGCCGTATAGGTGAGGTTGAGCTTGCACTGCTGCTGCCCCGAGACGATGGTCCAGCCGCCCAGCAGCTTCTCGATGGTGAGGCCACCCGAAAGATCACGGCCCGGTGCGGTCGGTACCGCGCCCATGGTGTCGAGAGTCACGAAGCCGCCATCGGTCGACGCGGTCTGCAGCGGCGCCGGATTAGCCGGGTCGCCGATACCTGCGCCGCCGGACATGGTCATCGTATTGGGCTGCGCCTGACCGCCGAGCACCGGCTGACCGCTGAGGCCCGGCGCGACCTGCGAGGTCTGCAGCGGCTGACCACTGGCGTCCTGCCCAATGCTGGGCAGGTTCGTCGTAGCGACCTGCGAGTTCTGCACCGAGCCGACCGGCTGCGGCGACGGCAAGCGTGGCGCGCTGGTGTTCATGCTGGTGCTGCTGCAACCGGCGAGGATCGTCACCAGGGCCGCAAGTGCCGCGGCCGAAACGCTCGCGCGTTTCCAAGTCGTCATTGGCCTGCTCCGTGCAGGGGACCTCTGGCGGTCCCGCCAAGAAAATGAACCGGGGCATATAGCGCAATGCTACGCCGCCGTTCAACGGCGGATGCCCCGTGTTTCCCCTATTGCATACCGTAATGTGGCATTCTTGAGGGCACAGAAGCGATTATCGGCCTGTAACGGTCTCAGCGGGACAGCATTTCCCTGAGTAGGTCCTCGGCGAGGAGCTTGGCATCCTCGGCCTCTTCCTCCGGCACGGTGATCGGGATGCCCCTGGGGCCGATCACCCCCGGCAGCCCGGGCAAGCCGCGCTCGGTCCCTTCGCCGGGATGGAAACCATAGGCCCGCAGTGCAGCATTGAGCGCGATCGCCAGCGAAACATCCTCGACGTCGGCGATCGTCACCAGGTTCATCAGCGGGCGCCGCTCGCCGACATCACGCTAGCTCCCTCTCGACCATCATCTTCCGGATCGAAGCAATGGCCTTTGCCGGATTGAGGCCCTTGGGGCAAACCTTGGCGCAGTTCATGATGGTGTGGCAGCGGTAGAGCTTGAACGGATCCTCGAGATTGTCGAGGCGCTCCTCTGTGGCCTGATCGCGACTGTCTATGAGCCAGCGATAGGCCTGCAGCAGCACTGCCGGTCCGAGATATTTCTCGCCGTTCCACCAGTAGCTCGGGCACGAGGTCGAGCAGCAGGCGCAAAGGATGCACTCGTAGAGCCCGTCGAGCTTCTCCCGCTCCGGCTTGGACTGCAGCCATTCGGTTTTGGGTGCGGGTGTTGTCGTCTTGAGCCAGGGCTCAACCGAGCGGTGCTGCGCATAGAAGGTCGAGAGATCGGGGACGAGATCCTTGATCACCGGCATATGCGGCAGCGGATAGATGGCGATCACCGGCCGGCGGATTTCGTCCATGCCCATGGTGCAGGCCAGCGTATTGGCGCCGTCGATATTCATTGAGCACGAACCACAGATTCCCTCGCGGCACGAGCGGCGCAGTGTCAGTGTGGCGTCGACCTCGTTTTTGATCCAGAGCAGCGCATCCAGAACCATCGGTCCGCAGTCGTCGAGATCGACGAAATAGGTGTCGATGCGCGGATTCTCCTCGGTGTCCGGATCATAGCGGTAGATCCGGAATTCGCGGATATTGGTCGCACCGGCCGGCTTCGGCCAGGTCTTTCCCGGCTTGGGTTGCGACTTCTTGGGGAGCAGCAGCTCGGCCATTTATTCGGTGCCTTCTCAGTTCGTCGGCGGGATGCAGACCTTGTTGCTTTCGCGCACATAGGTCGGCCATTTCTTGACCACCGCCTCGGGCACTTCGCCCTTCTGCACCATGTCACGGAACTTGGCGTTGTCCTTCATGGCGGTGATGATGTAGCCGAGCATTTCGTCGTCGGCGTACTTTACGGCTTCTTCCGCTTTGCAGCTGCACAGCTCGGTATTTTCGTTCGAGGCGCTGAGGCAGGCCGCGAGATAATCGGCCTTGGGGTCGGCAAAGCTCGGTGTGGTCAACGCGCTGCCCATGAGGGCGACGACCGGCAGGATCGCAACTTTCTTCATGCCGCTCTCTCCTCAATAGCCTGGTTTGCAGATCTGGTTCGATTTGGCGATGTAGTCGTTATAGGGCACGTTCTGCTCCGCCGGTGGCGCCTTGCCCTTCATCGAGGCGATCACCATCGCCATGAAATCGCTGTCGACGAGCTTCAACGCCGCATCGGCCTTGCAGCTGCAAAGGGCATCGTCAGAGGCGATGCCCATGCAGGTCTTGTAGAAATCCGCCCGCTGCTCGGCACTAGGCGCGGCAGCGTAGGCCGGAACGGTCAGCATACATAACGCTGCCAACCCGGCCATAACGTGAGTCTTCATCTCAATTCCTTGCGAATAACCAGTTTGAGCCCCGACCAGATCTCATCGACCGCGGCTACCTTTACATCGACCAGCCCGATCGGCAAAACCACGTCGCGGATCACATCTTCCGTGATGTCCGTCGCGACCTTGCTGGCTTTCTTGGGCCAGGAAATCCAGATCGCCCCGTCCCGTGCGATCGACTCCATCAAGGGTCTGGCATTCTCGGCGAGAACCTCCTTGGACGCGGTGAAGCCGTGGATGACGTCGTAGCCCGGATCACCATCCTGCCACGTCTCCCACCCCGCCTGGGCCATCTCCCGGAAATGCCGAGACGCCCTGAGACCGGCAAGGGAAGCCGGCAGCGACACGAACAGCACCCGCTGCCCATCCTTGAGCCCCAGCTTCTGCGCCAATGGCGTCCCGGAGTACCCGGCCCCGGCGGTCATCTCAGTAGACGCGTGCCTTGGGCGCGATCTTCTTCAGACTGATGCCGCCTTCGCCTTCCGGGGTCAGGGGGTCGACGTGGACCGGGCGGTAGTCGAGCGACACGTTGCCGGCGTCGTCGATGAAGCTGATCGTGTGCTTGCGCCAGTTGACGTCATCGCGGTTGGGGAAATCCTCGCGGGCGTGGGCGCCGCGGCTTTCCTTGCGGGCTTCGGCCGACACCACTGTCTGCATGGCGTTTGACATCAAGTTTTCGAGTTCGAGCGTCTCGACCAGGTCCGAGTTCCAGATCATCGAGCGGTCGGTGACCTTGAGGTCGGCCAGCCCGGCATAGACCTCGGTCATGCGGCGGACGCCCGACTGCAGCGTTTCGCCGGTGCGGAACACGGCGGCATCTTCCTGCATGGTGCGCTGCATGCGGTCGCGGAGCTTCGCCGTCGGCGTGCCGCCATTGGCGTTCCGCAACCGATCGAAGCGGGCGAGGATCTTCTCCTCGCTCGCCTTGTTGACGGGCGGCACGGCCGAATTGCGATCCACCACCTTGCCGGCCCGGAGCGCGGCGGCGCGGCCGAACACCACGAGGTCGGTGAGCGAATTTGAGCCAAGGCGATTGGCGCCATGCACCGAGGCGCAGGCCGCTTCTCCCGCCGCCATCAGCCCGGGCACCACGGCATCCGGCCCGCCACGGCGCGGATCGAGCGCTTCGCCGTGATAGTTCGTGGGGATGCCGCCCATATTGTAGTGCACTGTCGGCAGCACCGGGATCGGCTCGCGGGTGAGATCGACGCCGGCGAAGATCTTGGCCGATTCCGAAATGCCCGGCAGCCGCTCGTGCAGCACCTTCGGGTCGAGGTGATCGAGATGGAGGAAGATGTGGTCCTTCTTCGGCCCCACACCCCGGCCTTCGCGGATCTCAATGGTCATGCAGCGCGAAACCACGTCGCGCGAGGCCAGATCCTTCGCGTTGGGGGCATAGCGCTCCATGAAACGCTCGCCTTCGGAGTTGACGAGATAGCCGCCCTCACCGCGCGCGCCTTCGGTAATGAGGCAGCCTGACCCATAGATGCCGGTGGGATGGAACTGCACGAACTCCATGTCCTGCAGCGGCAGCCCGGCGCGGGCCACCATGCCGTTGCCGTCGCCCGTGCAGGTGTGTGCCGAGGTGGCTGAGAAATAGGCGCGGCCATAGCCGCCGGTCGCCAGTACCGTCATCTTGGCGCGGAAACGGTGCAACGTCCCGTCGTCGAGCTTCCAGGCAATGATGCCCTGGCAGGATCCGTCCTCGCCCATCAGCAGGTCGAGAGCGAAATACTCGATGAAGAACTGCGCATTGTGGCGCAGCGACTGCCCGTAAAGCGTGTGGAGAATGGCGTGGCCGGTGCGGTCGGCCGCAGCGCAGGTGCGCTGCACCGGCGGACCTTCGCCGAACTCCGTCATGTGGCCGCCGAACGGCCGCTGGTAGATCTTACCCTCTTCGGTGCGCGAGAATGGCACGCCGTAGTGCTCGAGCTCGTAAATGGCGGCCGGCGCCTCGCGCGCCAGATATTCCATGGCGTCGTTGTCGCCCAGCCAGTCCGACCCCTTGACGGTGTCGTACATGTGCCACTGCCACGAATCCGGCCCCATGTTCTGCAGCGAGGCGGCGATGCCACCCTGTGCCGCCACGGTGTGCGATCGGGTCGGGAACACTTTGGTCACGCAGGCGGTGGAGAGCCCCTGCTCGGCCATGCCCAGCGTGGCGCGGAGCCCCGCGCCGCCGGCGCCGACGACCACGACGTCGAACTCATGGTCGATGATTTCGTAAGCGGCCATCAGCTAGGCACCCCAGAACACGATCTTGGCGATGGAGCCGATGGCCACCACTGCCACGAGGATGGAAAATACGGTGTTGAGCGTTTCGGCCAGGCGGCGCGTACGGTCTTCGCCGATATAGTCGTCGATCGTCTCCATCAGGCCGATCCGCATGTGGATGGGCACCGAGATAAAGAGCAGCGTCAGCGGCACCGCCACCCAGAAGCTGCCGATCGTCGCAACCACGCCGGCACGGTCCTGCCCGGCCACGCTTAGCACGAACCAGATGAAAAAGAGCAGGAACGCGAGGTTCAGCACCCCGGTCACGCGCTGGGTGATGAAATGCTTGGTCGAGTGCTTGCCCGAGCCGTACTTGGTCTTGGGATTGGCGATGGCGGCCTTGTCGATCATCGTTACCTCCACACCCACAGCGCCCAGGCGACCAGCGTCAGGATGATGGCGCCGGCCCATTGGATCCGCACGATCAGCTCACGACCGGCCGGGTCCATGCTCTTGGTAAAATCCCAGACGAAATAGCGGATCCCGCCCAGCGCATGGTGAAACAGGCTCCAGGTATAGAGGAAGAGCACCAACTGCCCGAACCAACTGCCGACCAGCCCACTCATCACGTCATAATACGTGCCGCCCACCGCCGCCGACAGCAGCCAAAGCGCCAGGATGGCGGTGCCCACATACTGGGCGATGCCGGTGGCGCGCTGTGAAATCGACGTCAGCATCGTCAATGTCCAGCGATAGATCTGCAGGTGGGGGGAAACGGGTCTCGCGCGTGGAGCCATCAGGTCTCGCTGCCGTCCGCCAGAACAGGGCGAACGCTCCAGTTTGGAATAGTTCGAGACTTCTAGCCGCGCGACCGCGACAGGTCAAAGCGAGAAATGGAGCAGGCGTCAGACTTTCTGCGTATCGAGCAGGGCCGGCGCGGCCCGCAGCGCTTCGAGCGTGAGCAGCAGGCTCAGCACCCGTTCGCTGCGGAGACCGGACGCCGCCGGCATCTGGGACTTTTGGGTTGGCTGAGGCAGGGCGATGCGCATGCCCGCGTCCTCGGCGATGACGTCCCGCAGCATGCCCCCGTTCATCACCAAGGCGGCAAGCGCGATCATGATTGCGGTGGCGAGTCGGTCCATCTGTCTAGTCCCTGGTGCGGGCGGCCCGTTCTGGGCTTCCGCTGCTTGCCCATGCTTTTAGTGCAGCCGGGCTGGACCGGCACTGAATCCGGTATTCATTTTCGGTTCATGGGCGGATGCGCTAAGTCCCTGGCGTCAATTGGAGAGTCGGTCGTGCAGGACAATCGCAACCCCCGTGTGAAGGTGATCGGCAGCCAGGTGCTGTCGGAAAGCTGGGGCAAGCTGACTCGCTGGACACTCGAGCTGCAGCGGCGCAACGGCGACTGGCAGCGCCAACAGCGCGAGACCTACGATCGCGGCGACGGCGCAGCCATCCTCTTGTACAACGGGGAGAAAAAGACCGTCGTCCTCACCCGTCAGTTCCGCTTTCCGGTCTATTTCAACGACGAACCGGGCTACCTGATCGAAGTCTGCGCCGGCAAGCTCGACGGCGACGATCCGGTGACCTGTGCCAAGAAGGAAGCCGAGGAAGAGACGGGCTATCGCGTCTCGGAAGTGCGGCAGGTGTTCCGCAGCTACATGAGCCCCGGCTCGGTGACCGAGCGGCTCTCGCTGTTCGTGGCGCACTACGACGCCGCCTCGAAAGTCTCGGACGGCGGCGGCCATGTCGAGGAAGGCGAGGATATCGAGGTGCTCGAACTGCCTTTCGCCCGCGCCATGGAAATGGTCGAAACGGGCGAGATCAACGACGCCAAGACGGTGATGCTGCTCCAGTATGCAGCGCTCAACCGCCTCGTCTAGGGCTTAGGCCTTGGCAGTGGCGAACGGGTCGCGGTCGATGTCGAACTCATTGATCGAGTCGGGCAGCTTGACCCGCAGCTCGGCGTCCATGTCGGGATCGAGGAAGAAGCCGAAGCCCGGCTGCGTGGTCGCCTGCGCCTGCGGCGCCAGGTCGCTGAGCTTGACGCTCGGCTGGCTCGACTGAACGCCCAGCGGCAGCAGCACGATCGTGACGGCGAGTGCGGTGGTCAGGATCTTGGACATCATCTTTGCGCTCCCTGAGCGGCGCCACCATCGGCGCGTTGTGGAGGTTCTATGAGATGCCGTCCGAACCGGTGCTGAGCCGGGCGTTCATATTTCGTTAAGGCGGGTAAACGGGTCTCTCCCCCGGGTGAAACAGGCGATTGGGTGAGTTTATGCCCTCAGCACTCCGCGGGGATAACTATTATAGGTCAGGCACTTAGCTCACGGCATCCTGACCCGAAAGTCCAACGATGACTCTAGCGCTGCGCGTTGATGTGCCTAAGCGCGGATCATGAACTTCTGTCACTTGACGGTCAGTTGCATGTCACGCGGCCGCTTCGAGCAGGGCCGTCAGTTCATCGGGCATGTCGATCGCCACGTCGTGACCGCAGGGAAGTTCCAGCACGGTCCATTCCCTGTCGCGACGTAGCGGGTCGGCAACACTCTGGAAGCCGTTCCAGCCGGTCGCGACGATGTAGGTCTTCTTGCGTATCGCCTTATAGGCCTGCGCCCGCTCGAGCTTGTCGGTGAGCGTGGCGACCGGTTGCGGGGTCGCCTTGGCCTCGACCCAGGCGCGATCCTCCTCGCGGAGGTAGTCGCCCGGCGAGGTGGGCGGCGACGGGATCAGGTCACCCTCGAGTTGCCAGCCACCGAAACAGTCCACGAAACTCTGGTTGTCCTTGGGGATAACAGCGTCGATATAGACCACCGAGGCAACCCGATCCGCGATTTTCTCGATCGCGCCGGTGCCGACGACGCCACCATAGGAGT
>JAEZKB010000048.1 GCA_023415605.1 Pseudomonadota bacterium
GGTCCTGCGGGACCCGCAGCGTCCACAAGAGAGCACAGGGAAAATCATGTCGGCGTTATGGGTCCTGACGATCATCCTCTGCATCGGCGCGGTTGGATATTTCCTTGGTGCGCAGCGGGCGGAAGCACAGAGCGCCGCCGCGCTCGCCGGCCGCAATGACCGCAACGCGCAGGCTGTCGCCAATAAGCTCTTCGCCCATTCCCTGCCGCGCTATCACGGCTGGCTCGTCTTTATCCTTGCCACCATTCCGGCGCTGCTCCTGCTGCTGATCTGGTCGGCTGGGTCCGCCTACTTTGTCGAGCAGACCGTTCGCGCCGGACTGCCTGCCGACACCACCAACCAAAGCCTCGTGCTCGGCATGGTGCACAACGTGGCCGACGCTCTCGAAGCTGTCGCCGCAACGGGCGTCCCCGCCCCGGCGACCATGGAAGAGCTCCGACCGCTGGCATCGGCCCAGGGCATCACGCTCGCCACCAGCGCCGAGGACTACATGATCGGCCTCGGCCTCGCGGCCAACAACGAAGCGGCGCTGGCGCGCAATATCGGCGCAGTCCTCTCGATCATCCTGGCGCTGGCTGGTGCGGTTTATGCGCTGTCGCGGATCCGTCTGCGCCTGCGTGCCCGTAACCAGGTCGAGACGGTGATCCTCTGGACGCTCCTCGGCGCCTCCACCATCGCCATCCTGACCACAGTCGGCATTGTGCTCTCGATGCTTTCGGAGACGATCCACTTCTTCTCCGAAATCAATCCGCTGAACTTCTTCTTCGGCACCGTCTGGGACCCGCGCTTCGCCGCGGCTGGTTCCGGTGGCGAAGAAGGACAGTTTGGTCTGATCCCGTTGCTCGCCGGCACGCTCTACATCGCGTTCGTCTCGATGTTGTTCGCCGTGCCGGTCGGCCTTATGGCCGCCGTCTATATGGGCGAATACGCCTCGCCGAAGCTGCGCTCAACGGTCAAACCGCTGCTCGAACTGCTGGCCGGTATCCCAACCATTGTCTACGGCATCTTTGCGGTGGTGACGCTAGGACCATTCCTGCGCGATCTCTCGGCCGTGCTCGCCGGCGGCACACCCTTTATCCAGGCACAGTCGGTGTTCACCGCCGGACTCGTGATGGGCGTGATGCTGATCCCGGTCGTCTCTTCGCTTTCCGATGACGTGATCACCGCCGTGCCCCGCGCCATGCGCGATGGCTCGCTGGCGCTCGGCGCCACCCGGTCGGAAACCATCCGCAAGGTGATCCTGCCGGCAGCGTTGCCGGGCATTGTCGGCGCACTGCTGCTGACCGCCTCGCGGGCAATAGGCGAAACCATGATCGTGGTGCTTGCCGCCGGCGTCGCCGCGCGGCTCTCGATTAACCCCTTCGAGGCGATGACCACCATCACCGTCAAGATCGTCAACCAGCTCACCGGCGACCTCGAGTTCAACTCGCCGCAGACGCTGGTCGCTTTCGCGCTGGGCCTCACCCTCTTCGTCGTGACGCTCTGCATGAACGTCTATGCCCTCTACATCGTCCGCAAGTACCGGGAGCAGTACGAATGACCGAGGCTGCCTTGTCGTCGTCATCCATCGCCGCCCCGGCCGCTGCTGCACGCCGCGACATCGGGCTCAAGCGCCGGCACGCTGCCGAAGCGCGCTTCCGGCTCTATGGGCTGGTCGCCATCTGCATCGGCATCGGCTTCCTCGCCATCCTGCTCGTTTCGATCGTGAGCAAGGGCTACACCGCCTTTGTGCAGACCGCGATCACCGTGCCGGTCTATTTCGATCCGCAGATCATCGACAAAGATAACGAGCGCGCCACCGACCCGCAGGTGCTGGTGACCGCCAATTATCCGACCGTCGCCCGCAACGCCGTGGCCACGGCACTCGGCGTCAGCCTCGAGGACCGGGCCGCCCTCAAGAAGGTCAGCGGCATCGTCTCGGACAGCACCCGTGCGCAGCTGCGGGCGCTGGTCGTTGCCAATCCCAAGATCATCGGCACCACGCAGACCGTGAGCCTTCTCGCTTCGGGCGATCTCGACAGCGCCAACAAGGGCCAGATCGATTTGAGCGTCGACGAGACCCGCCGCAAGATCAACGACCAGCAGATCGGCTGGATGAACCAGCTGAAGTCCGCGGGCCAACTGACCACCGAGTTCAACTGGGGTCTGCTCACCTTCGGCGCCTCGAGCCGGCCGGAAAGCGCGGGGCTTGGTGTGGCGTTGATCGGCTCCGCCTTCATGATGCTGATCGTCGTGGTGGTCGGCGTGCCCGTTGGCGTCGCTGCCTCGATCTATCTCGAAGAGTTCGCCAAGAAGAACCGCTTCACCGACTTCATCGAGGTCAACATCAACAACCTCGCAGCCGTGCCCTCGATCGTCTTTGGTCTGCTCGGGCTGGCGGTATTCATCAACTTCTTCGGCATGCCGCGCTCCGCTCCCATCGTGGGCGGGCTGGTGCTGACGCTGATGACGCTACCCACCATTATCATCGCGACGCGCGCGGCGCTGCGCTCGGTGCCGCCCTCGATCCGCACGGCCGCGCTTGGTGTCGGCGCCTCCAAGATGCAGATGGTGTTCGACCATGTGCTGCCGCTCGCGACGCCCGGCATCCTGACCGGCACCATCATCGGTCTTGCCCGTGCGCTGGGCGAAACCGCGCCGCTGCTGCTCATCGGCATGGTGGCCTTCGTAGCCGACGCGCCGAGCAACCCGTTGCAGCCGGCGACTGCCCTACCGGTCCAGATCTTCATGTGGACCAACGAGGCCGAGCGCGCCTTTGTCGAACGCACCTCCGGCGCCATCATCGTGCTGCTCGTATTCCTCGCCATCATGAACATCACCGCCATCATCCTCCGCCGCCGCTTCGAGCGCCGCTGGTAACCGGGAACCCGACCATGACCATGACCCAGATGACCGCCACGCAGCCAGCCGCCGGCCGGAACATGCCGCCCAAGATGACCGGCGAGAAAGTCTGCGTGTTCTACGGCGAGAAGCAGGCGCTGTTCGATGTCGACCTCGCCATCGAAGCCAACCAGGTGACTTCGCTGATCGGCCCCTCGGGCTGCGGCAAGTCGACCTTCCTCCGGTCCTTGAACCGCATGAACGACACTATCGACAGCTGCCGTGTGACGGGACTGATCAGCCTAGACAACGAGGACATCTACAATCCCTCGATCGACGTCGTTGAATTGCGCGCCCGTGTCGGCATGGTGTTCCAGAAACCCAACCCGTTCCCCAAGTCGATCTACGAGAATGTCGCCTATGGCCCCAAGATCCACGGGCTGGCCCATTCCAAGGCCGATCTCGACGAGATCGTCGTGTCGTCGATCCGCCGCGCCGGTCTCTGGGACGAGGTCAAGGATCGCCTAAATGAACCCGGCACTGGCCTTTCGGGCGGGCAGCAGCAACGCCTCTGCATCGCGCGCGCTATCGCGACGCAGCCCGAAGTCCTGCTGATGGACGAACCCTGCTCGGCGCTCGACCCGATCGCCACCGCCGTGATCGAGGAACTGATCGACGAGCTGCGCGAAAAGTTCACCATCGTGATCGTCACCCACTCGATGCAGCAGGCAGCGCGCGTCAGCCAGAAGACCGCCTTCTTCCACCTCGGCAAGCTCATCGAAGAGGGCAAGACCGAGGACATCTTCACCAACCCGGTGAACAAGAAGACGCAGGACTACATCACCGGCCGTATCGGCTGACCCGAGGAGGATATTCCATGGCCCTCAACGAGCACATCGTTTCCTCCTACGAGGATGAACTCACCGCCCTGCGCAGCACCATTTCGGAAATGGGCGGCATGGTCGAACAGGCGATCCAGGACTCGGTCACCGTGCTCCTCCGCCTCGACCACGCCCAGGCCAAGGAACTCCGCCAGCGCGACAAGCGCATCGACGAGATGCAGCAGCGCATCAACGACATGGCCGTCTCGATCATCGCGCGCCGCCAGCCGATGGCCGCGGACCTCCGCATGGTGGTGACCTCGATCCAGGTTGCCAACGACCTCGAGCGCACCGGCGACATGGCCAAGCAGCTGGCCAAGCGCGCGCTGCAGATCGAGAGCCTGAGCCTGGCGCCGAAGTTCTATAACGGCGTCAAGCACATGGCCGACCTCGTGGCACGCCAGCTCAAGGCCGCCCTCGACGCTTATGCCACGCATGACGCGCAGGGCGCCGTGGAAGTCTGCAACCGCGACGACGAAGTCGATGCCATGCACACCTCGCTGTTCCGCGAACTTCTCACCTACATGATGGAAGACCCGCGCAACATCACGCAGTGCACGCACCTGCTGTTCTGCACCAAGAGCCTCGAACGGGTCGGCGACCACGCCACCAACGTCGCGGAGGCAGCCTACTACCTCCAGACCGGACGCCATCTCGGCGCCGACGAGCAAGCCCGCCAGCAGGCCTAAGGGGTTCGACATGGCGCCCACTATCCTGATCGTGGAGGACGAGGCCGACCTCGCCCTCATGGTTCGCTACAACCTCGAGGCCGAGGGTTTCCGGGTCGCGACCGCCGCCAGCGGCGACGAGGCCGCCGAACTGATGCGCGAGAGCCTGCCCGATCTGATCCTGCTCGATTGGATGCTGCCCGGCCTCTCCGGCATCGAACTCTGCCGCCGTTGGCGCGCCAAGGAAGAAACGTCCCGCATCCCGATCATCATGATCACAGCGCGCGGCGAGGAAGAAGAACGGGTGCGAGGACTGGCGACCGGCGCCGACGACTATGTGGTCAAGCCGTTCTCCATTCCGGAACTGCAGGCTCGCATCCAGGCGCTGCTGCGCCGCTCGAGCCCGCAGCTCGTCACCAACGTGCTCAAGGCCGGCGACCTCGAGCTCGATCGCACCAGCCACCGCGTCCGCCGTGCCGGCCGCGAAGTGCACCTCGGGCCAACCGAATATCGTCTGCTCGAATATCTGATGCGCCATCCAGGCCGCGTTTATTCGCGCGAGCAACTCCTCGATGGGGTATGGGGCAACGATGTCTATGTCGACGAACGCACGGTCGACGTCCATGTCGGGCGCTTGCGTAAGGCCATCAACCGCCGCGCCAGCGAAGCCGATCCGATCCGCACCGTGCGCGGTGCCGGCTATGCATTCGATGAGCGTTTTGCGGCGATGAACTGATGCGCTAGAACGGCCTCCGAACCATCCGGCCGGAGGCAGCCTTGCGTATCGAAACCGAGCGGCTTGTTCTCGACCTCCACAGTCGCGACGATTTCCCCGACATGGCCGATATGTGGGCCGATCCTGACACCGTCCGTTTCATCGGCGGCCGCGTCGGCACGCGCCAGGACAGCTGGATGCGCCTCCTCCGCTATCGCGGCCTCTGGCCACTGCTCGGTTACGGCTACTGGGCAGTGCGCGACAAGAAGAGCGGCCGCTTTGCTGGCGAGCTCGGTTTCGCGGATTTCGGCCGCGACATGACCCCGAGCATTTCCGGCATTCCCGAGGCCGGCTGGGTGCTCGCCTCCTGGGCCCGCGGCAGAGGCTTTGCGCTGGAGGCTCTGACAGCGGCACTGGCCTGGCTCGACAGGGCGGGGCACAGACACAGCGTTTGCCTTATCGATCCGGCCAACGGTCCATCACTGCGGCTGGCACAGAAGCTGGGCTATGGCGATCCCGTCGCGACGGAATTGAACGGTCCGATCACGCTGTTCACGCGGCTGGCGAACTGAGTGTGCGACCAAAACAAAAAGGGCCCCGGAGGGCCCCTTCATCACGGCAATAACGTGGTGCTTACCGCTTCTTCTTCTCGATCTGGTGGTACGCCCGGCGCGAGTGGAACTCGCAGTACGGGCGGCCTTCGTCGGAGTGTTGGCCGCAGAAGTAGAAGTCAGGCTGCAGCGGGTCGCCGATCGGCCACTTGCAGGTATGTTCGTTGAGCTGGAGCAGGGAGAGGCGCTTGTCCTCCGGAATGTAGAGCTCCTGCACGGCCGGGGCGACATAGGCCTCGGTCTCGAACTCTTCGGAAATCTTGAGTGCGGTCGCGCCGTGGATGGCGCCGCCACCACCGCCCGAAGGCATCGAGCGCGACTTCATCATCCCGCCCAGGCTCGAACCCGAGCTACCACCGCCGCCCAGGCTGCGGCCGGCCGACGGGCTGGCGACGCGGCGGGCGGCCGGACGCGGAGCAGTTCGCACGCGCGGCGCCGAGCTCGCCGGCTTGGCGCGACCCGAAAGCTTGAGGCGGTGGACCTTGCCGATCACGGCATTGCGCGTGACACCTTCACCGAGCACACCGGCTATCTGGCTGGCACTGAGCCCTTCCATCCATAGCTTCTTGAGCAGCTCGACGCGCTCTTCAGTCCAGCCCTGCAAAATATGCTCCAATCCGCCTTTGGTGCACGGAATCCCTAAACCCGCTGGCGCAGGGAGGTGCGCGCAGTTCGACACACTAGGCATCGTAGGTCTGTTAGGTCCGCCACACGAGATATCGTGTTCCCAATACCCGGATACTACACGGGGCCAAGAATCCGGATCAAGAGTCGGCCCCAAGTTTCCACGTGGAAAACCCGCATAAAAACCAACACTTCGGAAGCCTGAGTCAAATCAGGGACTTGGCCGCAAAACGTTGACTTTCCGGGACGTGGGAGGCATATGTCGGCCCCGCAACGCGGTGCTCAAAGGCAGCGCGTTTTTGGTTTTTGTGGGGCAATTGCAACACCTCGGACAAGGGGACGAACATGTCGGCCATTTACGGCACCTACGCCAGATCACCACTCGCATTCGAGCGGGGCGAAGGCGTGCGACTGTTCGACCAGGAGAACCGACCCTATCTGGATTTCCACTCCGGCGTCGCGGTCAATGCGCTCGGCTATAACGACCCGCATCTGGTCAAGACCCTGCGCGACGCGGCCGACAAGGTCTGGCATACGTCCAACGTATTCACCATTCCCCAGCAAGAAAAGCTGGCGGAGCGCCTGACGGCGATAACCTTCGCCGACAAGGTGTTCTTCACCAATTCGGGCGCGGAGGCGGTCGAATGCGCCATCAAGACGGCGCGGCGCTATTTCTGGGACAAGGGTCAGGCTGATCGGTATGAGATCATCGCCTTTACCGGATCGTTCCATGGCCGCACGCTGGCGACCGTCGCCGCGGCCGGCAACGAGCATTATGTCGAAGGCTTCGGTCCGCCGCTCGAAGGCTTCAAGCACATCGCGCCCAATGACATTGAATTGGTTAAGGCAGCGATCACGCCAAAAACCTGCGCCATCCTCATCGAACCGGTGCAGGGCGAGGGCGGTGCCACCGCCATGAGCAACGAATTCATGCGCGGGCTGCGTGAACTTTGCGACAAGCATGACATGCTTCTGGTGCTCGATGAAGTGCAGTGCGGCTATGGCCGTACCGGCAAGATGTTCGCGCATCAGTGGAGCGGCATCGAGCCCGACATCATGGCCGTCGCCAAAGGTATCGGTGGCGGCTTTCCCCTTGGCGCCTGCCTCGCCAAAGAGCACGTCGCCAAGGCGATGGTGTTCGGCACGCATGGCTCGACCTATGGTGGCAATCCGCTGGCCTGCACCATCGGCAACGCCGTGCTCGACCGCATTACCGAACCGGGCTTCCTCGATCATGTCGAGAAGATGGGCCAGCGCCTCGCCTGGCACCTCGGGCAGCTGGCGCAGCGCTTCCCCCAGTACGTTCTCGAGACGCGCGGAAAAGGGCTACTCGCTGGCATCAAGATCGCACCGCAGATTCCGATCCGCGACTTCGTCGGCCGCCTGCGCGACCGGCACCAGCTGCTGGCCATGGGCGCCGGCGAGAACGTGCTGCGCCTCTTGCCGCCGCTGATCATCACCGAGGCCGATATCGAAGAAGCCGTCGGCAAGATCGCCGATGCCCTGACCGCCATCGACAAGGAGACCGCCGCGGCCTGAGGGCCCCGGCGCGTTTCCCGAAAGGACAGCGTGATGACTGCCCAGCCGAGACATTTTCTCAATATTGACGACTTCACCTACGACCAGCTCCGCGGCATGCTCGACATGGCCGGCGAACTCAAGGCGCGCCTCGCCAAGGGTGACCGCCCCCAGCTCCTCAAGGACAAGGTGCTGGCGATGATCTTCGACAAGCAGTCGACCCGCACCCGCGTGTCCTTCGACGTCGGCATGCGCCAGTTGGGCGGAGAAACACTGATGCTCTCGGGCAACGAGATGCAGCTCGCCCGCGAGGAGACGCTGACCGACACCGCCAAGGTGATGAGCCGCTATGTCGATGCGATCATGATCCGCATCCTGAGCCATGCCGATCTTGTCGAACTCGCCGAGGCTTCGACGGTGCCCGTCATCAACGGCCTTACACGGCGCGCCCATCCCTGCCAGATCATGGCGGACCTGATGACCTATGAGGAGCACCGCGGCTCGATCAAGGGCGCCAAGGTAGCCTGGGTCGGCGACAGCAACAACGTGCTGCATTCCTGGGTGAATGCGGCCGAGCTCTTCGAGTGCGAGCTGACCATTGCGGTGCCGGACGAGTATTGGCCAGAAAAGGACCTGATGCTCGACATCCAGAAGGCCGGCAAGTGGGTCAAGCTGATCGAGGATCCCCGCGCCGCCGTGGAGGGCGCCGACCTTGTCATCGCCGACACCTGGGTATCGATGGGTGACACCGACGCCGCCGAGCGCCGCCGGGTCTTGAAAGCGTACCAGGTCAACACCAATTTGATGGCCTTGGCGGACAAGGATGCCTTGTTCATGCACTGTCTGCCTGCTCACCGCGGCGATGAAGTCACCGATGAGGTCATAGATGGGCCGCAGTCGGTTGTCTTTGATGAAGCCGAAAACCGCTTGCACGCACAAAAGGCGATCCTCTGCTGGGTCTTCGGGATCGAAACGGTCTGATGACTGAAACATTGCTGAGCTCGGTCGG
>JAEZKB010000074.1 GCA_023415605.1 Pseudomonadota bacterium
CCCTCGTCGTCGAGCGTCAGCACCGACTGCGGCAGCAGATGGGCCGGTGCCGTACCAACATTGACGATGGCCGAGGCGGTGATGCCGTCGAGCAC
This sequence comes from Pseudomonadota bacterium, assembly GCA_023415605.1. Taxonomy (GTDB): domain Bacteria; phylum Pseudomonadota; class Alphaproteobacteria; order Rhizobiales; family Devosiaceae; genus Devosia_A. The sequence continues at coordinate 96 of JAEZKB010000074.1, forward strand.
CTTGCCGTCGGGATTGGGGATTTCGATTTCAGCGGCGAACGACCGGGTCGCCGCGTCCGCCACCGAGGCGATGTAGCTCACCTTGCCCTCGACCGAGGTGCCGGTGATCGTCTTGACCGTCGCCGGCAGGCCGACCTTGGCATACTCGATCCGGGCCTCGGGGACCTGCGTCTTAAAGAGCATCGGGTCGAGCTGCACGATGGTGGCGCACGGCGCCTGCGGGCCGGCCATGCTGCCCACCTGGGCCAGCGGGTCCTGCACGACGCCGGCAATGGTCGCCTTGACGTCGGTGCGTCCCAGCTCCGTGCGGGCATTGTCGAGCCCGGCCTGCGCCTGCTTGAGAGCGGCTTCGAGCTGCAGGCCGCTATTGGCGGGCGCCAGCCCCTGCTTGCGCAGCTCTGCATTGGCGTCATAAGCGGATTGTGCGGTCGCGACGGCAGCTTCCGCCTGAGCCACGGCGGCCTCGCGGTCGCCCTTGTCGAGGCGGCAGAGCACATCGCCAACGGCGACTGTCTGCCCCTTCTGGACGAGCACCTCCTCGATGGTGCCCTGCGTCTGCGGCACGACGCTGACCAGTGTCTTTGCGGCAGTGCGGCCCCGCAGCGGCACTTCGATCGCCATCGGCTGCATGGTGTAGGTGACAGTGCGCACCGACTGGGCCGGCGCGGCAGCACCCGAAGTCTCGGCCACGCGTTCGGCGATGGTCAGGTGGGGGTCCGGACCCGTACCGTGATGTTCAGGAGCCGTGTGTTCGGCGTTCTTGTCGAGCAGCGCAATGATCGGCCGTTCGCCATTGCCCGGTCCATTGCCGCCGGCCACAAACGTACCGGTGGCAAGCCAGGCGCCGGCGCCAAGTACGATAAGGCCCGCCACTCCGTATGAGTAGATCGCACGCATTGTCTGAAACCCTCTATTCCGCAGCCTCTGCGGACCCGGAATCCGGTCGCGCCAGCGCTATCAGTTCGCCCCTGTGGGCCTGGATGTAGTCGTGGGCGGCCTGCATACAAGTGCGCCCATAATCGATGACCCAGGTGTCGCCCGGGTGCGAATGCTCTTTCTTCAGCCGATCGAAATCGGCCAAGACGTCGTCCAGCTGAGCGAGCCGCTCGTTGAGTCGCTGCTCGACCAGCGATGCCGGTAGTTCCGACGCAAAGCGCAGGAACAGCAGGAATTCGCTGCGGAACTCGTCGTCGCCGAGTTTCTCGAAGAGTGAGTTGATGAAGGCGTTCCGGCCGGCCGTAGTGATCGCGTAGATCTTCTTGGCGGGCTTGCCCTCCTGTGTCTCGACGCGGCTGGTTACCAGACCGTCGACCTCGAGCTTTGCCAGGGCCGGATAGATCGAGCCGAAGCTGGCATCGATGAAATAGGAGTATTCCCCTTCCACCGAGAGCTTGCGGATCTCATATCCGGTGGCCTCTCCATCATAGAGAATGGCCAGGCAGATGGTACGAACGTTCATTGCGGCCTATCGAGCTGACATATATTGGACGAGCATATGCTGGCCCTATATAGGCAGGTTTGTGATACCGCAATAGAGGCAAGCCCAGTATTTTTGCTACTCAGCCATGCGCCTTGTGCATGGTTGAAGAACGCCTAGAATCATGGACGTGCTGGTGGCACGCCCGTCAGGCGAGAAGCCTTTGCATCTCCGCGAGCGCGCGGTGCGCCAGGTCGGGGCTCGCGGCGGCCACGAAGTAACCATTGAGGAACTTGCGCTCCGGGTGGCCACAACTGAGCGGCGTGCCGTCGAGATTGAGTACCACGCCGCCCGCGGCCTCTAGCACGGCCTGTCCGGCTGCCGTGTCCCATTCCGACGTTGGGGTAAAGCGCGGGTAAAGCTGCGCCTTTCCCTCTGCCAGCAGGCAGAATTTCAGCGACGAACCCACAGTCACGTCCTCGGCGACATTCATGGTGTCGCAGAGCTCAGCCAGAGCCGCATGCCCGTGCGACCGGCTGGCGACGATGCGGAGGGGAGGGGCGTGATCGACACTGATCCGTCGCACTCCGTTTACGGCTCCACCGGCGATCTGACCGGCCATGGCCCCTTGAGCTGACGTCCAGAAGATTTCGCCGGTGACCGGGGCAAGCACCACGCCCGACACTGGCCGGCCGTTCTCGGTCAGCGCGATGTTGACCGTAAACTCGCCGTTACGCTTCAAGAACTCCTTGGTGCCATCGAGCGGGTCGACGACGAAGAAACGCTGCCCCAGTTCCGGGATATTGCCGGCCGCGACGCTTTCCTCGCCCAGCACCGGAATACCCAGCGGCGCCAAGAGATCCAGGATCACCGCCTCGGCGCGCTGGTCGGCTTCCGTCACCGGCGAGCCATCCGTCTTGCTGTCGGCCGCGAACGGGCGCGCGTAGACTTCGAGGATAACCTCGGAGGCAGCGATCGCCGCCTGCAGCATCGTCTCGATGATCATGAAATGACGACGTCCAGCCCGAGGTCGAGGGGCGCCGCCGCCATGGTGATCTGGCTGGTCGAGATATAGTCGACCCCGGTCTCGGCAATCGAGCGCACGCGCTCGAGCTTCACCCCGCCCGAAGCTTCAAGGCGGGCACGACCTCGGTTGCGCTCCACGGCACGGCGCAGTGTGTCGTTGTCCATGTTGTCGAGCAGCACGATGGTGGCGCCGGCCTCCAGCACTTCTTCGAGCTGTTCAAGGCTCACGACCTCGATCTCGATCGCCACCAAGTGCCCGGCGAACGCACGCGCTGCCCGGTAGGCCGCTGCCGCGCTGCCGGCGACTGCGATGTGGTTGTCCTTGATCAGGATCGCATCATCGAGCGCAAAGCGATGGTTCGAACCCCCGCCACAGCGCACCGCATATTTCTGAAACACCCGCAGTCCCGGGGTGGTCTTGCGGGTATCGCAGATTTTGGCGCCTGTGCCCTCGACGGCATCGACGAACTTCCGCGTCAGCGTCGCGATGCCCGAGAGGTGATTGATGAAGTTGAGCGCAGTGCGCTCGGCCGACATCACTTGCCGCGCATTGCCCCACACATGTCCAACCACCTGGCCAGCCTCGACCCTGTCGCCATCGCGGACACTTGCTTCGAATGTCACTCCGTCGCCGATCAGTCGGAATGCCGTCGCAACCAGCGGCAGCCCGGCGATCACGCCCGGCTCGCGCGCCGAGAGCGTCGCCGTGGCCGAAGCGTTCCGGCTCAGTGTCGCCTGGCTGGTGAGATCGCCTGCAAGCCCAAAATCCTCGGCAAAGGCGCGCCTCACGGCATCCTCCACCAACAGGTTGGGCAGTTCACCGATATGGAGTGCGTCGCTCACGTCCGGTCCCTCCGGGGTCGCGTCGGTTTACGCGGGGGCAGGGGCACTGGCAAGCTTGCATCCTGGCCGCCACCGTGTTGGTGGCCGAACGGTCCGGAGTAGTTGCCTTTTCTGGCCCGCCGTCGCATTTTGACTGAACGGTAAAAATACCGCTCGTCTGGGTTGGAGACTTCATGCAGAAGATCATCGAGGCGCTGGACACCCGGCGCGAAGAGGCGCGGCTTGGCGGCGGCCAGAAGCGTATCGACACCCAGCATGCCAAGGGCAAGCTCACCGCGCGTGAACGCCTCGACGTGCTGCTCGATCCCGGCTCGTTCGAAGAATACGATATGTTCGTCACCCACCGGGCGGTGGACTTCGGCATGGAAAAGACCATCATCCCCGGCGATGGCGTGGTCACTGGTTGGGGCACCATCAATGGCCGCCTGACCTATGTGTTCAGCCAGGATTTCACCGTCTTCGGCGGCTCGCTCTCGGAAACCCACGCCAAGAAGATCTGCAAGATCATGGAGCTCGCCGTCCAGAACGGCGCGCCGATCATCGGGTTGAACGATAGCGGCGGTGCCCGTATCCAGGAAGGTGTGGCGGCGCTGGGCGGCTACGCCGACGTCTTCCTCCGCAACGTGCTGGCGTCGGGCGCCGTGCCGCAGATCTCGGTGATCATGGGCCCCTGCGCCGGCGGCGCCGTCTATTCTCCGGCCATGACCGACTTCATCTACATGGTCAAAGACACGAGCTACATGTTCGTGACCGGCCCCGACGTCGTCAAGACCGTCACCAACGAGGTCGTTACTCAGGAAGAGCTCGGCGGTGCCTCGACCCACACCAGGATTTCCTCGGTCGCAGATGCCGCCTTCGACAACGATATCGAGACCCTGCTCGAAGTCCGGCGCCTGTTCGATTTCCTGCCGCTGAACGCCAACGACAAGGCGCCGCGCGTCCGCACCAACGACGTGGTAGACCGGCCCGAGCCCAGCCTCGACACCATCATCCCCGACAGTGCCAACAAGCCCTATGACATGCGTGAGGTGATCCTCAAGATCGCCGACGAGGGCGACTTTCTGGAGATTCAGAAGGACCACGCCGGCAACATCCTGACCGGCTTCATCCGGCTCAACGGCTCCACCGTCGGCGTCGTCGCCAACCAGCCGCTGGTGCTGGCCGGCTGCCTAGACATCAATTCATCCAAGAAGGCCGCCCGCTTCATCCGCTTCTGCGACTGCTTCAACATCCCCATCCTGACGCTGGTCGATGTGCCCGGCTTCCTGCCCGGCGTGGCGCAGGAATATGGCGGCATCATCAAGCATGGCGCCAAGCTTCTCTTCGCCTATGCCGAGGCCACGGTGCCGAAAGTCACCGTCATCACCCGCAAGGCCTATGGCGGCGCCTATGACGTCATGGCCTCAAAACACATCCGCGCCGACGTCAACTATGCCTGGCCGAGCGCCGAGATCGCCGTGATGGGCGCCAAGGGCGCCACCGAGATCCTCTATCGCGCCGAGCTGGGCGACAAGGAGAAGATCGCCGCAAGAACCGCCGAGTACGAAGCCCGCTTCGCCAACCCCTTTGTCGCCGCCGAGCGTGGTTTCATCGACGACGTCATCATGCCTCACGGGACGCGACGGCGCGTGGCACGCGCCTTCGAGACGCTCCGTCACAAAAAGCAGGGCATGCCGGTCAAGAAACACGACAACATTCCGCTGTGACGATGTCATGCGCACCCACCGGCACCTCGGCTCCTGCGTCTCCCTCCCCCTTGTGGGGAGGGATCAAGGGTGGGGGTGGCCCACGCACCGTTGGGGACGAGCTGGCCATGTCACTTGAACGTGCGCGCTCTCTTCGCAAGGTTATGCCGCCGGCCGAGGCGGCGATGTGGAACGCACTACGCAAGCTGCGATACGTAGGATTCCATTTTCGCCGCCAGGTTCCACTCGGCCGCTACTATGCAGATTTTGCGTCCCATCGGGCCAGACTCGTCATCGAACTGGATGGCGAGACGCATTTCGTACCCGGCGCTCAAGCCTATGACGCTAGGCGCGATGACTTTATGCGCCAGGAGGGCTACCGGGTGCTGCGCTTTACCAACCACGATGTTCTAACCGGTCTTGATGGCTGCCTTACGCTCGTGATGCTTGCCCTCGAGGAGCCGGCGCGTCCGGTCACCCCCACCCTTAATCCCTCCCCACAAGGGGGAGGGAGACGCAAGAGCCGCCGGATCGTCGAGCTTGGCCAGCGCAGTATCGACGACCTGCCGCCGCCCTTAGGCGAGCCTCTCGATCCCGACGCCCGCACAGTTCCCGATCAGGACCAAGACCAAAAGTGATAAGATCTCTCCTCATCGCCAACCGTGGCGAGATTGCCTGCCGGGTCATCAAGACGGCCAAGCGCCTGGGCATCCGCACCATCGCGGTCTATTCCGATGCCGATCGGGAGGCGCTGCATGTAAAGCTCGCCGACGAGGCGGTGCATATCGGCGGCTCGGCGGCGCGCGACAGCTACCTCTCGATCGAAAAGATCGTTGCCGCCTGCAAAGCCACCGGCGCCGAAGCGGTGCATCCCGGCTATGGCTTCCTCTCCGAGAACCCGGTCTTCGCCGCGGCGCTGGAGAAGGAAGGCATCATCTTCGTTGGTCCGCCGGTCAAAGCCATCGAGGCCATGGGCGACAAGATCACGTCGAAGAAGATCGCCGCCGAAGCCGGTGTGTCCACCGTGCCCGGCCATATGGGGCTGATTGCCGACGCCGCCGAAGCGGTCACCATATCGAAAGAGATCGGCTATCCGGTGATGATCAAGGCCAGTGCCGGCGGCGGCGGCAAGGGCATGCGCATTGCCTGGAACGACGCCGAGGCGAAAGAAGGCTTCGAGCGCTCGAAGTCCGAGGCCGCGTCCTCCTTCGGCGACGACCGCATCTTCATCGAAAAGTTCGTCACCGAGCCGCGCCACATCGAGATCCAGCTCATCGGCGACCAACATGGCAACGTGCTCTACGTCAACGAGCGCGAATGCTCGATCCAGCGCCGCAACCAGAAGGTTATCGAGGAGGCGCCCTCGCCCTTTCTCGATGCCGCGACCCGCAAGGCCATGGGTGAGCAGGCGGTGGCGCTGGCCAAGGCCGTGGGCTATTTCTCTGCCGGTACGGTGGAGTTCATCGTCGACGGCAAGCGCAATTTCTACTTCCTCGAGATGAATACGCGCCTGCAGGTCGAGCATCCGGTCACCGAGCTGATCACCGGCCTCGACCTGGTCGAGCTGATGCTGCGCGTCGCCTCGGGCGAAAAGCTGCCGCTGACGCAGTCCGACATCGGCATCAACGGCTGGGCCATCGAGAGCCGCCTCTATGCCGAGGACCCGTACCGCAACTTCCTGCCCTCGACCGGCCGGCTGACCCACTATGCGCCGCCGGCCGAAGTGGTGGAGCCGGATCGCATCGTCCGCAACGATACCGGCGTCGAGGAGGGCGGTGCCATTTCCACCTTCTACGATCCGATGATCGCCAAGCTCTGCACCTGGGCGCCGACCCGCGCCGAGGCGATCGACGCCATGGCGGTGGCGCTCGACGAGTTCGAAGTCGAGGGCGTCGGCAACAACATCCCGTTTCTCTCCGCCGTCATGGGGCAAGAGCGGTTCAGGGCAGGGCATCTCACCACCGGCTACATCGCCGAGGAATTCCCGGACGGGTTCGCCGGCGTCGAACTCGACGACACGGCACTGACCCATCTTGCCGCGCTCGCTTGCTGCTCGGCCTTCGCGCTCGAAACGCGCGGCTTCGGCGATGCGGCAACGCTTAACATGCACACCGTCAGCAACTCGCGGGCCGTGCTGATCGGCGACCGCCGCTGGGACTTTGCCGTCCGCGCCGATGGCATCGAATATTGGCTCACCGCGCCGGACGGCAAGAAGCTGCTGGTCGAAAGCGGCTGGAAGCCGGGCATGACCCTCTGCATCGCCCGCGTCGATGGCGAACTGCATCACGTCCGCCTCGATCGCCTCACCTCCGGCTGGCGCCTGCGCTATCGCGGTGCCGATCTCGTCGCCAAAGTGTTGCTGCCCCGCGCTGCCGACCTCATGCCTTTGATGCCGGTCAAGGTGCCGCCCGACATGAGCAAATACCTGCTCTGTCCGATGCCCGGCCAGGTGGTCCGTATCGACGTGGCCGAAGGGGACATCGTGGAGGCGGGCCAGAACCTCGCCATCGTCGAAGCGATGAAAATGGAAAACGTGCTCAAGGCCGAGAAGCGCGCCAAGGTCAAATCCATCCGCGTGAAGCCCGGCGCCGTCCTGGCGGTCGACGAGATCATCATGGAGTTCGAGGGGGCATGACCGACCCGGCGGACATCTGGTCCACGCTCGCCCAGCGGGAGCTAAAGGACACACCGCTTGAGTCCCTCAACCGCGATTATGGCGGTGTGGACGTCCGGCCCGCTTACTTCGGCAGCGATAGGACCATCCCCGGTGCCGAGCCGTTCACCCGTGGCGTGCGGGCGACGATGTATGCCAACCGCCCCTGGACCATCCGGCAATATGCCGGCTTCTCCACCGCCCGCGAATCCAACGCCTTTTACCGCCAGAACCTGGCCGCCGGGCAGAAGGGCCTCAGCGTCGCCTTCGATCTCGCCACGCATCGCGGCTATGACAGCGACCATCCGCGGGTGACCGGCGATGTTGGCAAGGCGGGCGTTGCCATCGACTCCGTCGAGGACATGAAGATTCTCTTCGACGGCATTCCGCTCGACAAGATGTCCGTCTCCATGACCATGAACGGCGCTGTGTTGCCGGTGCTGGCCATGTTCATCGTCGCGGCGGAAGAGCAGGGGGTCGCCCAGGCCCAGCTCGACGGGACCATCCAGAACGACATCCTCAAGGAGTTCATGGTCCGCAACACCTATATCTACCCGCCGGAGCCGAGCATGCGGATCGTCGGCGACATCATCGCCCACACCGCCGAGCACATGCCGAAATGGAACTCGATTTCCATCTCTGGCTACCACATGCACGAGGCCGGGGCGACGGCGGTGCAGGAGCTGGCCTATACCATCGCCGACGGCATGGACTATGTGCGGGCCGCCCAGGCGCGTGGCCTCGATATCGATGCTTTTGCTGGCCGTCTGAGCTTCTTCTTCGGCATCGGCATGAACTTCTTCTTGGAAGTCGCAAAGCTCCGAGCCGCGCGCACCTTGTGGTCGAAGGTGATGACCGACCTCGGCGCCAAGGACCCGCGATCGAAGATGCTGCGGACCCACTGCCAGACCTCGGGCGTGTCCCTCACCGAGCAGGACCCGCACAACAACATCGTCCGCACCACCATCGAGGCACTGGCCGCCGTGCTCGGCGGCACCCAGTCGCTCCACACCAACAGCTTCGACGAAGCCATCGCGCTGCCGACGGAGTTCTCCGCCCGCATTGCCCGAAACACCCAGCTCATCCTGCAGCACGAGAGCCGGGTGACAGATGTCGTCGATCCACTGGGCGGTTCCTACTACATCGAAAGCCTCACCGCAGACCTGGTGCAGAAAGCCTCTGCCCTCATCGCCGAGGTCGAGGCCATGGGCGGCATGACCCGCGCCGTGCAGTCGGGCCTGCCCAAACTCGAGATCGAGAAAGCGGCCGCCCTGCGCCAGGCCCGCATCGACCGAGGCGAGGATGTCATCGTCGGCGTCAACCGCTATCGGCTCGACAACGAAGCGCCCATCGCGTTCCGCGAGGTCGACAATGCCAAGGTCCGCGCCGAACAAGTCGAACGGCTCGAGCAGGTGCGTCGCAGCCGCGACGAAGAACTCTGCCAGTCCATGCTCTCGGCCCTGCGCGAATTCGCTGCCAAGGACGAAGGCAACCTCCTCGCTGCGGCTATAGAAGCGGCCCGCGCCCGCGCCACGCTGGGCGAGATTTCGCAGGCGCTCGAGGATGTGTTCGGCCGCCACCACGCCACCACCCGCGTCATCTCCGGTGTCTATGCCGAAGGCTATGCCGGCGACCCGCAATTCGCCGCGCTGACGGAGCGCATAGCCGCCTTCCAGAACGCCGAGCAGCGCGCGCCGTCGATCTTCATTGCCAAGATGGGGCAGGACGGGCACGACCGCGGCGCCAAGGTCATCGCCTCGGCCTTCGCCGATCTCGGCTTCGAGGTGCACATGGGCGATCTCTTCGAAACCTCCACCGAAGTCGCTGACCATGTTGCCGTGCTCAATGTGGACGCGGTCGGCGTGTCCTCGCTCGCCGCCGGCCACAAGACGCTGGTGCCCGAACTGATCCACGAGCTGCATCAGCGCGGCCTTGGCGACGTCACCGTCATCGTCGGCGGCGTCATTCCCGAGCAGGACTACGACTTTCTCCGCTCCGTCGGCGTTGCCGAAATCTTCGGCCCCGGCACCAATGTGCTCGAGGCGGCATTCTCCGTCCTCAACCAAATCGAGGGGAGGCTCTCCAACCGATGATCGGCCGTCTCAACCACGTCGCCATCGTCGTCCCCGATCTCGCTGCCGCGGCCGCAAAGTATCGCGACCTGCTCGGCGCCCATGTGCATCAGCCGCATGACCTGCCCGAGCACGGCGTCACCGTTGTCTTCGTCGAATTGGAGAATTCCAAGATCGAGCTGATGACCCCGTTCGGCGACAATTCCCCGGTGGAAAAATTCCTCGCCGATCACCCGAGCGGCGGCATGCACCACGTCTGTTTCGAAGTCCCCGACATTGCCTCTGCCGCCCGTGCCCTGGTCGAAGGCGGCGCTCGCGTGCTCGGCGACGGCAAGCCGAAGACCGGCGCCCACGGCCTGCCGGTGCTGTTCCTGCATCCCAAGGACTTCGACGGCACGCTGATCGAACTGGAAGAGGTCAAGCCCGAATTGCAGCCGGCTTAGCGGGCACCCCTGACTCGACCGTCCGGTCTACGCCAGCGTCACCACAAACCGCGCAGCAAAATCCCCTTCCCACCACATCGGGAAGTTCGTGCCCCACTTGTTGTTGTGAAGGTTGAACCGGATTCCCGCAGAAAAGTCCGGCGGTGACTTTTCGAACGGAAAGAACTTCGATCCCGCCGGCCCCACCAGCGGTGTATCGAGCGGGGTGATCTCGAAGCCCTTGCCGCGCACTCCGAACACCGCCTGCAACTGCCCGCCGCCCATCGGCGCCACGCGCGCGGCCGGCTGCCACAACCCCATCTTCAGGAACTGCCACTCGCCTGCATCGGCCGGCGTGAAGGTCACGAAGCTCGCTTCCGGCATGCGGTTGGCGGGCTTGTTGATCATCCGCACGGTGATCTCGAGTCGCGTCGTGTCGAGCGCGCGGAAGGCATAGTCGACGCGGGCGGGGGCGCCGAGTTCGGCATGCGCCTGCGCATCCATCAGCCCGTCCGGAGCAGGGACGAATGACGCTGAACGCGCCGTCCTCGCCCTTTCCAGCCCCGGCTTGGCGTGATCGAGAATGGCCCATTCTTCTCGGTGGGTGAGGTAGGTGTCCATGTGCGCATCGACATCGGAGGCGTCATAGCTCTCGTAGCGATAGCCGAGCAGGCTGCCGCTTGCGCCCACCAGCGACTGCCCGCCGGGCGCGGTGATCGTCATCACGTCGCCCGTCGGCCCGCGCTCCACCCGCCAGCCATCGGCTCCAACCGTCTCGGACTCGCCGGCCACCTCCGCCAGCGTGCGATCGGCGTCATCGAGTTCCGCCACCGCCGCATCAAGGTACCCACGCTGCTCCGCCCAGCTCGCCTCGGAATAGGCGAAACGGTGGTCGGTCTTGCGCAGCGCGTCGAAATCCGCCCGGTCCCAAGCCGTGGTGTCCCGAAGGTACGACTTGATGTCGACGCCCCAGGTATGCTCGGCCACCAGCGTCAGACCGCGCCCGAAGGCACGCCGCTCCGGTGTCAGCCCCTCGGTCACGAACTGCTCGTAGAGCCGCTGCAGCGCCAGGAAGCGCTTGATCTTAATAGGATCCGACCCGGCGCCGTGAATCCAGTTGTCACCCAGTTCGATGTCGACCACCGGAAAGTCTGCCCGACGCTCCCACAGTAGTGCTCCGTAAGCATCGAGGGTCGAGGCCTTCACCGTCACAGCCGGAAAGTGCCGCGCCATGTCGCGGTAGACTTCCGCCGTCTGCGGCACGCTTTGCGGCCCCATATTGTCGTTGGTGTGCGCGAAGCTGAGGCCCGTATCGAACCCCTTCGGGAAATGCGTCGCGCCATAGCTCTTCTGATACATGACCACGACCTCTGAGCCGTCCGGCGCGCGCCAGCGGAACACGTCCGGCACGTCGGGCGGCGGCGAGGCGGTGTTGACCCCCAGGTGCAGGAACTTCACCCCCTCCTCGGCCAGCAGCGGCACGATGCCGAGCGTATGCCCCGGCACGTCCGTCATCTTGGCGGCGATGGTGGTCATGCCGAACCGCTTATCGAGTTCGGCCGAATAGCTGAGCCCCGCCCGGAACAGGTCCGGGCTCATCAGCTCCGAATGCGTGGTGAAAGGGAGGGCGTGCCAGCGGATCAGTCCCCGCTCGATGGCCCGCTCCAGCCGCCTGACCTTCTCGGCCGGCTGCGTCGCCAGATGGTCGGCGATCAGCCACGCCCCCGTTGTCCAGATGAAGGCCGGCGCGTCCGAATTCTCGGCGAAGAAATGCTCGCCCGTCTCGATCGCCTGCGGAATGAAACGCTCGTGATATTGCGCCCTGACCTTGGCCGCGTGGTCGGTGAAGCCGATGTCGAGATGCGTCTTGAAGATCAGGTGAATGGTCTTGTCGGCCATGAATAGTCCTTCAGCCCACCGTGCTGCGCACGACGAGCTTGGTGGAAATGGTTTCGGTCATCGACGGTGAGTTGGGGTTCTTGAGACGCCGCAGGATCAGCCGCACCAGCGCTCGCACGCGCTCATCGAGGTCGAACCGCACCGTGGTCAGGTCATAGCTTTGCCAGCGCGCCGCATTGATGTCGTCAAAGCCGATCACCTTGACGTCCTGGGGCACCTTGAGTCCCAGTTCGTGCCGCAGCGCGTCGAGCACACCGAACGCGCCGACATCGTTGGCAGCGAAGATGGCATCGGCGCCGTCGCCGAGCCGGAAAAGGTCTATCGTCGCCTTGTGCGCCGTCGCATAGGTGTAGTCGCCACGCATCACGATCGGCGGCGCCAGCCCGCGCTCGGCGATCACCGTCCGCACCATGCGCTCGCGCGCCCGCGCCGCCAGCGACAGCGGCAGGCCGCCGAGAAAGGCGATGCGCCGCGCCCCAAATCCTTGCATCAGCGCGATGGCCTGTTCGATTCCCTCGCGCTGCAACACATCGAGTCGGTCGGTCAGCGGTCCCTGTTCGGCCGGCGGCTCGTCGCCATGCGGATAGCCGACATAGATCGGCACCGCCTTGTGCAGCACCCGCGCCAGCGTTTGCGGACGTACCGCCTCGGCATAGGCGATGACCGAGTCCGGGTTGAAGCCCTTCATGTAGGTCAGCAGCGTTTCGTCCATGGTGAGGTCGCTGCCGGTGCGGAAAAGCAGTACCGCAAAGCCCTCGGCCTGCAGCGCTACCGTCAGCGCGTCGATCTCCTGGCTCTCCCAGGGGCTGGCGACCGTCGGCACGATCAGCGCCACGAGATGCGAGCGCCCCGTCACCATCGAGCGCGCTGCCATGTCCGGCGTGTAGTTGAGCTCCTGCGCGATCTTGAGGATCAGGTCGCGCTTTTCCGGCTTGATCGAGGCGTGCGGGTTGAAGGCCCGGCTCACCATCACGCGCGATACGTCGGCGGCGCTGGCCACCATCTCGGCGGTCGCGCGGCGCGGCGGCGATTTCATGGTTTCGCTCAAATGGCGCCCCATTTTGATAGCGTGTGCAATCGATTACCACGCCGGGCGTGGTGGGCCGGCGCAGCCACGATATCCACACCGCGCAGTTTTCGCTACTTTTCATTGCAGTTTTGTGAATTAATGCCATCGCCGACGACCGGACCTGAGGAGGATCACGTCGGCCGTGCGAGCATGAAATGAAAGCGTGTTCATCGCTCTGTCACGTCAGGGAGGTAGAGACCCCGCGGATGCCAAAGGCCGGCAAGGCAGGCATCGCTGGGCTCAAAAAGGGAAGGCGCTCACAATGAAGCTGCTATTCGCTGGTCTCGCGGCCATCACCGTCGCGCTCACGACCACCACCGTATTCTCGCAGGATCTGCGCATCCTCTCCGCCGTCACCGGCGGCAAGGACGCGGCGGAGCACGAGTTGTTCGTCAAGGAGCTCGAACAGCACCTCGGAATCGACATTGAAATGGTCAAGCCCGAGGCCGACTACAACAATGTGCTGTTCACCTCGCTCGCCAGTGGCGAGCAGTACGATCTCGTCTATGGCGATAGCGGCATGCTCGCCAACTTCATCGATCAGGGCGCCATCATGGACCTGACCGATCGCATTGCCGCTTCTCCGGTGCTCTCCGACACCGCTACCATTCCCGAAGCCGAATGGGCGCTGTTCGATGTCGAAGGCCGCAAGTGGGCCGTGCCCAACAAGTTCGAAGGCGGCACCCTGCCGACCGTCCGCGCCGACTGGCTCGAAGAGTTCGGCATGAAGGACCCGGTCACGCTCGCCGACTGGGAGGCCTATTGGCGCAAGGCCAAGGAAGTGAAGGGCGCCTACGGCATTTCGACTGCCGGCCTCTACGACATCCAGGGCTTCATGTCGGCCGCCGGCGTCAAGTACGGCTACGTCATGGTCGACGGCAAGCGTACCGTGCCTTACGCCACCCCGGCCGCCGCCGAGATCTACGACTGGTTCGGCAAGATGAGCAAAGAGGGGCTCGTCGATCCAGCCTTCCCGACCAATGGCTCGGGCGACTTCCGCAGCCAGTTCATGACCGACCGCGTCGCCACCGTGACCTATTGGGATGCCTGGGTGGGCCTCTTCAACAACATCATGGCCACCGACCATCCAGAGTCTTCCTTCGAGGCCAAGGGCGTCAACGGCGTCCCCGGTCCGGATGGCAAGATCATGCTGCGCCGCGGCGCGGCTTCGCTCTGGTTCGTGCCGGCCAATGCCCAGCACGTCGACAATGCCATCAAGTTCCTCGAGTTCTGGCATTCCGAGCCCGGCTACATCATGGGCACGCTCGGCATCAAGGACGTGGACTACACCGTCACCGCCGACGGCAAGTATGAGCTGACCGACCAGGGCAAGTCCCACGGCATGGATCACGGCGCCCCGCGCGTCGCCTCCACCAAGTGGCAGAACCCGTTCCCGGCGCTGCCCGGCGTCAAGGAAGCGCAGGACATCGTGCTCGCCAATTCGAGCATCGAATACATGCCGACGGGATGGTCCGACGCCCAGACCATCGTCCAGAAATACGCCTACCCGGCCATGCTCGGTGAGATCACCGGCGCCGAAGCTGTCGCCAAGATGGACGAAGAGCTCCGCGCCGCCGGTCTCATCGACTAAGTCTTCCTCCCCCAGGAAAGGCCCTCGCGAGCTTCGGCTCGCGGGGGTCCCTGCGAGGCACCGATGGCAGACACCACCTCCACCACGATCGTTGCACGCCCCACCCTCGCCAGACGCGACCGCTGGGCCGAAACCCGCCGCGCCATGCGCCGGCACTGGGTGCTCTATCTGCTGATCGCGCCGGTGCTCATCTACTTTGCCATCTTCCTCTTCTACCCCATGGCGCAGGGCATTCATCTGAGCACCCAGAAGGCCGGCCTGCTCGGTCCGGTCGGCTTCATCGGGCTCGAGAACTACCGCAAGATTTTCGCCAGCCCCGATGTCTGGCGCGCCACCATCAACACGATCGTCCTGGCCACCGGCATCACGCTGCTCGGCACCTTCATGCCGCTGATCCCCGCCATCGCCTTGGCCGAGATCACCCCGATGTGGATGCGCCGCACCTTTCAGACGGTGATCTACACGCCGTATCTGCTGAGCTGGGTCATCATCATCGGCATCTGGGCCAATACCCTCTCGCCCATCGGCCTCGTCAACTCGATCCTGATGGGCCTGGGCCTCATCGACCAGCCGATCCTCTTCTTCGCCCATCCCGACTGGGCCCGCCCGCTCGTCATCGGCCAGACCGTCTGGCGCGATATGGGCTTTCACGCATTGATCTACTATTCCGCGCTGCTGTCGATGAACCCCGACACGGTCGATGCCGCCGAGATCGACGGCGCCAACGGGCTGCAGAAGATCTGGTACATCGTCATCCCGCATCTCAAGCCGATGATCGCCGTGGTCTTCATCATCATCCTGCAGGGCTCGCTGCACACCTTCGACTCGGCGTTCCTGATGATCAATGGCCGCACGGCAGACCAGATCACCACCCTCGCCATCTACTCCTACCAGAAGGGCCTCTTGCAGTTCGACCTGGGTATGGCCAGCGCGGCCGGTGTGGTGCTGCTGGCGCTGTGCCTGATCATTGCCGGCATTACCCGGCTCGTCCTCCCCAACGCGACCCGGATGTGATCGATGCTGCGCAGTCCCGCCATTCGCATCGCGTCCTGGGTCGTGCTGTTCCTCCTCGCCGGCACCATGATCGTGCCGCTCTGGAGCGTGCTCGCCACGTCGTTCACCACAAAGTACGCGAGCCTGCAGCCTGGCATCCAGCTCTGGCCCCAGCCTTTCTCGCTCGAGGGCTACCAGACGCTGTTCAACCGGCTGAACTTCCTGGTCCCATTTTACAACACCATGCTGGTGACCATTTTCGGCACTGCGATCCACGTGCTGCTGGCTGGCATCGGCGGCTACGTGCTGGCCCAACCGGCGCTGCCGTTCCGGCGGCTGATCGCCGGCATCATCGTCATCACCCTCACGATCCCGTCGCACGTGATCCTGGTGCCGCTCTTCGTGGTCTTCAAGCAACTGGGCCTACTCAACACCCTGTTCTCGCTGCTGCTCTCGGGCACCGTCAGCGCCTTCTCGATCCTCCTGATGAAGGGTTATTTCGAGCAGGTGCCGCGCCCGCTGGTCGAAAGCGCCCAGCTCGACGGCGCCACCACTTTCGACATCCTGCGCTACGTCTATGTGCCGCTGGCATTGCCCGGTATCGTCACCGTCGCCGCCTTCCAGATCGTCTACCGCTACAACATGTTCATCGAGCCGCTGCTTTACATCAACGACCCCAAACTCTCGACCCTGCAGCTGGCGCTGAAATCCATCATCATCTCCGAGGGCTCGACCTCCACCAACGACTATATCGCCCCCAATGTCATGATGGCCGGCATCATCGTCGCCCTAATCCCGCTCCTCGTCTTCTACCCCATCATGCAACGCTTCCTCCTCCGCGGCCTGACCGTCGGCGGCGTCAAAGAATGACCATCACCAAAACCTTTCGCGTCACCCGCGGCGACCAGGCCGCCAATCCCTACTACTACTTCCCGTTCGACGTCCCCGAGGGCACGACCCGCCTCGACGTTGTCCTCGCTTACCCCAAGGCGGACGACTGCATCATCGACCTTGGCTGCTTCGACCCTGGCATGCGCGACTTCCCCTCCGACTCCGGCTTCCGCGGCTGGTCCGGTGGCTTTCGCGACCGCTACTTCGTGGCCACCGACGACGCCACGCCCGGCTACATCCACGGCCCCATGCCCGCCGGCACCTGGAACGTCATCCTCGGCCTCTACAAGGTTCCGGCTGCCGGCGCCGAGGTCACCGTCACCATCGACCTCGACGCTACCCCGCGCCTCACCAGCCCGCAGCCCGTCCGACCGATGCCGGTGCGCGAGGGCAGGGGGTGGTACAAGGGCGACCTTCACTGCCACACCTTCCATTCTGATGCGCAGGGCTCGCCCGAGACATTGCACGCGGCGGCGAAACAGGCCGGCCTCGATTTCCTGGCCATCGCCGATCACAACACCATCAGCCAGCGCCGCTACTTCCATCCGGCCTCGTCGCCCGATCTCGTCTTCGTGCGCGGCATGGAAGTGACCACCGCCGTCGGTCATGCCAACGTCTTCGGCGTCGATCCCTGGATCGATTTCCGCATGACAAAACCCTCCGATGCACACCTGCTGTCCGACGTTGTCCATCGCCACGGCGGCCTGCTTTCGATCAACCACGACAAGCCGGTAATCCCCTGGGACTATGAGTTGCCCAAAGTCGATTGCCAGGAGGTCTGGCAATCCACCTGGCTCGACCACAACTGGATCTCGCTCGACCGCTGGCAGGCCCGCCTCGCCTCAGGCCTGCGCATCTCGGCTATCGGCGGCTCCGACTACCACCAGCCCGCCGACCTACGGCCCGAAGGCCCGCTCGTCCTTGCCCGCCCGACCACCGTGCTGTGGCTCGACGACCTCAGCGAGGACAATGTGCTGGCCGCAATGAAGGCCGGCCGAGGCTACATCACCGAAAGTCCCTCCGGTCCGCATCTGGCCATCCGCGTCAACGACGCCATCATGGGCGGCGCGACCGGGAAGCCCGAAACCTGCCTAGCTGAAGTGCGCGGCGCGAAGGGCGACACGCTGGTCTGGATCGACGCCAACGGCACCATCGCCGAGCAGTCCATCCACTCCGATGATTGCGTCGTCGAACTCGCCATCCTCGACGGGACGCCGCATAAATTCATCCGTGCCGAGATCATCGCCAAGACCAGCCGGGACCGGCTCATTAGCGAACTCGAGGCTCATTTTGCCGGCCGCACGATCCCCGATAAGTTCGCGGAGTTGCGCAGCCAGCCCATCCGCCGCGCCCTCTCCAATCCGGTGTACATCCAATGACCATGCTGATCGGCAACGCGCCCTGTTCCTGGGGTATCAACTATCCCACCGGCAACGCGTACACGTGGGCTCAATATCTCGATGAGGTCGCGGCCGCCGGCTATCGCGGCACCGAACTGGGGCCCTTCGGCTTCCTGCCCAAGGACAAGGCCGTGCTCCGCGACGAACTGCAGAAGCGTAACCTGACGCTGATCGGCGCCACCCACGTCCACACCTTCGGCGACCGCGCCTCCGCCCCCGTGCTGATGTCGACGCTGTGCGAACTCGCACCGCTGATGAAGGAGCTCGGCGCCGGCCATATCGTCATCATGGACGAATCCAATTGGTACCCAGCAGGCCGACAGGGCGTGCTCGACGAGGCCGGTTGGCAGGGCCTCACGGCCACCGTGCGCGAAGCGCAGGCGATCATCGAGGGTGAATTCGGTCTGAAGGCCAGCTTCCACCCCCATGTCGGCACTGCCGTCGAACTCGAGCCGCAGATCGACCGGCTTCTCGCCGACACCGACATCGATCTCTGCTTCGATACCGGCCACCACGCTTTCTGGGGTCAGGACCCGCTGGCCTATATGGAGAAGGTCTGGTCCCGCATCGCCTACATGCATTTGAAGAACGTCGACCCCACCGTCCGCGCCCGCGTCCTCGCCAAGCAGCTCTCGGTTGACGACTCCTATGCCGAGGGCGTCATGGCGCCGCTCCCCGATGGCGCCGTCGACATCAAGGCGGTGATGCGCATCCTCGAGTCCCGCAACTTCACCGGCCCGGTCGTCGTCGAACAGGACATTGCCGAGAACGCCACCGAGACACCGCTCCAGCTCGCCACCCGCAACTTCAACTACATGCAGGCTCTCTCATAATGTTCCCGATCAAGGTCGGCCTCATCGGCCTCGGCGAAGTCGCCCAGCTCATGCATCTGCCGCTCTTGGCCGATGATCCACGCTTCGAGATCGCCGCGATCACTGATGTTTCGCCCAGCCTCGTGGATCACATCGCCACCCGCTACGGCGTGCCGACGAAGCACGCCTCGGCCGAAGCGCTGATCGCCGATCCGGCCCTCGACGCCGTCTTCATCCTCACCCCAGACTTCCTCCATGCTCCGCTGCTCGAGGCTGCGATCAAGGCCCAAAAGCACGTCTTCATTGAAAAGCCCGCCGCCCTCACCGCCGACGAGTTGAAGCCGCTGATCAAGCTCAACGAGGGCAACAAGAAGACCGTCTTCGTCGGCTACATGCGTCGCTTCGCCCCGGCCTTCCTTGCCCTCAAGGACCGGCTGCCGCCGCGCGACGAAATCCGCCACGTCCGCATCCGGGACCTGATCCGAGAGAGCCAGTTCTTCGTAGATCAGACCCGCAACATCTTCCGGCCCGCCGACGTGCCGCAGGCCGCGATCGACGCGGGCAGGGCGGAGACGCAGCGGCTGCTCAAATCGGTAATGGGCGAAGCCCGCCCCGACCAGATTCGCGCCTATCAAGTGCTGACCGGCCTCTCCTCTCACAGTTTTTCCGCCATGCGCGAACTCTTCGGCGCCCCGCTCAAGGTCGCCGCCGCCCGCCAGCACCGCGGGGAGAACGTCATGGTGTTCTTCGACTATGGCAGCTTCACCGCCCTCTACGAGGCGGTCATCCACGACGTCGCCCGCTTCGATGCCGGCATCGATGTGCTGACGCTCAACCAGCAGTTCCGCATCAACTACGATACCCCCTACATCCGCAACCTGCCGACCCGCCTCGAGATCACCACCTCCGAGCTCAACTCGACCAAGACCGAGATCATAGGCCCCTTCTACGAAGATGCCTTTCGCGTGGAGCTCAATGCCTTCCACCACTCGGTGACCACCGGCGAGCCGCCGAAGACCTTGCTCTCGGATTCCCTCGCCGACTTGGAGCTTTTCGCCGAAGTCGGCCAGCATTTCCTGAGGCAGTAAACCCTCCGTCCCGTCCCCGTCATCCCACCGTCATCCAACTGCGCTCTAACCTCCCGCGCGCATTTGTGGAACATTCGGTCGAACAGGCGTCATAATAGAATTTCCGTTCCAGTTTTCGCTTGCCTACGGCTCTGCTCGGAATAGTGTAGCCGCTCAGGTTGGCGTCCGTTCGACCGGCCGCGGGATTCTCCGCAGGCGAACATGGGAGAGAACAATGAAACGTCGTGCTTTTATGCTGTCAGTCGGCGGTGTTGCCGCCGGCATGGTCCTGCTGCCGCGGGGGGCCTTCGCCGAGGCCGGCCGTATCGACTGGTACACCTCGTCCGACCAGAACGTGCTCGACTTCTGGACCAACGTGGTCAAGCCGAAGTTCGAGGCCGCCAATCCGGGCGTGACCATCAACCTCGTCGATGCCGGTGATGCGCCCGCCCAGACCGCTATTGCCGAGCGCGCGCTCGCCGCGATGCAGACCAACACCGATCCGCAGGCGGACTATTTCGAGTCGGCCGACCCGCGTCTGCCGGCAGGCGCCATCGACGCCGGGCTCTACGTGAACATCAAGGAAGCAGGCCTCTCGAACTATTCCAAGATCAATCCGCTCGCCTTCGACGGCGACTACTCGGTGCCCTATCGCGGCAGCCAGGTTCTGCTCGCCTACGACACCACCAAGCTCGATCCGGCCAATGTTCCCAAGACCTGGCCCGACCTTATCGCCTGGATCAAAGCCAACCCCGGCCAGTTCATCTACAATCGTCCAAACAAGGGCGGCTCGGGCGGCAACTTCGTGCGCCGGGCGATCTATGAAGTGAACGGGAACGACCCGTCCAAATTCACGGTCGACAACTTCGCCGAACTGGGCGAAACGGCCCTGAATCCGGCTTGGGACGTGCTCAAGGACATTTCGTCCTCACTCTTTGATGGCGGCGCCTATACCTCGGGCAACACCCAGTCCATCCAGCTGCTCGGGCAGTCGGCTGTGACCATGATCCCGGCCTGGTCCGATCAGGCACTCTCCGCCATCAAGCAGGGCGTCCTGCCCGAGACCACTGGCCTCGTCCAGCTCTCCGACCTGGCTCTGCCCGGCGGCTTCTCGCGCAGCGCCATCCTCGCCAACGGCGTCAACAAGGACGCGGCTCTGAAGCTCGCCGACTTCATCCTCACCGAGGAAATCCAGTCGGCTGTTCTCACCGAACTGGGCGGCTTCCCAGGCGTGTCTTGGGACCATATCGACCCGGCCCTGCGCGAGCAGTTCGCCGACGTCATTCCCGAGACCATCCCGAACTTCCCCGGCGGCGACTGGGAGAAGGCCATCAACGACGGCTGGTATCGCAACGTGGCTCCCAACGTGGATCCCAATTCGTGACGGCTGTGGCCGCCACAACCGAGAAAAAGCAGAGCAGGGGGCTTGTCGGCCTCCTGCTCGTCGCCATTCCGGTGCTGATGGTCGTCTGGATGGTCATCTGGCCGATCATTTCGGCGGTGGCCACGACCCTGTGGCTGCCCAATGGCGACGGCACGCACCGGTTCTCCACCGAGACCTACCAGTTCTTCTTTTCCGATCCCTACAGTCTCTCCAACCTCGGCGTAACGCTCTGGACGACCATCGTATGTGGCGCGCTGCTGCTGATCGTGTGCCTGCCGATCGCCCTCTACCTTCGCTT
The DNA here is from genome assembly GCA_023415605.1 of Pseudomonadota bacterium. Lineage (GTDB taxonomy): Bacteria > Pseudomonadota > Alphaproteobacteria > Rhizobiales > Devosiaceae > Devosia_A. The sequence goes on from JAEZKB010000074.1 coordinate 21,618, forward strand.
TTCCACCGGCCGGCTGGCTGCCTACGTGCAGGGCCTCGCCATCTTCCCGATGTTCGTGCCCTCGATCATCCTGAGTTACGCCGTCATCCGCGTGCTCGGTCCGAACGGCACCGTCGACCTGCTGCTCAATTCCGTCGGCCTGCCCAAGATCCGCTCGCCCTATCTCACGCCCTGGGGTCCTGTGATCGGCCTGGTCTGGGACAACATCCCGCTCACCGTGCTGATCCTGATTTCTGGCCTCGGGGCCGTATCCAACCAAGCCATCGAGGCCGCGCGAGACGTCGGCGCCGGACGGCTCGCCGTGTTCTGGCACATCATCCTTCCGCGTATCGGCAATTCCATCCTTGTCGCCATTTCCTTTTCCGTGCTCGGCATCTTCTCGTCCTTCACGCTGCCCTATGTGCTGGGTCCGGCGGCCCCCGAGATGATGGGTCCCTTCATGCAGCGCACCTTCCGCGATCTCTTTGATCCCACCAACGCCATCACTCAGGCGGTGATCACCTTCGCGTTCTGCATCGTTTTCGGGCTCTTCTACGTGCGCTCGGTCGCCAAAAACAGGACGCCCTGAAATGGCCACGATCACCGCGCCCCGCCAGATCGACTGGACCGGCATCATCTTTGCCGTGGTCCTGACCATCGTCATCGTCTTCCCGCTCGTGGTCGTCGGTACTTGGGCCTTTACCAACGTCTGGCGCTATCCTTCCGTCATCCCGCAGGAATTCGGCCTGCGCTTCTGGAACCAGACGCTGGCCCGCGCCGATGTCTGGAGTTCGATCACCATGAGCCTCTCGCTCTCGACGGTGGTAACCCTGCTGTCGGCGCTGATCTGCCTGCCTGCCGCCTACGCGTTCGCGCGGCTGGATTTCCCCGGACGCAACGTCCTTTTCTTCTCCTTCCTCGCGGGGCATGCCTTCCCCAAGTTCGGCTTGCTCGTCGCCATCGCGGGCATCTTCCTCTCGCTCAACCTGATCGGCACTTTCTGGGGCGTGGTGCTGATCCAACTCGTGGGCACCCTGCTGTTCATGATCTGGATTCCGGTCGCGGCATTCCAGGCCGTCGACCGCCGCATGGAAGAGGCAGCACGCGACGTCGGCGCCTCGCCGTTGCGGGTGTTCTGGTCCATCACGCTGCCGCAGGCGGGCCCCACCATTGCCGCCGCCATCCTGCTCTCCTTCGTCGGCACGTTCTACGAGACCGAGGGCGCCTGGCTCATCGGCGCGCCGCAGATCCGCACCCTGCCGGTGCTGATGATCTCGTTCATCAACAACCAGCCGGTGATCCAGTATGGCGCCGTGCTTTCGGTGCTGCTCTGGCTGCCGAGTTTCTTTGCCCTGCTGTTCGCCCGCCGCGTGATCAGCTCCGGTTCATTCGCACGCGGCTTCGGTGGCTGACCTCTATGGCTGAACTCGAAATCAAGGGCGTCTCGAAAGTCTTCGGGAACAGCGTCGTGGCTGTCGATACCTTCTCGCTGACGGTCGCCAATGGCGAACTGGTGACGCTGCTCGGCCCTTCCGGCTCAGGCAAGTCCACGCTGCTCCGCATGATCGGCGGCTTCGAGCGCCCGTCCTCGGGCCAGATGCTGATCGACGGCGAGGACATATCCGGTCTGCCACCCGAAAAGCGGCCGACCGGCATGGTGTTTCAGAGCCACGCGCTCTGGAGCCATATGAACGTCTTCAAGAACCTCGCGTTCGGGCTCAAGCTGCGCAGACTCCCCTCCAACGAAATCCGCGACCGCGTCGAGGCCGTGCTCGATCTCGTCGGCCTCAAGGGCTACGGCACGCGCATGACCAACCAGCTCTCTGGTGGCCAGCAGCAGCGCGTCGCGCTCGCGCGCTCCCTGGTGCTGGAGCCCAAGATCCTGCTCCTCGACGAGCCCTTCGCCAGCCTCGACCAGCATCTGCGCGAGCGCCTGCGCGAAGAAGTCCGCGATATCCAGCAGCGCCTGAAGATCACTACGCTCTTTGTCACCCACGGCCAGGACGAAGCGCTCGCGCTCTCCGACCGCATCGTCGTCATGCGTGATGGCCGGGTCGAGCAGGTGGCCCCACCTGCGGAGGTCTACCGCGAACCTGCGACGCCCTTCGTCGCTGGTTTCATCGGCACCATGAACCTTGTCGAAGGCACCGTTGCCAATGGCACCTTCTCGCGCGCCAGCTTCACCGTGCCGCTGCCGGTGGGCGATGGTCCCGCCACCCTTGCCATGCGCCCTGAATCGATCGGTCTAGCGGCCGGCAACCAGGCCAAGATCCATCGCGTCACCGACTACGGCACTCATGGCCTCGTCGACATCGACCTCCCCGATGGCACCCGCATCAAGTCCATGATCGGCAATGCCCGCGCCTTCGAGGCCGGCGAATCGGTCGATCTCAAACCCTCCGCCCTCGCCGCCTATCGCGACAACGCCGTCATTCACCGCACCTGATGTCTTCGCCCATTTCCACCACCCGCAACGGCCACGTGACATGGTTCAAGTGGCACCGTGGCCGACGCCGCCTGTCCGACCCGGTCTTCACCGGCAAGCGCATCCTCGAAGCCATGGCCATGGGCGCCTCGATCGAGGTCGATCTCGTGGTCACCGGCGACAAGGGTTTTGCCGTCCTTCACGACACGACCCTCGATCGCGAGACGACAGGGCAGGGCTCTGTCGCCCAGACAAGCGACGACGTCATCCGCCAGCTTCGCTTGCGCGACAATGATGGTGCTCCGATCACCGAGCCGGTGATGCTGCTCGACGACCTCTGCACGCTGATGGCCTCGGGCGAAGTCCACCCCGACGCCCTGCTGCAGCTCGACTACAAAGAAGACGAGAAGGTCCTCGATGGTCGCGCCATCGCCAACTTCCGCCGCGCCACGTTGCCGGTCGCGAAGAGCATCATCGTCTCGTCCGGCTCCGCCGCTGCGGTCAAGCTGCTGACCGACGCCGTTCCCGGCATGAAGATCGGCTACGATCCCTGCCACGACGACAGTCTCGCGACGCTGCAGCGGACTGGTGACTTCGCGACCTTCGTCGCCGATGCGCTCGCCGCCTCACCGAACGCCGAAATGATCTATCTGGCCTGGGAGATCGTCATCGCTGCCGACACCGCCGGCTTCGACATGATCGGCGCCTTCCACGCCGGCAGTCGCCGGGTCGATTGCTGGACCATCAAGGCCTCCGACCCGGCTTCGGTCGCCACGGTCGAGCGTCTGCTCGCGTTGCGCACCGACCAGATCACCACCGACGATCCCGAAGGCCTCTGCGCCGCGCTGGGAGTACCCGCATGAGCGACGACGCCGAAATCCTCGACTACCTCGTCGCCACCGCTCGCGAGGCCGGCGCGCTGACCCTTCAGCACTTCGCCAGGTTCCGCGACATCGAAATCGGCATCAAAGGCCCGGCCGATTTCGTCTCCGACGCCGACAAGCAATCCGAACTGCTGATCCGCAAGCGCCTCTTCGCCCGCTGGCCCGACTGGTCCTTCACCGGCGAGGAATTCGCCCCTGTGGAGGGCGACCAGGCCCACCGCTGGCTCGTCGACCCGATCGACGGCACCACCAACTTCATCAACGGCATGCACTACACCATCTCCATCGCGCTCCGCCGCGGCAACGAGACGGTGCTCGGCGTCCTCTACAATCCGCCCGCCGACGAGATGTTCACCGCTATCAAGGGGCAGGGCGCCTTCCTGAACGGCAACCGGCTCAAGGTCAGCGACCAGACCGAGACCGGCCTTTTCTGCATCGGCACCGGCCTCGCCACCAAGAAGCTCACTTCCTACCCCGGCTGGTACGACCGCCTCGACCGCATCGTCGGCGAAGTCGGAGGTGTCCGCACCCCCGGCAGCGCTGCCAATGCCTGCGCCTACGTCGCCATGGGCCGCTTGACAGGCTATTTCGAAGAAACCGGCTTCACCGACACTGCTGCCGCCATTCTCATGGCGCAGGAAGCTGGCGCCATCGTCACCGACTGGTGGGGCCGCGGCCCCGACCATTACGAACGCACCGGCTCCCTTATCGTCGCCAACCCGGCGACGCATGCCTACCTGCTGGATCGCTTGGCCAGCGCCCCGCGTAAGGACCCGCGCTAGTCAATCGACTAGGGAACGGTGCCACCGGCGCACCTGCCATGCACCCGCCCCTCTTGCCCTCGCGCCGTAAACCCCATACACCGCGCGCAAATCGGCGACTTTCATGGTCCCCGTGCGTTATTCCCTCGTTCGCCGGCTTGTCTGCGCCTCCTGAAGGCCGCGACGTCCGGCATTGCTGAAAGCTCACATGACTCCCGAGACCCTCCATCCCGCGCTCGCCGCCGCCCTCGCCGCCAAGGGGTACGAGACCCTGACCCCGGTGCAGGCGCTGATGCTGGAGCAGCCGGAAACGGCCGATCTACTGGTTTCGGCGCAGACCGGCTCGGGCAAGACCGTCGCCTTCGGCATGGCCATCGCCCCCACGCTGCTCGGCAGCGCCGAGCGCTTCGAGCCGGCCGCCGCTCCACTGGCGCTGATCATCGCGCCCACCCGTGAGCTTGCCTTGCAGGTCCGCCGCGAGCTCGACTGGCTCTATGCCGATGCGGGCGTGGTGACCGCTTCGGCCGTTGGTGGCATGGATCAGCGCACCGAGCGCCGGGCGCTGGAACGCGGCGCCCACATCGTCATCGGCACCCCCGGGCGCCTTCGCGATCACATTACCCGCGAAGCCCTCGACCTGAGCGCTATCCGCGCTGTCGTCCTCGATGAGGCCGATGAGATGCTCGATCTGGGCTTCCGCGAGGACCTTGAGTTCATCCTCGGCGCCGCTCCAGAGGATCGCCGCACGCTGATGTTCTCGGCCACCGTGCCGCGGGCCATTGCGACGCTCGCCGAAACCTTCCAGCGCGATGCCGTGCGCGTCACCGCCACCGGCGCCAAGGAGCGCCACGCGGATATCGAGTACCAGCTCATGATGGTGCAGAAGGACGAGCGCGAGCACGCCGTCATCAACTCACTGCTCTATTTCGACAGCACCACGTCCATCGTCTTCTGTCACACGCGCGAGGCGGTGAAGCACCTCAGCGCGCGTCTGGCGAACCGCGGCTTTGCCGTGGTGGCGCTGTCGGGCGAGCTGACCCAGTCGGAGCGCACCAATGCGCTGCAGGCCATGCGCGATGGCCGCGCCCGCGTCTGCGTGGCGACCGACGTCGCTGCGCGCGGCATCGATATCCCCAATCTCGATCTCGTCATCCACGCCGACATGCCGTCGAACCCGGACACGCTGCTGCACCGCTCGGGCCGAACCGGCCGCGCCGGCCGCAAGGGCATCTGCGTCATCGTCGCGCCAATCTATCGCCGCAACGCCGCCGCTCGCGTGCTGAGCCTCGCGAACCTCCAGGCGACGACCCGCACCGCTCCCACCATTGCCGATATCGAGGCCAAGCAGAACGCCCGCATCCTCGCAACTGCGCTCGAGACGCCGGCGGTCGACGAGACCGAGACGGCGCTGGTCGCAGAACTGGTCGAGAAGCTCACCCCCGAGCAGCTCGCCGCCGCCTACCTCCGGCAGCAGCGCGCCAGCTTGCCAGCGGGCGAGGACATGGCCGTCACCGTCATCCCCACCGATGCCGGCAAGCAGCCGCGCCGCGACAAGCGCTTCGAGGGGGATACCGGCGAGCGGCAGCCGCGCGTCGACATCACCGACGGCGTCTGGTTCAGTCTTTCGCTGGGCAGAAAACATCGCGCGGACCCGAAGTGGCTGCTCCCGCTGATCTGCAAGGCGGGCAATCTCACCAAGCGCGATATCGGTTCGATCAAGATTTCCGAGCACGAGACCCGCTTCGAGATCACTCCGGACAAGGCCGCTGCCTTCGCCGAGGCAACGTCGCAGCCCGGCGCGCTCGAAAAGGGCGCCACCATCACCCGTCTCGAAGGCAAGATGACGTCGTCGGGCAAGCCCTTCTCTCGCCCGCGCACCGGCAAACCCTACGCGCCGACGGAACGTCCGAAGAAGCAGTGGGAGGCCACGGCGCCCCTCGACACCCCGTCGGACAAGCCGAAAAAGTGGCAACCGCGCCTCGACCACGAGACCGCGCCGCCGCGCGAACCCAAATACAAGGTCCGCTCCGACCGGGGCCTCGATCTCGGCACCGAGTCCGCTACCGGCGCGGTCTCACCCAAAAAGCCGAAAAAGTCGTCCAGCAAGGACAAGGGCAAACCGAAATACAAGAACCGGCCGAATGCCGGGCAGCACCTCGGCGACGCCCCGCGGAAGAAACCCAAATCGCTCCCGCAGGACTGACGGGCGGGGGTGCGGTGCAGCCCCACGCCGTGCTTACGCCTTGGCGCGTGACTTGAGCCAGCGGTCGAACGCCACCGCGACGATCAGGATAAGGCCGATGACGATCGACTGCGTGTAGCTCGACACGTTGTTGAACTGCAGGCCATTCTGCAGCACACCGATCAGTGCCGCGCCCACCACGGTACCGCCGACACTACCGACCCCCCCGAAGAGCGACGTGCCGCCGATCACCACGGCCGAGATCACCGTCAGCTCATAGCCGATGCCGGCCACGGCCTCCGCCGAATTGAGGCGCGCCGCCAGGACGAATGCGGCAAGGCCCGACAGGAAGCCGACGATCACATAGACCGAGACCAGGACGCCATCGACGCGCAGGCCCGAGAGGCGTGCCGCTTCCGCATTGCCGCCCACGGCATAGACGGCCCGGCCGTAGCGCGTATAGCGCAGCACAACGTGGCAGATGATGGCGGCCAGCGCGAAGATGATCACCGGCACTGGCACCGGACCGATCAGCCCGTTGCCGAACCAGCGGAAATCCGCGCCGAAGCCCGAGATCGGTCCGCCGTTCGAGAGTGTCAGCGTGATGCCTCGGAAGATGGTCAGGCCGCCCAGCGTCACGACGAACGGTGGCACCTTGAGCCGGGTGATGGCGACGCCCTGCACGCCGCCCGCAATCGAGCCGACCGCCAGCGCTGCGAGCAGCGCCGCGAACCATCCGAACCCGGCTTCCGCACCGGCCGACAGCGACATCGTGTTGGCCGTGCCGCCCTTGGCGACGATCGCCGCCACCATGCCGCAAAGCGCCACCAGCGACCCGACGCTGAGGTCGATGCCGGCGGTGAGGATGACGAACGTCATCCCGAGCGCGATCAGCCCGGTGATCGAGATCTGCCGCAGGATGTTGAAGACATTGATCGGGTCGATGAAGCCTGGCTTGAGCGCTGTGAATACCGCGATCAAGACGATCAGGAACAGCAGCGGCCCGAATTGCTTGAGCACGCGGAAAACGTTGGGGCCGGATTTCGTGGCGGTTTCGGTTGTGGTGGTCATGCGGGCTCTCCCTGACGCTGATCGAGCGCCATCAGCGCCATGAGTTTTTCTTCTGTGGCTTCCGTTGCGGGCAGTTCGCCGGTGATCCGGCCCTGCCTCATGGTGACGATGCGGTCGCTGACCGCCAGCACTTCGGGCAGCTCGGACGAGATCACCATCACCGCGATCCCCTGACTGGCGAGTTGCACAAGGATCTGGTGTACCTCGGCCTTGGCACCGACATCGACGCCGCGCGTCGGCTCGTCGACGATCAGCACTTTCGGGTTCCGCGCCAGCCAGCGGGCGAGGATCACCTTCTGCTGGTTGCCGCCCGACAGACCCTCGATCGCCTGCTCGGGCGACGCCATGCGGATCGACAGCATCTTCTTGTAGTCGAGCAGCGCCGCGCGCTCCTTGCGCTCGGTGAGAAAGCCGAGCTTGGTCGACCACTGGTCAAGCGTCGCCACCGCAAAGTTCGGCTGGATACCCAGCATCGCGAAGATCGCCTGATGCTTTCGGTCCTCCGGCACCAGCCCGATGCCCAGCGCAATGGCATCGGCTGGGCTCTGCGGCGCCACCGCGACGCCGTCGAGTTCCATCGTCCCTGCGGCGATCTTGTCGGCCCCGAAGATGGCGCGCGCCAGCTCCGTTCGCCCGGAGCCGACCAGCCCGGCGATGCCGAGGATCTCGCCGGCGTTGAGGTCGAGGTCGACGCCGTTGAGCACGATCGCGTGCGGCGCTTCCGGGTTGCGCACCGTGCGTAGTCCCCGCACCTTGAGCCGCACTTCACCCGCCTGATGCCGTTGGCTTGGCCGGGCGTAGAGATCGGAGGCCGCGCGGCCCACCATCTTCTCGATGATCGCCGCGATCGGGATCGGCGCGCCGTTCTCGCGCGTCATGTGTCCAGCGAGGCGGCCGTCCCGCAGCACGGTCATGCGATCGCAGATCGTGCTGGCCTCCTCGAGGCGGTGAGTCACGAACATGATTGCCACGCCTTCCTTGCGCAGGCGGTCCATGATGCCGAGCAGGCGCGTCACTTCCGTTTCGGTGAGCGCCGAGGTCGGCTCGTCCATGATGATGAGCCGGCTTTCGAGCGACAGCGCCCGAGCGATCTCGACCATTTGCTGCTCGGCCACCGACAGCGCTGAGACCGGCGTGCGTGGATCGATCTCAAGGCCAACGCGGCCGATAATGGCGCGGGTCGCCTCGTTCATCTTGCGCCAGTCGACCATGCCGAATGCGCCTGTCGGCGCTCGGCCGATGAAGATGTTCTCCGCCACCGTCAGCGTGGGGATCAGGCTCAGCTCCTGGTAGATGGTGACGATGCCGGCGCGCTTGGCCTCGTTGGGGTTGGCCGGCTTGTACTCGGCGCCATCGAAAGTGATGCGGCCGGAGGTGGGCGGTTGCGCGCCCGACAGAATCTTGAGCAGCGTCGATTTGCCCGCGCCGTTCTCGCCCATCAGGCCCAGGATTTCTCCCGCCCGCACGTCTAGCGACACATTGTCGAGCGCGATCACGCCCGGAAAATGCTTGGAAACGCCGTCGACCACGAGTAGCGGCGCGGCCTCCGCGAGTGCCGGTTGAGTCACGGCAGACCCTCTTGAATAACACAGGGTGGGGGGGCGGCGCGGCGGGGGGG
>JAEZKB010000228.1 GCA_023415605.1 Pseudomonadota bacterium
CGCCCGGCCCCGCCGAGCCCGGCCGGCAGCGGTTCTTCGACAGTCCGTGGATGATCCTTGGCGGGTTCGTGCTCGCCTTCGGCCTCGGCGTGCTCTTGTTTTCCGGCTCCTGACAGGCTTTGTCAGCAGGGCAAGGCGACACTCTCTCAATCAGGAAAAGGAGAGAGACAATGACCAAGCTGATCGCCACCTGCCACTGCGGCGGCACCCGGATCGAACTGCCCGACGTGCCGCGTCAAGCGACCGCCTTTACCTGCACCTTCTGCACCAAATCGGGTGGGCTCTGGGCCGACTATGCCGAGGATCATCCGGCCGGCCAGCCCAAGATTGTCTCCGACACCTACGGCAAGGTGTATTCGGCCTCCGAGGGCATGAACCGCCACCATTTCTGTTCCAACTGCGGCTGCCAGACCTATGGGGTCAGCCCGGAATGGACCATGGAGCATATCGACAATCCGTCGCTGCCCACCCGCTCGAAGATGGCGATCAACACACGATTGATCGACGATTACGCCGTGTTCCAGGCGCTCGAGCTTCGGCCCATCGACGGGCGCACTCTCTGGTGATGATCTAACGCGACCGCGGCGGCGACTGCAGCTGCGCGGCGAGGCGCAAGGCTGACGGGTTGCCGATCCGGCTTTCCTGATAGTGCTCGACCTGCTGGCGGATCCGCAGCATGTCGCCGACGCCGAGATCCATCCCGGCTTCGGCCATGCGCCGCTTGGTCAGCATGGTCAGGACATTGCGGATATCGCCGGGCAGAGCGTCGAGTTCATCCTGCACGAAGGCCAACAGCGCCAGCCGCTGAATGTGCTCGCCCAGCCTCTGGTTGTCGATTGCGTGTTCCAGCTCGTTGGCTGGCCGTCCCTCAGCAAACCGCATCCTCACCCCCGACCGCGTCCCAACGCTGCCGCGCATGCTCAGTGACACAGTGCATGCGCAGTTGCAAATCAAGGATGGATCTAGAGTAAATTGGAACGGTCGCCGGACGCCGGCCCGAAACAAAAAAGCCCGGGGTTGCCCCCGGGCCTTTCAACGCAGATTCCGTGCGGCTTATTCGGCCGCTTCGCCGGCGGGGGCGTCTTCCTTGGCGCGTTCCTTGCCGGTTTCCTGGTCGACGACCTTCATCGACAGGCGGACCTTGCCGCGCTCGTCGAAGCCGAGGAGCTTGACCCAGACCTTGTCGCCTTCCTTGACCACGTCGGTGGTCTTCTGGACGCGCTGGTCGGCCAGCTGGCTGATATGCACCAGGCCGTCCTTAGCGCCGAAGAAGTTCACGAACGCGCCGAAATCGGCGGTCTTGACCACGGTGCCCTGGTAGACGGCGCCGACTTCCGGCTCGTCGGTGATCGACTTGATCCACTTGATGGCGGCGTCGATCGCCTTGCCGTCCGAGGACGAGACCTTGACGGTGCCGTCGTCGTTGATGTCGACTTTGGCGCCGGTCTTTTCCACGATCTCGCGGATCACCTTGCCGCCCGAGCCGATCACTTCGCGGATCTTGTCGGTCGGGATGGTGATGGTCTCGATACGCGGGGCGAACTCGCCCACCGTGGCGCGCGAGGTGTCGAGCGCCTTGGCCATTTCGCCGAGGATGTGGTTGCGACCGTCCTTGGCCTGAGCCAGGGCGACCTTCATGATCTCCTCGGTGATGCCGGCGATCTTGATGTCCATCTGGAGTGAGGTCACGCCATCGGCGGTACCGGCCACCTTGAAGTCCATGTCGCCCAGGTGATCTTCGTCACCTAGGATGTCCGAGAGCACCGCATAGCGGTCGCCTTCGAGGATGAGGCCCATGGCGATACCCGCCACCGGCTTCTTGAGCGGCACGCCGGCATCCATCAGCGAGAGCGAGGTGCCGCAGACGGTCGCCATCGAGCTCGAGCCATTGGACTCGGTGATCTCGGAGACGACGCGGAGCGTGTAGGGGAACTCTTCCGGCTTGGGCAGCATCGGGTGAATGGCGCGCCACGCGAGCTTGCCGTGGCCGATTTCGCGGCGGCCGGGCGAACCCATGCGGCCGGCTTCACCAACCGAATAGGGCGGGAAGTTGTAGTGAAGGAGGAAGGTCTCCTTCTTGGTGCCTTCGAGCGAGTCGATGAACTGCTCGTCGTCGCCGGTACCGAGGGTGGCAACCACCAGCGCCTGCGTTTCACCGCGGGTGAAGATAGCCGAACCGTGGGTACGCGGCAGCACGCCGACTTCAGCCTGGATCGGGCGGACGGTGACGAGGTCACGGCCGTCGATACGCGACTTGGTGTCGAGGATGTTCCAGCGGACGATCTTGGCCTGGAGGTTGTGGACGACCTCGCCCAGGTCTTCGGCCGAGACTTCACCGGCTTCGATCCTGGCGGCGAAGTGTTCCTTCACCTTGGCATTGGCGGCATCGACCGCCGCATAGCGCTCGGCCTTGTCGGTGATCTTGTAGGCAGCGCGGAGATCGGCCTCGGCGATCGCCAGCACGTCCTTTTCGAGCGCCGAATAGTCCGGCGGGGTGAAGTCGCGCGGTTCCTTGGCGGCCAATTCGGCGAGCTTGATGATCGCTTCGATGACCTTGACCGATGCGGCATGGCCGAACATCACGGCGCCGAGCATCACCTCTTCGGAGAGCTCCTGGGCTTCCGATTCGACCATCAGCACGGCGTCGTGGGTGCCGGCCATCACGAGGTCCAGCTTGGACTCCGAGCGGCGGTTGACGTCGAGGTTGAGCACATACTCGCCGTCGATATAGCCGACGCGGGCGGCGCCGATCGGGCCCATGAACGGCACGCCCGAAATGGTGAGCGCTGCGGACGCCGCGACCATCGAGAGCACGTCAGGGTTGTTTTCCATGTCGTGCTGCAGGACGGTGACGATGACCTGGGTCTCGTTCTTGTAGCCTTCCGGGAACAGCGGGCGGATCGGGCGGTCGATGAGACGCGACACCAGGGTCTCGTTCTCGGTCGGGCGGCCTTCGCGCTTGAAGTAGCCGCCCGGGATCTTGCCGGCGGCGAAGTACTTTTCCTGGTAGTTGACGGTCAGCGGGAAGAAGT
>JAEZKB010000264.1 GCA_023415605.1 Pseudomonadota bacterium
GGCGTGGCCTGCGCCGCCATGGCGGCCACCGCCTCGCCGCCGCCGCCGCTCAAGCCGGACCCAGCGCGCTATGGCGAGGAGGTGGCGGCGGCGCAGGCGCGGCTCGACGCCGTCAAGGCCGCCTTCAACGCGCGCGACCTGGCCGCCTTCGAGGCCACCTTCAACTTCCCGCACGTGAGGTTCGCCTCCGGCCAGGTGACGATCATACAGCCCGGCTTCCATAAGCCGGAAATGCTCGAGCAGGGGGCGCTCAGGGATTGGGACCATTCCGCGTGGCTGCGCCGTGAGGTCGTCCATGCCGGGCCGGACAAGGTCCATATCGACACCCGCTTCGCTCGCTACCGGAAGGACGGCAGCCTCATCGGGGCGTTCGACTCCATCTACATCGTCACCAAGGTCAATGGCCGCTGGGGCATCCAAGGGCGGTCCAGCTTCGCCCCCTGAACCGGCGTAAGGTTACCCACGGGCCGTGAGGCGAAGCGCTTTCGCGCGCCGCCGCGCACCCAAGCCGGCGCGCGCCCGACACCCTGCTCTTTGTCCGCGACTCCTGCGTGATCGCTCTGCTCAAGGTGTCATGGCTGGACGCTATGGGCCCAAGCCTTGCGTGCATTGGACAATCAACGTTCGGCAAGGAAAGCTGCCTCCAGTGTCACTGCGCAGTAACAAGGCGCGGACGAGGGGGGACCAGAGATCATGCGGACGTTTGGGCATATTGGCGGCGGCTCGGCGCTGGCGTTCACACTGGCCATGGGCGCGCCGGCTCTGGCCCAGGAAGCGGCGGCCGTGGGCGAAGTGGTCGTCACCGCCCGCAAGCGCGCCGAAAGCCTGCGCGACATCCCGGCCGCGGGAACCGCGTTCGACGCGCAGCAGATCCAGGCGATGGGGGGCGTCGCCAACACCCAGAGCCTGCTCCAGAACGTACCGGCGGTGAACTTCGCGAACACTTCCAATCCCGTGACCTCGGAGGTGTCGATCCGGGGCTCCGGGACCAGCCGCGCGACCGCGGCGGAGGCAGCGGTGGGTCTGTTCCGAAACGGGGCCTATATCGGCGGCGGCCAGGTGGGCGGCCGGACCTTTACGAAGACCGACTTCTTCGACGTCGGCGCCATTGAGGTGCTGCGGGGGGTGCAGGGCGCGCTGAACGGCCGCAACGCGGTTGGCGGCTCCATCAACATCGTTTCTGCGCGGCCGGGCCCGGACCGGACCGGTTACGCGCTCGTCGAAGTGGGCGACCACGAGCGGACCGAACTGCAGCTGGTCCACAACGAACCCCTGGGCGAGCACCTGTCGCTCCGGGTCGGCGCCGACCTGATGAAGCAGCGCGAGGGCTTCTACTACAATCCGGTGCGCGAGGAGTATTTCGACGCCCAGGAGACGGAAATCTACCGCGGGCAGCTGCGGTACGAGCGGGGGGCGTTCACCGCCAACCTGCTGGCCGAGCACGGCCGGGACCGGTTGCCGGGCCTGATGTACCAGCTGCATGTCCAGCCGGGAGCGGTCTACCCGCGCGGGATCTACCAGGACAAGTACGAGGTGCCCTGGAACAGCCCGTCCTCAGCCAAGCAGCAGGTGAACCACGGCGAGCTGGTCCTGGAATACGACCTCGGATTTGCGATCCTGACTTCGACCAGCGCCATCCGTGAGCGGCGCAGCCAGAACGCCTATGATCGCGACGCGAGCTCGCCGCAGTTCCAGGCTCAGGCCGTGGCGGCCGGTCTGACCGCCCCCGGCGCGGCGCTGGGAGATCCGAACCTTGGCGGCAACAGCACCGACTTCACCCGCATCCTTTACCAGGATGTACACCTCACAGGCGATCCGTCCGGAAGCGTCGCGTGGCTGTTCGGGCTGGAATACTTCGACCTGAATGACAAATACCAGAACGTCTTGGCCAAAACGCCGAGCCGGGCCGATCCGTCGCCCGGGACCCTGGGGGACAGCCGGCTGGATTTCGTCTCCTGGGCGGCCTACGGCTCCCTCAGCCTCGATCTTAGCGACAGGCTGAACGTCACCGCGGAGCTGCGGTATACCGAGGACGACAAGGCGCTGCTCTCGGATCGGCTCGACTATGGGACGGGCCGCCCCTCGGGCGTCGGTTTCCGGATCGATACCGACAAGCGCAGCGACAACCTTTCCTACAACCTCACCGGTGCCTACAGGCTGGACGCTTGGCTGTTGTACGGCAAGGTGGGCACCGCCTACCGGGCCGGTGGGTTCAATCTGGCCCTCGGTGATCCGCGGCAGCCGACCCCGGTGCCGGTGTCCTTCGACGACGAAGTGGCGATGTCCTACGAGTTGGGAGCCAAGGGCAACCTCAGCCGGGACGTCTATGTGGCCGTGGCGGCCTATCGCACCGAGGTGGACGACCTGATGGTGCAGACCGACAACGGCTGCTTCGTGGCCAATCCCGTCTGCCCCGTCCAAGCGACGCCTTTCGTGTTCAACGCGGGCGAGGCCGAGCTTTGGGGCATCGAGGCGGAGATAACCGTCCGGGCGATGGTTCTGGGCGGCCGCGTGCTGCTCACCCTGGGCGGCTCTCGGCAGGGCGGCGAGATCACCTCGGGCCCCGACAAGGGCCGAAAGGGCCCTCAGCGGCCGGATTGGACAGCCAACGTTTCGCTCAACTATCGCCGTGACCTCGGCGCCGACCTGGTGGGCTTCTTCAACGTCAAGGGCAGCGGCCGGTGGGGTGGGGTGCAGGAGATCACCCAGACGCCCGAGCTGAGCGACTACCAGATCTTCGACGCGCGCGTGGGGGTGGAACGCGGTCCGTGGGAGGTTGCGGTGTTCTCCAACAACGTGGGGAACGAGGCCTACATCGTGTTCCAGGGGCCGACGAGCCGGCGGTGGAACATTCCAAGGACCTACGGCGCCCAGCTCCGTTACCGCTGGTGAGCGGACCGCCCAGATCCCCCCTGCCTGCTTCACTGAGTTGCTGACATGTCCTTCGCATTATCCCGTAGAACCATTCTCGCCGGTGCTGCCGCGCTGCCGGTTGCCGGGCAGGGGTGGGCGGCCGCCGCGCCGTCTGACCTGGCGCTCGCCGCGCGGGATGCGTTCATCTTCACCCTGCCCCTGCTCGAGATCGCGCGGACCCGCCAGGTGCGTTACCCTCGGCACGGGTTGAACCGCATCACCCATGCGGAGGCGCTTGCCGACTGGCGCTCCCGCGAGGTGACAACGCCGAACAACGACACCCTCTACTCGCCCTTCCAGCTCGACCTCACAGCCGGGGCGGTGGAGCTGATCGTCCCGGAGGGGCGTTCACGCTACCTTTCCGTGGCGCTGATGGACGCCTATTCGAACAACTTCGCGGTGCTCGGCTCCCGCACCACGCCTGACGGCGGCCGCTTTCAGATCCTGCCCCCGGGCGCCCGCCCGGCGCCTGGGACGTTCGTCGCTCCCACGGCCCATGTC
>JAEZKB010000275.1 GCA_023415605.1 Pseudomonadota bacterium
CTTTGAGGCATGCGCCATCACTTCGCCTTGCCTCCATGGGCAAAGCACCGCAGGGTGCCCCCAGCGTTACGAGGGGGCAGCCCTCGGACGTGCGGACAGGGGCGTATGAGACGGCTAAGCCTTTACCTGGCAAAACTTTTTGCCCTGGATGCGATTGCGCTTTTCGCAGTCGCCCTGTTCCTGCTGTTCCTCATCCAGTGTCTCAGAATCTTCGACGTGGTGTCGGTCAAGGGCCAGAGCCTGTTGACGCTACTGGGTCAGGCGCTGCTGACCACGCCGTCGCTGGCGGTGGTGTTCTTCTATGTCTGCGCCGGCATCGGGCTCGGGCGGGCGCTGCGCGCCATGCAGCAGAACTGGGAATTGCACATCATCCACACCAGCCGGCGGGTGTCCGCCCTGCTCGGCGGCATTGCCATCTATACCGGCCTCGCGGCCCTGATGGTGCTGATCATCTCGAACTTCGTCGAGCCCTACACCACGCGGCAGGTCAACGAATGGTCGGCCAGCATCACCGCCGATCTCGTGGGCCGCACGCTGCGGCCGCACCGCTTCGCCGAGGTGGTGCCGGGGGTCAACATGGTGATCGGCGGCCGCGCCGGCGACGGCAACATCACCGATTTCTTCGCCGATGACGCCCGCAATCCGGAATCGCGCCGCACCTATGTGTCCAAGTCCGCGATCATCGCGCAGGACGAGGAAGGCTATGTGCTGCAGCTGATCGACGGCCAGATCCAGTACATGACCGACAAGTTCGAGTTCTCGCAGGTGGCGTTCGAGCGCTACGACCTGGCACTGGAGCGGCTGACCGGCGACGCAGAGTACCGCGATACACTGGCCGAAAAGAACAGTTTCGACCTCATTTCCGAGAGCCTTGCGACCGGCGTCTGGAACCAGGACGTGGTCTCCATCCTCGGCAAGCGGCTCGGCGAAGTGCTCCGCGTCATCGCCATCTGCGTCTTCGTGACGGTGCTGGCCGGCTTCCCGCACGGAAGGCGCGGGCGCGAATTTCCGCTCGAACTGCTGGTGCTGGGCGTCGCCTTCCTCGAGCGCGGGGTCGGGTCGATCCCGGCCATTGCCGGACAGTATGGGGCGCTGGCGGGCGCCAGCATCCTGCTGCTGCTTTCGTCGATTGCCCTGCTCTATCGGCTGCGCGTGCATGCCCCGGTCTGGCGGAGCGCGACATGAGCCGCATCGACCAGGTTGTCCTCAAGCGTCTTGGCAGCCGGATCGGGGTCACGATCCTGCTGATCTTCGGCATCATTGCGCTGGCGGAGTCCCTCAACGTCTGGCGCTTCGAGCATTTTTCGAGCGTCGGCGGACCGCTGCTGGGGCTGCTCGCCATCGTCACCCAGGCGACGCGCTGGTCGCTGGGCGTGCTGCCGGTGACGGTGCTGATCGGGGCGATCATTGGCCTGCTCGACCTGCAGTCGCGGCGCGAACTGACGGTGATCAAGGCCACCGGCATCTCGATCTGGTCGGTGCTCAAGGCACCGATCGTCGCGATCATCCTCTTTTCGGTGTTCACCACCGTGGTGATCGACACCTCGGTGGTGATGATCAACCGGGCGCTGTCCCTCAGCCTGCCGCAAAGCGGCAGTTCCGGCACGCTGTGGCTGGAGCAATCGAGCGGCGACACGCGCTATGTGCTGATGTCCCTCCACCCGCATCCGGGCGGTGCGGTGCTCGAAGACGTCACCATCTTCATGACCAGCGCGGAAAAGGCCCAGCGCATCCACGCCAAGACCATTGAACTGGTGCCCGGCGCATGGCGCATCCCCGAAGGCATCCGGTTCGAGCCGGATTCGCCGCCGCGGCGCATCGAGAACTTCGAGCTGCCCACCAGCAGCACCCGCGGCGATCTCGGCGTAAAGCTCGCCTACACCGAAGATCTCACGGTTTTCGAGGCCATCGGGCTGCTCATGCGTGGCGTTTCGGACCCACAAACGAGAAATAGTCTTGAA
This sequence comes from Pseudomonadota bacterium, assembly GCA_023415605.1. Classification (GTDB taxonomy): domain Bacteria; phylum Pseudomonadota; class Alphaproteobacteria; order Rhizobiales; family Devosiaceae; genus Devosia_A. Next base: position 1,962 of record JAEZKB010000275.1, read on the forward strand.
ATGCGCCTCACCAGGCCTCTCGCCATGCCGCTGATGCTGGTAGGATCGCTGGTGATCGCCTTCGCATTTACCGCAGGTTATCGAAGGACGAATAAGTATGGCGTGGCGGTGCTTTATGGCGTTGTTCTTGGCTTTGTGGTTTATGTCATCCAGGAGATGGCAGGCATGGCCGGGCTCGCGGGGGTACTGAAGCCTGTTTATGCTGCTGCCGGGCCGGCGTTCGTGGCCATAGTAATTGGAGTGACGGTGCTGCTGCACAAAGAGGACGGGCGGGCTTGAAGAAGACGCGCCGCCACAGGGGAATCGGGTCGCTGCTGCACCAGATCGGTGCAGGGCTTTGCGTTGCCGCAGTGGTGACGTTGCTCGGCCTGTCCCCCGCGCTCGCACAGGCAACCGCTCCCCAAGGCTATTTCGAGCAAGTGGAAGATAAGGGCGGCGAGGCACAGGTCGAAGCCGACAGCCTGACCTATGACGCAGGAACGGACACCATCTCGGCCGACGGACGGGCGGTGCTGTTCTACCAGGGGCACACGGTCCGGGCGGATTCGCTGAACTACAACCGCACGACCGGGACGATGATCGCCTCCGGCAACGTCTACATCCTCGCGCCGGATGGGAACGAGTATCAAGCCGATTCCATCGAGGTCGGCGGCGGCATCAAGACGGCCTTCGTCCGCTCGCTGACGCTCAGGACCAAGGATGGCGAACTGATCAACGCCGGCAGCGTAGACTATGTGTCGGAGCTTACGACGACGCTGATCGACGCCAACTATTCGCCCTGCGGGCTCTGCATCGATAGCAAAGGCCGCAAGATCGGCTGGAAGGTCTATGCGGCCAAGATCGTCCGCGACCAGAAGGGCAAGGTCATTTATCTCGACCAACCCACGTTCGAAGTACTCGGCGTGCCTGTGGCCTGGGTGCCGTGGATCGCCCTGCCCGACCCGAGCCAGCGTTCGGCGCAGTTCAAGATGCCGCGGTATACCAATACGCCTAAACTCGGGCATAGGCTGGAGACGCCGTACTTCATTCCGATCGGCGACGATATCGACCTGTTGCTGTCGCCATCACTGATGACCCGGCAGGGCTTTCTGATGGGCGCCGAGTGGGAGCAGCGCTTCGACTATGGCCGCATCAATGTGAAGGGCGCGGGGCTCTACCAGCTCGACAAGACGGCGTTCACGCCAGGCGTCGGCGATCTCGACTGGCGCGGCGGGGCCACGGCGTCCGGCGAGTTCGTCCCGCTCGAAGACTGGAAAGTCGGCTTCTCGTACACGGCATTCACCGATGCCGGCTTCTTCGAGGACTACCAGATCTCGACGGCCAAGGGCGCCGTCAACGAGGTCTACGCCACCTACCTGACCGACGACTACTACGCCGATCTGCGCATCCAGAAGTTCAATGCCCTGGGCAGCAATGTCACTTGGGCCGAGCAGGACAAGCAGGTCGTGAGTCTGCCCAACATCAAGGCAGCGAGCTACACCGATCTCAGCGACTGGGGCCAGGTGCGCGCCTCCGCGCGCATCATGGGCATCCAGCGCGGGCTCGACTCCACCGCGTCCTATGGCGGCGTGCCCTATGTGTTCGGCTATCAGCAGCAAAAGGTGCATGGCACGCTCGAGGCCAGCTGGCAGAACCAGTATGTGACGCCGATGGGCGTCGTTGCGACGCCCTATTTCGGCCTGCGCGGGGACTATGCCAGCTACAATGGCGCCAGCCCGCTCGACCCGGTGTCGCGGACGCTGTTCTCGGCAACGCCGATCGCGGCGATCGACGTCCGCTTCCCGATGATCGCCTCCGACGGCCTCGACAGCCACCTGTTCGAGCCCATCGCGCAGCTCGTCTATCGCGGCAGCTCGACCACCTTGCCGGGCATCATCAACGACAATGCCCAAAGCTTTGTCTTCGACGATACCAACCTCTTCTCGTACGACCGATTCACCGGTACCGACCGGCAGGAAACGGGGCTGCGTGCCAATATCGGCGGCCGCTACATGGCCAATTTCTCCGACGGCAGCTGGCTCGAACTGATCGGCGGGCAGAGCTATCACCTCGCCGGCGTCAACTCGCTGGGTATTGCCGATCACGCACAGACCGGCAAGAGCACGGGGCTTGGGACCACAGCCTCCTACATCGTGCTCGGGGCGCAGGGATCGCCGCTGCCGGGGATTCGCGTCGGCGGCAAGGCGCAGCTGGACCCGACCAACTTCCGCGTGGTACGCGCCGGTGTCGGTGGCGAAGCGGCGTATGAGAAGCTGACCTTCGGGCTCGACTACTTCTACCTCGCCGCCAACCCGGCAACGGGCACGCTGGCCGATCAACATGAAGTGACTGCGCGCGCCACCGCCCCGCTGCCAATCGACTACTGGTATGTGGATGGCAGCCTGTCGTGGGATCTCGGCGCACAGCAGTTCCTTGCGGCCACCGGCGGCCTGACCTATGACGACGGTTACTTCGTGGCCGGTGGTTTCGCCGGGCTCACAGGTGCGACGCATACGTCGCCGAATGCCCTGACCTACGGCATCAAGCTGCTGCTCAGGACGCCGTCGACGTCGTTCTCGCCATTAAGTTTCTAAACCGATTTTGGCCGTAATTCTGCCGGACAAACCCTCGGGGCCCGAGGGGACAGCCGGCCCCTGTTTCCAGACGAACGGATGATCAGCATGGTTCGCACGCTTGGTGCTCTTCTCATCGGCCTCGCACTGCTCGCAGGGTCTGCCCTGCCCGCGGCGGCCGCCACTAAGGCGACGGTCAACGGCGTCAGCATTTCCGACACGCAGGTGTCGCTGCGGCTGAAGCTGTTCCAGCTCGAAGGCAAGAGCGGCGCCAAGGGCGCGCTGGACGAGCTTGTCGAAGAGCAGGTCATGCTGCAGGAAGCCAAGCGGCTGGGCATCACCGTTGCGGATGCGCAGGTCGACGAGGCTGTGCTGCAGGTGGCGCGTAACCTCAAGATGAGCCGCGACAAGCTGATCCAGACGCTGCAGCAGGCTGCCGTGAACATCGATACGCTCAAGGATCGCCTCCGCGCCAACCTTGCCTGGAACCAGGTGGTGTCGAGCGTGGTGTCGCAGCGCGTGCAGATTTCCGATGCCGAGCTCGACCAGCGGGCGCAGAGCGAACTCACCGCCGCCAACAGTTTCGATTACATCCTCAAGGAAGTGATCTTCATCGGCAAAGGCAGCTCGGCCCGCACCGGCCAGGCCAACCAGTATCGCAAGAGCTTCCAGGGCTGCGACAATGCCGTGCAGCTATCGCTGAGCTATACCGACGCCGCCGTGATCGAGGTCGGGCGCCGTCATGCGACGCAGTTGCCCGAGCCGATCGCCAAGGAGCTCGCTGGCCTCAATGTCGGCGGCATCACCAAGCCGCGCGTGGTGGAGAACGGCGTTTCCATGCTGGCCGTGTGTTCCAAGTCTGAGGCCAAGGATACGACCTTCATCAAGGGCAATATTCAGCAGACTGCCGGCAATGACGCCCTCAAGGCCGAAGCTGCCAAGTACCTCCAAGAGGTCAAGCAGAAGGCGAAGATCATCTACGAATAATCCGGCCTCGTAGTTTCGGCATAGCATTGTAGGTATTTTCGGGACGATGCCTTAGAGACTAGCGAATAGTCTTACATTCTACCGCCCGGCCTGATGCCGGGCGTGCCGCTGGCGGAGAGGGACGATGAGTGCGACAGGGCTTCTGCCGCTGGCGGTGAGCATGGGCGAACCCGCTGGAATCGGGCCCGACATCATCCTCCGGCTCTTTGCAGAGCGCGAGAAGCTCGACCTGCCGCCGTTCATCGTCTACGGCCAGTCAGGCTTCCTCAAGAGCCGCGCCAAACGGCTGTGCCTTTCCGTCGATGTCGTACCGACGACCCCCGCCTTTGCGCCCACCATCTTCGAGACGGCGCTGCCGATCGTCGAGATCGACGGACTGGTGCCGGACAAGCCTGGGGATTCCAGCCCGCTTTCTGCCAAGGTGGTCATCGAGGCCATCCACCAGGCGGTCGCCTGCACGCTGAGCGGCAGTTGTCGCGGTGTGGTGACGGCACCGATCCACAAAGCGGCGCTCTACACCGCCGGGTTCAAGTTTCCTGGTCATACCGAGTTCATCGCCTCTCTTTGCGCTCATAATGGCGTCGCGCCGCAGCCGGTGATGATGCTGGCGCATGAAGGCCTGCGCGTTGTGCCGGCTACGATCCACGTGCCGATTCAGAAGGTGCCGGCGCTGATCACCAATGACTTGATCGTGTCGACCGGCAAGATCGTGGCCCACGACCTCCGCACCCGGTTCGGCATCGCCCAGCCGAAGCTCGCGGTCACGGGTCTCAATCCGCATGCGGGCGAAGGCGGCTCGATCGGCATGGAGGACCTCGACATTGTGGGACCGGCCGTCGCCAACTTGCGCTTTGAGGGCATAGAGGTCGATGGGCCGATCCCGGCCGATACGGCGTTCCACCTGCCCAAGTGGCGCAACTACGACGCCATCATCGCCATGTATCACGATCAGGCGCTGATCCCGATCAAGACCGTCGCCTTCGACGAGGCCGTCAATGTGACGCTGGGCCTTCCTATCGTCCGCACATCGCCAGACCACGGCACTGCCTTCGACATTGCCGGCACCGGCGAGGGCTCGACGGCGAGCTTCCTCGCGGCGATTCGGCTGGCGGACCGGCTGACTGCCGGCGCCGGCGTGCAGTCGGTGGCGGCGCACTAGGCGCCGCCCGCCCCCCCAAATGCGGCCGCGTTTGCA
>JAEZKB010000277.1 GCA_023415605.1 Pseudomonadota bacterium
TTCGTCGGCATCGGCTGCCTCGAATGGCTCACCATGGCGCGCATCGTGCGGGGCCAGACGCTGTCAATCAAGCAGCGCGAGTTCATCGAGGCGGCAAAGGCCGGCGGGGCAGGGCCGTTCACCATCATTTTCCGCCACATCGTCCCCAATCTGACGGGGCCGGTGGTGATCTACGCCACCCTCACCATCCCCGAGATCATCATCACGGAGAGTTTTCTTTCCTATCTCGGCCTCGGGGTGCAGGAACCGCAGACTTCGCTCGGGACGCTGATCTCCGATGGCGCCACGGTGGTGGAGACGCTGCCCTGGATGCTGTTCGCGCCGGCGGGCGTGCTGATCACCATGCTCCTCTGCCTCACCTATCTGGGCGACGGTCTTCGCGACGCGCTCGATCCAAAGGACCGTTGAATGGACCAAGACAAAGTCCTCGTCGTCGACGGCTTGAATGTGACCTTCGCGCTGCATCAGTCCGAAGTGCATGCCGTCCGCGATCTCAACTTCTCGCTTGCCCGGGGCGAGACCCTCGCGGTGGTCGGGGAAAGCGGCTCGGGCAAGAGCCAGGCTTTCCTCTCGATCATGGGCCTGCTGGCCAAAAACGGTCGCGTCTCCGGTCGCGCCATGCTGGGCGACGTCAACTTGATCGGGCTCGGACCCCGGGAGCTCGACACCTATCGTGGGCGTGACATCGCCATGATCTTTCAGGATCCGATGACTTCGCTCAATCCGAGCCTCAGGGTGCGGACGCAGCTTGCCGAGGTGCTGATGGAGCACCAGGGCATGGAAAAGCCGGCGGCGCAGAAGGCAGTCATCGAAATGCTCGAGCGGGTCGGCATGCCCGAACCGGTGAAGCGCGCCAATGCCTATCCGCACGAGCTCTCGGGCGGCATGCGCCAGCGCGTGATGATCGCCATGGCGCTGCTCTGCCGTCCCAAGATCCTCATTGCCGACGAGCCCACCACCGCGCTTGATGTGACGGTGCAGGCGCAGATGCTCGATCTCTTCAAGACACTAACCGATGATTTCGGCACCGCGCTGGTGATGATCACCCACGACCTCGGCGTTGTCGCCGGACTCGCTGACCGCATGATGGTTATGTATGGCGGGCGCTGCGTCGAAAAGGGCACCACCGACCAGCTCTTCTACGATCCGCGCCATCCCTACACGCTGGGGCTGCTCCATTCGACGCCGCACGTGGCAGTGCGGGCGCAGCGGCTCGATCCGATCCAGGGCCTGCCGCCCAGCCTCGAACACCTGCCTTCGGGCTGCTCGTTCCATCCGCGCTGTGCCTTCCGCTTCGAAAAGTGCTTCGAACAACGGCCGCCGCTCGAGGATATTGGCGACGGCCGCTCCAAGGCATGCTGGTATGATGGCGTGCTCGAACGCCGCGAGGTGGCGTGATGGATCATCGCCCCGACCTCCTCCGCATTGAAAATCTCGGCAAGACATTCTCGCTCTCGGCTGGTCTCTTTGCTCGTCCGTTCACACTGACGGCGCTCGAGGATATCAACTTCACAATCCGCCAGGGGGAGACACTGGGGATTGTGGGGGAGAGTGGGTGTGGGAAGTCGACCCTGGGCCGGTGCATCCTCAACCTGCTGACGCCGGACTCTGGCCGCGTGGTGTGGATGGGGGAAGATATCACCCACCTTTCCGAGGGGGCCATGCGCAAGCGGCGCCGTGACCTGCAGATCATTTTCCAGGATCCGCTGGCATCGCTCAACCCCCGGATGACGGTGGGCGAGATCATTGCCGATCCGCTGCGCACGCTGATGCCTGAGTTGAAGGCCGCCGAGCGGCAAAAGCGGGTGGTTAAAACCATGGAGGCGGTGGGCCTCCTCCCGGAAATGATCAACCGCTATCCGCACGAATTCTCCGGCGGCCAAGCGCAGCGCATCGGCATCGCCCGGGCGCTGATCACCGAACCCAAGCTCATCGTATGCGACGAGCCGGTGTCGGCGCTCGACGTCTCGATCCAGGCGCAGATCCTCAACCTTCTCGCCGATCTCAAGGAGCAGTTCGGGCTGACGCTGATCTTCATCTCGCACAACCTTTCGGTGGTGCGGCATGTGTCGGATCGGATCCTGGTTTTGTACCTGGGGCGCATGGTCGAACTCACGGATGGCGACGAGCTCTACAACCATCCCAAGCACCCTTATACGCGGGCGCTGCTGACGGCGGTGCCAATCCCCGACCCGCAACGGGCCCGGCAGCGCAATATCGAGGGACTGGAGGGGGAAATCCCGTCGCCCATTAATCCGCCTTCGGGCTGTACCTTTCGCACCCGCTGCCGCTTCGCCATCGACATCTGCGCCCGGCAGCGCCCGCCGCTCGAACAGACCGGCTCAGGCCTGGTGGCCTGCCATCGGTGGAAGGAACTGGAACTGGCGGCCGGGGCTTAGCCCGTCTTCTGTTCCGGTCCGTGGCGGCGGCGATCGGGTCCCTGCACGTTGGCCTCGCGTCTGCGCCGGTCGGGGCCGGCATAGACCGGCGATTCCACGAAGGGGCGGGGGTTCTCCAGCGCCTGCATCAGCCGCAGGCCGATGACGTTGGCGCTGAGCGGCTTCTTGAGGAATTCGGTGACGCCGGCATCGCGCGCCGCGAGGATGCGGTTCTTGTCGGCATTGGCAAAGGTCATGAGCACCGGGATGTGCCGGTTGGCCGCCGAGCTGTCGGCGCGCAGCTCGCGTACCAGCGTCAGCGGATCGACCGGGCCCAATCCATCGTCGATCAATAGTAGGCCCAGCGGCTCGCGCCGCAGCGCGTTCCAGGTGCTCGAAACGTCGTTGGTTTCGACGATATGGCGAACGCCCAGATTGCGCAGCATGCCGCCCGTCAGCGCCGCCATATAGGCCTCGTCGGCCACCACAACTTTGAGCTTGGAAATGAATTGCTTATCCATGGCGCCGATCATGCCATGGGCTCGTAATCCTTGCTCAAACGCATTGCATCGCATTTTATCAATCGGCGAAAGCATGATCTGCCATGCAAGGGGATTTTGTCGGCCGCAAGCGTTGACAGCCTGGGCCTTTCCCCTTATCTAGGCCGCCAATCCAAGGGCGCACGGGCGCCCATTTTGTTTCGTGCCGAGGTCGTTCGATGAAGATCCGCAATTCCCTGAAGGCTTTGATGGGCCGCCATCGCGCCAACAAGCTGGTCCGCCGTCGCGGCCGCGTTTACATCATCAATAAAGTCGACAAGCGCTACAAGGCCCGCCAGGGCTAAGTTGCCGCGCGCCCTTCGGGGCTGCGCCGCCTTAACGCAAAAGCTCGCTTCGGCGGGCTTTTTTCGTTTCCGGCAGGCGAGCCACGCCGGAGCGCAGACTGGACTTTTCACCGCGATTGCCTTACCTGCGCGCCGTGGACGCAGATACTCAAGGGCATGACCATGCTGAAGTCGCGCGTCTTCACAATCCCCATCCATCGCCGCTATGCGGATGTCTACGGATTCCTGGCGGAGCCCAGTAATTTCGCGGTTTGGGGCGGCACCGAGCCTGGCTCGGAGATGAAGCATCTGGGCGGCAGCGACTACCTGGTCGTGCTGCCCAGCGGGCGCCGGGTGATGCGGTTTACCCCGCTCAACGATTTCGGCGTGCTCGACTACCAGGTGTTCCTGGAGGGCGAGACCAGCGGCCCCACCACCCCGGTCCGCATCCATCCCAACCAAGAAGGCTGCGAGGTTGTCTTCACCTGGTTCCAGCGGCCCGGCGTTTCCGACGAACAGTTCGAGTCGGAGGCCGAATGGGCGTACTCGGACCTACTGCGGATGAAGGCGTATATCGAGGCGCGGTAGGACCGGGTTTACTTTCCCTCTGCGAAGGCAGCGATGATGCGCACCCAGCTGCGGATGCCCTTGTGGTAGGCGGAGAGGTTGTACTTTTCGTTGGGGGAGTGGATGCGATCATCCACGCCGGCAAAGCCGATCAGCAGGGCGTCCATGCCGAGAATGCGCTTGAAGTCGCCGGCGACCGGGATCGAGCCCCCCGAGCCGGAGATGGCGGTCTCGGCGCCCCATTCATCGCTCAGTGCCCCTGCCGCCTTGCGCAGCAGGTCGCCATCGGTGGGCACCACCACGGCGGGGCTGCCGCCATGCTCCTTGAAGGTCACGCTGGCATCGGGCGGCAGGCGGTCGGTGACATGCTTGCGGAACGCAGCGCGGATCTTTGCCGGGTCCTGCTTGCCGACAAGGCGGAAGCTGATCTTGGCGCTAGCCTTGGCGGGGATTACGGTCTTGAAGCCTTCGCCGGTATAGCCGCCGGTAATGCCGTTGATCTCGCAGGTGGGGCGGCTGCGCGTCTGCTCCAGCGCCGAGCGGCCCTGTTCGCCGGCCAGCGAGGTCAGCCCGGCATTGGCCATGAAGGCCTTTTCGTCGTAGGGCAGGCGCTTCCACTGCGCCGCCACATCCGCCGGCAGCTCCTCGACACCATCGTAGAAGCCTTCGACCGCCACCGAGCCATCGGGGTTGCGCAGCGTCGAGATGATGTCGGCCAGCACCTGGATAGGGTTGCGGGCCGCATTGCCATACATGCCCGAGTGGAGGTCGTGGCTGGCGCAGGTGATCTCGATTTCCTCGCCAACTAGGCCGCGCAGCATCGAAACAATGTTTGGCGTCTTGGCGTCCCAGAGGTCGGTGTCGCAGATCAGCGCCACCTCGGCGGTCAGCTCGGCCTTGTTGGCTTCGAGGAAGGGTTTCAAACTCGGGCTGCCCGACTCTTCCTCGCCTTCGAGGAACACCGTCACCGGAATCGGCAGGCTGCCGGTCACGGCACGCCAGGCGCGGCAGGCTTCGAGGAAGGTGAGGAGCTGGCCCTTGTCGTCCGATGTGCCGCGGCCAACGAGATAGGTCTCGCCGTTCTCCTGCTTCTTCATCTCCATTTCGAATGGATCGGTGTGCCAGAGATTGAGCGGATCGACCGGCTGCACATCATAGTGGCCATAGAACACCACATGCGGTCCCTGCGCGGCGCCCTTGTCGTGCCCGACAACCATGGGATGCCCCGGCGTCGCCCGCGTGGAGGCGTCGAACCCCTCGTTGCGAAGGTCATTGGCCAGCCACTCGGCGGCGCGCTTGCACTCCTCGGCATAGGCCGGATCGGTCGAGATGGACTTGATCCGCACCAGTTCCTTCAGCCTCTCGAGGCTCCCACCCAGGTTCGCATCCACATTGGCAAGAACGGCGTCGAGAGACGGATGAGACATGGCGACACTCCAGATTTAGCAACGCCGTTCGGTTACGCCGGGAGGCCGATGTGTGCAAGCACCCGATCTACAGAGCGTGCTAACGCACCGGGCCGCCGGTGAGCGCCCGGAGATATCAAAGAGCGAACAACGGCGGAGCATGGCCCGTCGATGGTTCGAGATCCCTTTGCAGGGAGATGGCCCTGCTCCGCCGTCGTGACCGGGATTTGTGGCGTTCACACGGGAAGGTCTGGGGCGTTTCGCGGAGTGCCCCACCGCCGCAGGGGCCTTGTCCTGACCAGACCACGCTCTTCGCGCTTCTCCAGTCGAACCCCTTGGATGGCGCCGAACACGAGCCCCATCGCGGCAGCAAATTAAGGCGACGGGATACCTAACTCCGTCAGACCTTCCCGGCTTGGCCTGGCTCGAACCGACATCCGAACCACCCAACCTCGCCGCCCCGGCCGCTCGTTTGCAACCTCGCTTGAGGGGTGGCGATAGGGGAAGTCTACACCGACCACGAAGCGCGGGGATAAGTCGGTTGAGATTTCTGACAAACGTCTGAACCGATTGCTGAAATTCTGAACGACGGATGACGCAAAGCTGACGACAAAGTCCAACGGTGTGCATCAGGAAGTGACCCCCTGAGCATAAGTGGAGGCCATGAACTTCTGTCGTGTGACGGTAGGGCGCGTGTCGTGACCCATCTCCACACGCGACTGTCATCCCTGCGACAGGCACCCACTCGGCGGCTCGAGTGGAGGAGCGTCAGCGCAAGGTGCTCCCCCCTCCACCGCGCCATGCGCGGTTCCCCTCCCCCGCAAGCGGGAGAGG
>JAEZKB010000306.1 GCA_023415605.1 Pseudomonadota bacterium
TGATGACTCCCGTCCCCACCTCCTTGTCCAGCCCCAAAATCGGTGCCTCCCCTGACCCCTCCCCGCAAGGGGGAGGGTGACACTCCGGCCGGTGTATTGCCCAAAAGAAAAAGGCCCGCCGGAGCGGGCCTTTCGGAAAGATGATGCAGCCGAAGCTTACTTGGCTTCTTCGTAGAGGAAAGCCACGTGGTCCCAGTTCACCAGGTTGTCGAACCAGGCCTCGAGGTACTTCGGGCGGGCATTGCGGTAGTCGATGTAATAGGAGTGCTCCCAGACGTCGACGCCGAGCAGCGGCTTGCCATTGCCATGCACCAGCGGGGACTCGCCGTTGCCGGTCTTGGTGACTTCGAGCTTGCCGTCGCGCAGGCTCAACCAGGCCCAGCCCGAACCGAACTGCGTGGTGCCGGCATTGATGAAATCGGCGCGGAACTTGTCAAAACCGCCGAGATCGGACTCGATCTGCTTGAGCAGGTCGCCCGGGACCTTGGAGGCGCCGCCGCCACCATTGGGCTTCATCCAGTTCCAGAAGTGCACGTGGTTGTAGTGCTGGCCCAGATTGTTGAAGGCGGCCTGGTCCTTGCCCCAGACTTCCTTGACCTGATCCTCGAGCGGCAGGACTTCCAGGCCCTTGCCCTCGATCAGCTTGTTGCCGTTGGTGACGTAAGCCTGGTGGTGCTTGTCGTGGTGAAACTCGAGGGTTTCCTTCGACATATAGGGGCCGAGAGCGTCATAGGCGTAGGGCAGCGGGGGGAGTTCGAGAGCCATGGTGTGCCTCCTGTTTTCCGGATTTCTGGCTAAAGGACCGCAAGGTCGGGCGATTTCGACTGGCCTGATATAGGCCCTTTGAGATTGCTCAACAATCGCGCCTTTTGAAGCATTATGCCAATCCGGTGCAATCGAGCGCAAAAGCGTAGCTCAGTGCCGTCTCCTTGATGCGCTCGAAACGGCCCGAAGCGCCACCATGACCCGCGCCCATGTGGGTCTTGAAGTAAAGCGGGTTGGCATCGGTCTTGCTGTCGCGAAGTTTCGCCACCCACTTGGCCGGCTCCCAATAGGTGACGCGCGGATCGGTAAGGCCGGCGATAACCAGGATCGGCGGATAGTCCTTGGCTGCTACCTGCTCGTAGGGAGCGTAGGATGCGATGCGGTGGTAGTCCGCTTCGCTCTCGATCGGGTTGCCCCATTCGGGCCATTCTGGCGGGGTGAGCGGCAGCGTGGCGTCGAGCATGGTGTTGAGCACGTCGACGAAGGGGACTTCGGCGATGATGCCTGCCCAGAGATCGGGCCGCATGTTGGCCACGGCCCCCATCAGCATGCCGCCGGCCGAGCCACCCTCAGCGACGAGCTTGCCCTTCGACGTATAGCCGAGCTGAATCAGTGCTTCGGCGGCAGCGATGAAGTCGTTGAAGGTATTGAGCTTCTTTTCGCGCCGGCCGTCGCGGTACCAGCGGTAACCCTTGTCCATGCCGCCGCGGATATGAGCGGTGGCATAGACCATGCCGCGGTCGACGAGGGAGAGGTGCGAGACGGAGAAACTGGCGGTCATGGCGATGCCATAGGCGCCGTAACCATAGAGAAGGGCGGGGGCGGAGCCGTCGAGTTTCAGGCCCTTCTTGTAGAGCAGCGTCACCGGCACGCGCTCGCCATCTGCTGCGGTGGCGAAGATGCGGCGCGTCTCGTAGTCGGCAGGATTGTGGCCCGAGGGGACCTGCTGCTCCTTGAGGAGGGTACGTGCGCCGGTCTCGAGGTCGAGATCGTAGGTGCGGGCGGGGGTGGTGGGCGAAGAATAGACGAAGCGGATGGTCGCAGTATCGAACTCATAGCCGGCGGACATGCCCAGCGAATAGGCTTCTTCCTCAAAGCGGACCGTCTCTTCCTTGCCGGTGCGGAGGTCGCGCGAGATGATCCGCGGCAGACCCTCGTAGCGCTCAAGCCGGACGAGGTGATTGGCGAGAACGATGATGTCCAGGATCAGAACGCCGGATTGATGGGGCACGAGATCGCGCCAGTTCTCCGCGCCTGGGGCGTCGGCCGAGACTGTGACGATCTTGAAGTCCTCGGCGCCGGCGGCATTGGTGCGGATGAAGAGTTCGCCGTTGCGTTCGTCAACCTCGTATTCGCGGTCGGTGACGCGCGGTGCGACGAGGCGAGGGGCGCCTTCGGCCTTGGCGTCGATGAGCCAGGCTTCCGACGTCTGGTGATCGTGGGCGTCGATGATGATGAACTTCTCGCTCAGGGTCTTGCCGACGCTGACAAAGAAGCCTGGATCCTTCTCTTCATAGACGACAGCGTCGTCTGCCTGTGGCGTGCCGATCACGTGGCGGCGGACGCGGAAGGGTCGGTGGCTCTCGTCGAATTCGGTATAGTAGAGGGCGCGGCTATCAGCCGACCATACAGCTCCACCCGCGGTCTCGACGATGCGCTCGCCGGTATCCATGCCGCTGTCGAGGTCGCGGATCTCGAGCGTGTAGAATTCCGACCCTTGCCGGTCGGCGCTCCAGGCGAGCCAGCGATGGCTCGGATCATGCTCGCCGCCGCCAAAGCCAAAGTAGCTGTCACCAGCTTCGATATTGCAATCGAGCAGGATCTGCTCGGCGCCGCCATCGCGCGGGGTGCGGACGAGGATCGGATACTGCTTGCCCTCTTCCATGCGCGAGTTATAGGCCCAGGGGCCATCGGGCGAAGGCACGCCGCTGTCGTCTTCCTTGATGCGGCCGCGGATTTCCCGATAGATCGCTTCGGTCAGCCCCGCTTTTGGCTCCTCGAATTCAGCCGCGATATACGCGTTCTCGGCGTCGAGATAGGCGCGGATATCCGCCGGCAGCGTCTCGGGCGCCTGCATCACCTCTTGCCAGTTATCGGCGCGCAGCCAGTGATAAGGGTCCTGGCGGCTGACGCCATGATGCGTCTCGGTGTGCTGGCGTTTCTCGGCTACGGGCGGGGCAAGCGTGGGCATGAAGTCTCCGAAGGCGTAGGATGCGCGTCTTAGCCCATGCCTGCGACCAAAGATACTTGGTTGAGCGGCCGGTTTTCCTTGCCGGGTGAGGCTGGGCCGTTAAGGTGACCGCACCGAATCCCCTTCGAGGAGACCTGACGCTGCCGGAACCGATGGATATCGTTCTGACCTTGGTGACGCTGGCGCCGTTCCTCATGGCGGCGCTGGTGCCGATGATTCACCGGGTTGCGGGCGAGGCGGCTGCTTGGATAGCCGCGCTGGTACCCGCGGCGAGCTTCGTCTTTCTCTGGCAGGCCATGCCCACGGTAGCGCAAGGGGCGCTCCTTGGTGGGCTGGAATGGGGCGGAGCGCACGGCTTGCATCTCGGCTTCCGGCTCGATGGACTGAGCCTCGTCTTTGCCCTGGCAATCGCGGGGATCGGCGCATTCATCCTAGTCTACGCCGGAAAATACCTTGCCGGCCATGTGCATAGGGGGCGCTTCCTCAGCTTCATGCTGATGTTCATGGGCGCGATGCAGGGGCTGGTGCTGAGCGACAATATGGTGGCGCTCTACGTGTTCTGGGAATTGACCTCAGTCACCTCGTTCCTGCTGATCGGCTTTGACGCATCGCGCATGGCGGCGCGACGGGCGGCGGTGCAGGCGCTGGTGGTCACCGGCATGGGCGGGCTGGCGTTGCTGGCGGCGGCCATCCTTTTCGAGCGCATCGGCGGCAGCTGGGCCATCAGCGAACTCGGGGACCTGACTGGCCACGCCGCCTATCCGGTGGTGCTGGCGCTGGTGTTGGTGGCGGCTTTCACCAAAAGCGCGCAGTTCCCGTTCCAGTTCTGGTTGCCCAATGCCATGGAGGCGCCGACCCCGGTCTCCGCCTATCTGCATTCCGCCACGATGGTTCAGGCCGGCGTCTATCTCCTCGCCCGGCTGTCACCGACGCTGGGCGGTACGTCGGCATGGACCGGGTTGCTTGTGGGCTTTGGCGCGGTAACCCTTCTCTGGGGCGCCGTTTCGGCGCTCAAGCAAACCGATCTCAAGCAGATGTTGGCACAGACCACGGTCGCCTCGCTCGGCTTGTTGGTGCTGCTGCTGGGCATTGGCACCGAGCTGGCCGTCACTGCGGCCATTCTCTATTTCGTTGCGCATGCGCTCTACAAGGCGGGGCTGTTCCTGATTGCAGGGGCGATCGATCACGGCACTGGCACGCGCGACCTGACGCTGTTGGGCGGCCTGCGCGACCCCATGACGCTGACCTTCATTGCGGCCATCCTGGCCGCGGTGTCGATGATTGGCCTGCCGCCTGTGCTGGGCTTTTTTGCCAAGGAAGAGATGTATGCCGCGCTGCTAGGCGGCGGCTGGGAGGCAGTGACGCTTGCGGTACTGGTGATCGGCAATGCGCTGCTCTGCGCCGTGGCGCTGGCGGTGATGATCCGGCCCTTCCTCGGACCGCTGCCGACAACGCCCAAAGACCCGCACGAAGCGCCGCTGTCAATGATCGCCGGCCCGCTCATCTTTGGCGGACTGGCGCTGCTCGCCGGATTCGTGCCCGATTGGTTTGGTCCGCAGCTGATTGCCGGCGCAGCGTCGGCGATCGCCGGGGAGAGGATCGAGAGCCATTTGAAGCTCGGTTTCGAGGTGGTGAGCCCCATCTTCCTCCTCTCACTGGTAACCTGGGGGCTGGGGGCGCTGGCATACTGGAAGCTCGATGTCATCCGGACGCAGCTCCGCCGGTTCGACGGCTGGAGCTTCGATCGCGCCTTCGACTGGCTGATGTTCGGGCTGATCAGCCTCAGTGCGGCGGTGACGCGCTTCCTCCACCATGGTCGGCTAGAGCTGTACTTGCTGGTGGTTTTCGTCGCCTTCGCTGCGGTCACGCTGTTGCCGCTCTGGCTACTGGGCGGTCTGCCATCGTGGCCGGCCTTCCCGGAGCTGCACTTCTACGAATGGGCAGTGCTCGGCGTCGCGTTGATCGGCGTCGCAATGGTAGTACTGGCGCAGACGCGGCTCTTCGCCATCCTGGCCCTAGGCATTCAGGGATTGGCCGTAGCCCTGATCTACATGTTGTTCGGCGCGCCAGACCTGAGCTTTACCCAGTTCATGGTGGAAGTGCTCTCGGTGGTGATCCTGGCGCTGGTGATGACGCGGCTCAAGCTCGATGATGCCGATCCGCGTGTCATGGAGGACCTGTTGCGGGACGGCGGGTTGGCGCTGGTCTGCGGGCTCTCGGTGACGCTGCTGCTCTTTGCCGTGCTGCAGGGGACGTTCGACCCGCGGCTCTCCGACTTCTTCAACGCCAACAGCGTGCCGCTGGCGCATGGACGCAACATCGTCAACGTCATCCTCGTCGACTTCCGTGGGCTGGATACGCTGGGCGAGATCTCGGTGGTAATGACGGCGGGTATTGCCATCCTCGCCCTGATCCGTGGCGCGCGACGCAAGGAGACAGCGGCATGAACACGCTGATCTTCCGCACGATCGCGCCGCTGCTGGTCGTCGTCATGCTGGTCTTTTCCGTGTTCGTGACACTGCGCGGGCACAACGAACCGGGCGGCGGTTTCATCGGCGGGCTGATCGCCGCCTCGGCGCTAGCCATCTACGGGATGGCCATGGGGCCGCAGGCGACAAAGCGGGCGCTGAAGGTCGATCCTATTGCGGTCGCCGGGTTCGGCGTGGTGCTTGCAGCCTGCTCGGGGCTGCTGTCGCTGCCGCTGAATGTGCCTTTCCTCACCGGCCTCTGGGGCGAGGTCGGCGGGATCGATGTTTCGACGCCGATGGTCTTCGACATCGGCGTCTATTTTGCCGTGCTCGGCACGATCTCCGCCGTCGCGTTGGGGCTCGAAGACAGCGGGGAGGACGGCTGATGGATTACGCTGTGGCTGCCCTCGTGGGCGTGTTCCTCACCGCGGCGGTCTATCTGCTGCTGAGCCGCTCGGTCATCCGCATGCTGCTGGGACTGGCGCTGTTGGGCAATGCGGTCAACCTCCTGATCTTCGTTTCGGGACGGTTGAGCCGGGTGGCGCCGCCGATTGCAATAGATGGCGCTACGGCACCGGTGCTGGGCGCCAATCCGTTGCCGCAGGCGCTGATTCTCACTGCCATCGTCATCGGCTTTGCCATGTTCAGCTTCCTGCTGGTGCTGGCTTATCGCGCCTACCAGACACTGGAGGCTGACGACACCAACGAGATGCGGATCGCCGAGCCGAGGGGCGGGCCGAACCCGCCGCTGAGCTACTGATGGTCGGTTCCCCCACCTTTCCCGGCGACTGGGTCCTGATCCTGCCGGTGGTGCTCTGCCTTCTGGGCGGCGCATTGCTGCTGATGTTCCGCAGCGTGCGGGAGGCGCAGCTGCCGCTGGCCCTGGTCGTGGTGCTCGCGGTGGTTGCCTGCGACCTGGCGCTGCTCGCGCGCGTGGCGGAGCAGGGACCGCTGGCAATGACCATGGGCAACTGGCTGCCGCCGTTCGGCATCAGCTTTGCCGCCGACCTGATGGGCGCGAGCTTCGCGCTGGTCGCCGCCGTGGTGACGCTGCTTGTGTTGATCTACCTGCAGATGGATGCGCCGGAGCGGGCCAAGCGCGACGGCCTTCATGCGCTGGTGCTGCTGTTGCTCGGCGGGGTGAGCGGCAGTTTCCTCACCGGCGACCTCTTCAATCTCTATGTGTGGTTTGAGGTGATGCTGATCGCGAGTTTCGGCCTCATGGTGCTCGGCGGCCGCGACCTGCAGCTGGACGGCACGGTGAAGTACGGCTTCCTTAATTTCCTCGCCACGACCTTCTTCCTGCTCGGCCTCGGTCTGCTCTACGGCCTTACCGGCACGCTCAACATGGCGGACGTAATGCGTGCCGGAAGTTCGGCCAACCCGGCAGCGATGGGCTCGGTGGCGGCGATCTTCATGCTCGCGTTCGGCATAAAAGCTGCGGCCTTCCCCGTGAACGCCTGGCTGCCGGCGAGCTATCACACGCCGCCCGCAGCCATTTCGGCATTGCTCGCGGGGCTGCTGACCAAGGTCGGTATCTACGCACTGCTGCGCACGCTGGTAGCGCTGCTGCCACTGAGCCGCGATCTGCTCGACCCCGTGTTGACGGTGATTGCAGCGCTGACGCTGGTGATCGCGCCGCTGGGTGCCATTGCCGAAACCAACCTGCGGCGGGCCCTGGGCTTCCTCGTCATCGGTGGCATCGGCGCCACCATTGCCGGCATGGCGCTGCCAACTGTGCAGGGCATTGGCGGCAGCGCGCTCTATATCCTCCACGCCATGGTGACGATGACGGGGCTCTACCTGACGGCGGGGCTGGTGGAGAAGCTGACCGGCGAAACCGACACGAGGAAGATGGGCGGGCTCTATTCCGCAGCGAGCTGGCCGTCGATCCTGTTCCTGACCCTAGTGATGGCCGTGGCCGGCGTACCGCCGCTGCTCGGCTTCTGGCCGAAACTTCTGCTGCTCGAGGCCGGTCTTGATGAAAGCGGTATCGTGGCGGGCACCCCCGATTGGGGGGCGCTTCTGCTCACGGGCGCGCTGCTGCTCAATGCGCTGCTGACGCTGATCGCCGGCTCGCGGCTATGGTCGCACATCTTCTGGCGCGCCGGGCCGGAGGGTCCGATGGCAGAGACGCCGAACCCAAGCTTGAAGCGCCTGACGCGGCGGGAGATCTGGCTCGGACTGGTGCCGACGGCGCTGCTGACGGGGCTGGTCGTGGCATCGGCCATCATGCCGGATCTGCTGTTCCGGTTGGCCGATACAGCGGCCCGCGATCTGCTGACGCCGGCGCTCTACGTGGAGGCGGTTGGGCTCGAATGAACCTTGCGCTGCTGACCATCGTCATCGCTTTGGGCTGGTGCGCTGCCACCGACTCATTCTCGCTCGGCAATCTCCTCTTCGGCGCACTGCTGGCCGGTCTTGCGCTGTCCTTCGTACGCGGAAAGGTCGGCGGCGGGAGGTTCTGGCGGCAGGGCTGGGCCGTGCTGGCGTTGACATGGCTCTTCATCAAGGAACTGATGCTGAGCGCCATACGCGTCGGCATTCTGGTGCTACGGCCGAACCTCAGGACGCGACTGCGGCCGATGATGATCGACTATCCGCTGACGGTGCAGAGCGACCTGGAGATCACGCTGCTCGCCAACCTGATCACGCTGACACCGGGGACACTGAGCGTCGATGTGTCCGACGACCGCAAGGTGCTGACCATCCATGCCGTCGACGCGCCGGACCGCGAGGCGGTGATCCGTGACATCCGCGGCGGCTTCGAACGGGCAGTGGCGAGGGCGTGCAGATGAGCGGCAGCGAGATCATCGTCTGGGCCTGCTGGTTCGCGCTGGGCTGCCTCAGCCTGGGGCTGCTGCTCACCATCGCGCGACTCATCCTCGGACCGACGCTCCCCGACCGCATCCTCGCGCTCGACCTCATCACCACGCTGGCCCTCAGCTTCATCGTGGTGGCAGCGGTCCTCACCGGCTTTCACCTCTACGTCGATATTGCCATCGCCCTCGGACTGGTCGGCTTCCTCTCGACGGTGGCGCTAGCGCGATATGTCCTCAAGTGCGCGGAGGCCGGGAGATGACCATCGAGATTCTCGCATGGATTGCGGCGCTAGCCATTCTCGCAGGGGGCGTTTTCGGCCTGCTTGCCGGCGTCGGCATGCTGCGCCTGCCGGACCTCTACACCCGCATGCACGCGGCCTCGAAGGCCGGGTTGGTCGGGGCAGGTTTGACTTTCGTCGGTATTGCAATTGCCGCTGGGGACAGCTCCATAGTCCTCAGAGCCGTCCTCGGCATCGTCTTCCTCGCACTGACCACTCCAGTCTCGGCGCACCTCTTGGCGCGCGCCGCGATCAAGGCCGGGCACGTACCTCTGAACACTAATATTACTGAGGAATCCAACAGTTAATCTGTTGGAAAGGATTGCATAGACGGTGCGTCATTGTGGCAATCTTAAAACATTGTCTTCGCCTGTTGCATTGCAAATCAAATAGACGTATTGGCAGAGATAAGGGCGCGTCACCCTCCAGACTCGCCTGCAACGGTGACATAAAGGACCCGAAATGAACGATATGTCCGGCACCATACAGGCGGCTGACAACGATCTCATCGACCTCAGCGCTGATATTGTCTGTGCCTATGTTTCACACAACGCTCTGAGCGTGACCGATCTGCCTAAGCTGATTGCCGACGTTCATGCTGCGCTGCGCGGCCTGGGCAGTGCGCCGGTGGCTGAAGTCGCCGAAGAGCTGAAGCCGGCGGTGCCGGTCAAGAAGTCGATCGCGGCCGATTACATCGTCTGCCTCGAAGACGGCAAGAAGTTCAAATCGCTCAAGCGCCATCTGCGTACGCACTACAACCTCTCGCCGGAAGAATACCGCGAGAAGTGGGGCCTGCCGGCCGACTACCCGATGGTGGCTCCGAACTACTCGGCGACGCGCTCGCGCCTCGCCAAGGACAATGGCCTGGGCCGCAAGGCCGCCTGATTTCCGCCGACCCATCACCCAAACGGCCGTCCCGCAGGGCGGCCGTTTTGATTCTGGCCGCTACTTCCGTCTTTGCGTCAGAAGCATGCCGGCGAGGATGAGGGCCACGCCAACGGCGCTGGCCCAAAGGGCAGGGGGAGAATCGCGGAAGAGATCGAGAACGACGCCCGAGACCATCTGGCCGCCGATCACCAGCAGCGCCGTGT
>JAEZKB010000352.1 GCA_023415605.1 Pseudomonadota bacterium
GGCGTTCCGCTTGGGGGCTTTGTTGCGGGGCGGCCGGCCGGCGGGGCCCGGCCGCCGGCCTTCGCGACCGTCACGGCCGCCGCGCGGCTCGAGCTTGGCTTTCTGCTCGTCGCTGAGGCTGGTGTAGAAGGCCTCGAACTGCGGCAGCACCGCCGTCATGGCGGCGAGGCGGGCTTCCTGGACCTTGAGGCCGGACTGCAGGCGGGTCAGCAGGTTGGGCGCCGCGGCGGGGGCCGTGGTACCGGCCGCCGGGGCTTGGGCGGTGGCAGCGGCCGGAGCCGGCATCACCTCGGCGCAGACGGCGGCTAGATCGGCCTGGGCGTCGAGGGCAGTGGTCTTCAGGGCATCGAGCAGCGTCTTCTGCTCGGCGGTTGCATCGACATGGTAGCCGAGGCGGACCAGACTGGTCTCGATGCGTTCGGCAGCGTTCGGGCCACAGCCCAAGGCCAGGAACTGCCCGCGCGGGCCGGCGCGACGGCCGCCGTCGCGGTCCATATGCTCGCTGCTGGCCTGCAATTCGCGGCCACCGCGATCGGGACCGGCGGCATTGGCGGCCGGGGTGATGGCGGCAAGGCCGATGGTCGCGGCAACGAGTGCGACAACGGCTTTGGAGGTGGAGATCGTCTTGGGCTTGGAAGAAGTCATTGGCAATGCTCCCTTGCATGGATACCGGCGCAAATCAGGCCGACGGGAGAAAGGCTAGCGCGCCCAAAGTCTCCCACGCCTTTCGGCCAGATGAAGAGTTGGAGAGGTTGGTAAGGTTCGGCGTGGCACCCCGCTTGTGGAGCGGCGCGTCTTGGCGGATGCTCGGCCATCGAGCCGGAGGCGAGACCATGGTGCCTGTTGTTGTGCCGGATGGGGTCGGAGAGCGGTGGGAGATGGAGCCGGGGCGGCGAGCGACGTTCCGTATTCTCTCCGGGCAGACTGGCGGCACGGCGGCCGTGTTCGAGGAAACCGTACCGCCCGGTGCGGGCACGCCGCTTCATATTCATCATACCAGCGAGGAATTGATCCAGGTGCGCAGCGGCACTTTTCGGTTCCGCACCGGGGAGAGCAGCGCGGACGTCGGACCGAATGGCTGGGTGTTCGTCCCGCGCGGCCTCGTTCACGCCTGGCGCAATGTCGGCACCGATGATGGCGAGCTTTCGTTCGTGTTCACCCCGGCGGCTGGCGCAGTGTGCTTCGAGGAACTGCGGATGCACGGCACGCATATCCCGGAGATTGCCGAGGACGTACTGATCGCCACCTTCACCCGCAGCGGCTACGAACTGGTGTCGTTCGACTGGTAGTCAGCGGATCGCTGCTTCGACCCAGCTGACAATGTCACGCGCAGAGCGGGAGCCGGAGGTGCGGGCGATTTCCTTGCCGTCGCGATAGACCAGCATGGTGGGAATGCCGCGAATGCCGAGGCGGGCCGAGATGGCTTGCTCGTTGTCGGAGTTCAGCTTCAGGAATCGGGCGCGGGGCTCGGTGGCCTGCGCGGCCTTCTCGTACTCGGGTGCCATGGCGAGGCAGGGGCCGCACCAGGGCGCCCAGACGTCGATCACCACCGGCACAGTACTCTTGGCGATCTGCCGCTCGAACATGGTTCCGGCGACATCGGCCGGCTCGCCCTCGAACAGCGCCTGCTTGCAGGTGCCGCACTTGGCCATCGCCGCATCGCGCCCTTCGGGGAGGCGATTGACGGCGCCACAGTGAGTACAGACAACGCGATCGTCGGACATGGGAGCTCCGCAGGCAGCAGCGACTAGCCAGTAAATAGGGAGCCTTTCAGCTGCTGCCTACTGGCTATGTGCTACATGCTTACGCAGTGCCGCCGAAATAGCCGCGGGCCTCGTCCTCGGATGGGAAGCGGCCGTCAGGAGTCATCCTATCCACCGTTTCCGGGATTGCCTTGGAGAGGTGCTGCAAGAGCTCGTCACGGGTGAGGCCGGTGCGGCGCGAAAGTTCATCGAGATTGTCCGCGCCGATAGCCTGTTCGACCTCGTCGGGGCGGAGCCCCTTGGTGGGCACGCCGGGCGTGACCCACGAGTCAGCCGTTTCGGCCTGACCGGAGCGGCGGAACGTGTCCATCAGGTCGCCAAGGCCACCGGCGAGGCCGCCGCCAGTGGCGCCGCCGAGGAGGCCGCCAAGTCCGTCGAGGATACCATCGAGGCCCTCGCGCGGCTTGCCGTCAGGCGACGGAGAGCGGTTCTTGAGGCCCTGCAGAGCTTCGGAAATCTTGTCTCGATTCTGGTACCCTGCGACTGCAAGCAGTCCGAGCAGTGCCATCATCGAAGGCATCTTGTTGGCCATGGTCGTTCTCCTAGGTTCTGCGGCGTCGGGCGATCATGCCCCAGACGAAGAGCACGATTATCGCGCCGATGACGGCACCGATCAGCCCTGCGCCCTCTCCGGGCTGGTACCAGCCCAGCGCCTGGCCGAGGTAAGACGCCACGAAGGCGCCGACCACGCCCAGGATGGTGGTCATGATGAAGCCGGACGGCTCGTTCGAGCCGGGCATGATGAATTTGGCGATGACGCCGGCGATGAAGCCGATCAGGATAGTCCAGAGAATGCCCATGGGATTCCTCGTTGCGCCGCGACATGGGCGTGAGGAACCAAATGGAGATGACCGGCTGTTTGTTCCGCTGCTAGCTGGCGATGTATTCGCGCAGAGCCAGCGCTTCCTGCTCGGTCTCTTCGATCTTGCGCTTGACCACATCGCCGATCGAGACGATGCCGACCAGGGTACCGCTCTCCACGATGGGGATGTGGCGGATACGGTAGCGGGTCATCTGCTCCATCAGCTCGCTCACAGTAGTGTCGCGGCCGCAGGTGATCACCGTCTTGGTCATGATGTCGGAGACGGGCGAGGCGAGCAGTTGCTGCGGGTCGCCACCGAGGTGCCGGACAATGTCACGTTCCGACAGGATGCCGGCGACGGCGCCGGCCGCGTCGGTCACCACGACGGCGCCGATGCGGCGCTCGTTGAGCAGGCGCACCGCTTCGGCAACCGGGGCGCCGGTGGGAACGGTGTGAACCACCGTGCCCTTGGATTGAAGGATATTGTCGACTTGCATCGTTAGTCCTCCTCTCTTTGACGCAGTGTGCGCCCATAGGAGGGGGAGGGCAACCCCGGCCGGGTTTTCGCGTCGAGCCGGGGGAAAAGCCTCAGTTCTTGAGCGCGCCCTTGTTGGTCTGCATGTCGGACTGCGCGCCATCGTTGGGGGCGGCAGCAGTGCCATCGGACGGGGCGGCACAGCAATCGGTCGGCTCGTCGGTGCCGGTGGTGGCCGGCAGGGCAATCGGCTGGTCAGCTGGACGAGCGTCGCCCGAGGAGGTCGCCGAGATCGCGATCTGGCCAGCCAAAGCTGCCGGGTTTTCCGAGGCGGCCATCAGCAGGGGCAGGGCGATGCCCTGCGGGTCGGTCGAAGTCAGGGTGACGCTTACCTGCGGCTTGGTCTTGATGAAGGCGGCGATTTCCTCGCTCGCGGCCATCGCCTCGGGCGTGGTGCCGACCAAGCCGAGGACCATCGCCTGAGCCAGACCGGCAAAGCCGACCCGCATCACGGCCGGGTCCTGCTTTTCCTCAGCTGCGGCGATGCCGATGATCAGCGAGGAGACGCCACGGTCATCCAGGTCGATCTTGAGCTCCTTGAGGGTCAGGCCCATCGAGGCAACCAGCGCGACGTTGTTGTCCGCCGCAAACAGGGCTTCAGTGGCATTGCCGAGCACGGCGGAGAGTTTTACCGAGCCGAAGTCGGCGGCATCGATCGAGACCGTGTCGATGACGATGGTCTGGGCGGCCTTGTCCCAATGGAGCTGCACATCCTGGCTCAGATCGAGCTGCTCGATCCCCAGCGCGCGCAGCATCTTGCCCTCGTCTTCATCGGGGATGGTGACGAGGACGTTCTGAGTGGTGAGGCCGATCTTGGCCGGGATGCCGTTGACATAGTCGCCGAGGCTGAGGTCGAAGCCGCCGACGGTCGCCGCGATGCGCTGACCGGCATTCTCCGGATCGGGTGCATCGACCTTGAGATCGGTGAGCGACAGGCCGTCGATGGCCGGGATCAGCTTGCGCCAATTCTCGGTGAACCAGGCTTCGGTGAGTTCGGCCGGAGCCGCGGCCAGCGCGGCAATCGGGGCCGAAAAGTCCATCTGCTTCCAGGTGAAGTTGCCAAGCGTCACCGAGCCGGCATCCTTGCCCTCGACGTCGACGACCACGTCGCTGACGCCGAAATGCGGATAAACGCCAGGCTTGAAGCCGCCCATTTCCAGCGCGCCGGACGAGACTACGACGCTGCTGCCCTTGCCGTCGTCGCCCGAGCAGTTGAAACCCTCACCGGTCATAGGCGTGGATTCGAAGGCGGTGAGAATATCGACATAGAAGTCGATGAACTTGCGGATCTCGGCCGGGGTCGGCGTCTTGGACTCATCCGCCGCGGCGGCGAGCTGGGCAAACTCGGCGAAATTGGTCTTAAGCGGCCGGGCTTTGAAGTCAGCCATCGAGGCGCCGCCGAGCTCGCAGGAAAAGCCCGGGCCGGTCATCTTCCCGCCTTCGAAGGCGAAGTCGGCATACATGGTCTTGTAGTCCGTGCCGGCGCCCGCCGTGCCCAGACCATAGAAGGCCAGGATGGCGCCGATATCGAGCGTCGAGGTCGACATCTTGCCGAAAGTCATCTTGACGCCGGCGCCACCATCGATCTCGGCCGAGCCGATGGTCGCGGACTTGGCCACGCCATCGAGAACGTCCGTCAGAGCGAAGTCGCGATAGGTGATGACGGCTTTTTCGGTGCCCTCGGAGCCATCGGTCTTGGGGATGTCGTAGGTGACGGTCAGCTCGGGGATGGTGATGCTGCCGGCGTCGAGCTCAGCGAGCGAGCTGGCGCTGGTGGAGAAATCGCCGGTGAAGAGGCGGCGGATCTGCGCTTCGGTGAGATTGGTGTTGGTGGCTTCGATCGTGGGGACGGAGAGCTGGTATCCCTCGCCGCTGGTAATGCCCGTCACGGTGACGGTCTGGGACAAAGCCGGCGTGGCGATAGCGACGGCCAGCATGGAGACGGCAGTCAGGGTTTTGGCGCGAAGACCAATGCGCATGAGATGGGTTTCCCTCGTTGTCGGTTCGAACAAGCAGTCGACGTCCGGCCGCCCCCGCCAACCCCTGAGCGGCCCGCATGAACTGATGATTTGTGCCTACGGCAAAAAAGAGGCCGGAGACTGTGCCCCGGCCACATAGCTGCTGCTGCAGTAACGGAAGATGAACGAAACTTGTCGGATCAGCCTTCGCCGTGGCCCGGCTTCCAGTCTGAGAGGGTAACGGCCGGCTTGGGCTCGGCGATTGCGATCGGCCCGCGGAGCGCCAACCGAGCCGCCTCGAAGAGGATGGCGGCCACGAGCGCCACCAGCGGCACGACCAGCAGCACCACCCCGGTTTCGACGGAGTTGCCGTTCGCGGCTGCCATCAGCGCCGCATCCTGGGGCAGGAAGCCCATGAGGAGCGCGAAGCCGGCCAGCGCAAAGGTCAGGGAAAAGGAAATGATGGTGGCGGTCGTCAGTGCACGCCGACGCGCCTGGGCCAGAAACTTCATGGAACTCGACTCACTGGTGAATGTTCACAACGCAGTGAAGGACACCAACCTAATGCGGAATTAATTCGTATCTCACAAGGTCAAGCGCGTACGATTTCGAGGCGCCAATGTGGCAACGCCGTCCGCGCCAACCGCAAGGAGGAGAGCATGCAGGCTCTCTCGATGCCGTCCCGCCTTTGGTTCGCGTTTGCCTTTCTGGTTGTTTCTGCTCTCTTTTCGGGAACCCGCGCCGAAGAGGCGACGCCGTGGCAGGAGGTGATCACCAGCCAGGTCCAAGCCTTCCGCGATCATGACGCGCCCGCAGCCTTGAGCTTTGCCGGGCAGGGGTTCCAGTCCCGCTTCACGTCAGCCGAGGAGTTCTTCGTCGTCATCATGGCTTCGGGCTATGCGCCGATCATGGAGTCGCGCTCACACAGTTTCGGTGCGTTCCAGAAGATCGACGACAAGACGGTGGCGCAGCAGGTGCGGTTCTCGGGCACGGACCAGAAGCTCTACGAGGCCGTCTATGTGCTGGTCGAGGAAACGGCCGGCTGGCGCGTTCAAGGCGTACAGTTGGCGACGACCGGCGCGGTGGGCATCTAGCAACGCCTCTCAATCTGCGAAATTCACGGAGATAGTCGATAAATTTCGTCTGAATGACGGAATCATGGCTGGTTCAATCGTAGCTCCCTACAACCGCAGTCAATCGCACCAACGCGATCAATCAACGGGAATACGATCCATGAACAAGCTTCTCACGACCCTCGCTCTCGTTGCCTTCACTTCTGCTGCGTTCGCTGGCGGCGCCTCCGCCGGGCCGGGTGCGCCGGGCGGCGGCGCCGAGATCGGCTCGCCGGCCGGTGGTGCTGGTGGTTTCCAGTCGCCGCAGTACAATGGCGGCGGCGGCTTCAAAGTCGGCGGGGCTTCGCCGGTTATTCGGGCGGCGAAGTAGATAGCCCCGGTGATGCCTTCTACCCCGACCGCAGCTTTGTCGGCGATCCGCGTCAGGCCTGCCTCGATGCTGGTGGCAAGCCGTCGCGCCAGCACGGCAGCTTCGTCGAATGGGTCTGCATTCTGTAGCTGTATCGGCTCGCCCCGCGCGTCTGGCGGGGCGAGCTAATGGGGCTGAAAGCGATTAGCTAATATTATGAATGGCCGGCTCAGGACGCCTTCAGCCGCGCTCCCTCACTGTCACGGTCAATCGCCCAGATGGCGATCCAACCAACAGAGAGGAACACCAAATGACCACGTTCAAGATCACTGCGGCCGTCACCCTGGCGGCAACCTTGCTCGCTATCGGCCAGGCTTCGGCCGGCTTCCCCGGACCCGGTGGCTTTGCCGCCCCGGGTGGCGGTGGTGGCGGCGTTGCCGCACGCGGCGAGATCGACTCGCCGGGCGACGCCTTCTACCCCAATGGCGCGCCGCTGAGCCTTGAAGAGCGCTGCCACGCCGCTGGCGGCGAGGTCGTGATCCAGATCGAAGACGGCCGCACCTTCAAGGTCTGCATCATCTGATCGCGCTCACCTTTATCGAGCAGCCGGCGGTTCCGTGAGGAGCCGCCGGTTTTTGTTGCGGCGTGCCGCACGAGGCCCTAGAGACCTGCGGTATCTGGGGAGATTTTCGAATGGCATTCCTGTCCGACGCGCTGGGCCGCATCCAGCCTTCCGCCACCGTGGCGATCAATTCCAAGGCCGCCGACATGAAGCGGGCCGGAAAAGACGTCATCTCGCTGGCCGCCGGAGAGCCGGATTTCGATACGCCCGAGAACGTCCGCAACGCCGCCATCAAGGCCATCGCCGAGGGCAAGACGCGCTACACCAATGTCGATGGCATCCCCGAGCTCAAGGAAGCCGTGGCAGCAAAGTTCCGGCGCGACAACAAGCTCGACGTCACGGCCGCCGATTGCTTTGTCGCGGCCGGCGGCAAGCAGATCATCTTCAACGCGCTGATGGCGACGCTCAACCCGGGCGACGACGTGGTGATCCCGGTGCCTTACTGGGTGAGCTATCCGGAGATCGTGCGCCTCTGCGACGCCAACCCGATTTTCGCCGTGGCCGATGCGTCCACCGGCTTCAAGCTCAAGCCCGATGTGCTGGAAGCAGCGATCACGCCCAACACCAAGTGGCTGATCCTCAACACGCCGTCGAACCCGACCGGCGCCGCCTACAGCCATGACGAACTGCGTGGTCTCGCCGATGTGCTGCTGCGGCATCCGCATGTGCATATCCTCACCGACGATATCTACGAAGTGCTGGTCTATGATGGCGGCAAGTTCGCCACCATTGCCGAAGTCGAACCGGCGCTGCTGCCACGCACACTGACCATGAATGGCGTCTCCAAGTCGCATGCCATGACCGGTTGGCGCATCGGTTACTGCACCGGCCCCAAGCCGCTGCTCGGCGCGATGCTGAAGCTGCAGAGCCAATCGACCACCAACCCGTCGTCCATCTCGCAATGGGCGGCTGTCGAGGCGCTCAATGGGCCGCAGGACTTCTTGAAGGAATGGCGGCAGATCTTCCAGGATCGGCGCGACCTGGTCGTCAAGGGGCTCAACGCCAATACCGGGCTCGACTGCCTGACGCCGGAAGGGGCGTTCTACGTCTTCCCTTCGGTCAAGCGCCTCCTCGGCAAGACCTCGGGTTCGGGCGTCAGGCTCAACACCGATGAAGACGTGGTGCTGGCGCTGCTCGCCGAAACCGGCGTGGCGCTGGTGCATGGCACGGCCTTCGGCCTACCCGGGCACATGCGTCTCTCCTACGCCGCAGCCACCAGCCAGCTCGAAGATGCCGTCAGCCGCATCCAGGATTTCTGCGCCAAGGTGAGTTGATGGGCCTCGCGCTGTCGCTGGTCTTTGACGCGGACTCGAGCCTGCCGGTCCGGGGCATCTGGTCTGCCTTCGCGGATGCTGGCGTCAGTCGCGACATGCTCGATCTCGACTACCCGCCGCATGTGACGCTGATCATCGTCGATGACGAGTCGCTCGCAGGGCAGATCAATGCCGGCCTTACGGCGCTCTCGCCTCTAGTGCCGGATAGCCTGCAATTGGGCGGGGTCCGACAGTTCCCGGATACGTCCGTCGTCTGGCTCGAGTGCCTCGGCGATCTTCGGACGCTGCACGAGTCCGCGGCGGCGCTGGTGCCACTCTACAGGATCCGACCACACTACCGGCCGGGTGGATGGACGCCTCACCTCACGCTGCAGGTTACGGGCGATGCCCCGCGTGCTGTCGAGATAGCCCGTGCCAAGTGGCGGCCTCGTGTCGCCCAACCTGTACGGCTCGAAACGGCATCCTTCATGCCGGTAAAGGTGCTGGCGGGAGTTGATGTCGGTCGGGCAGCGAGGTGAGTTGAGCCGCTTGGCTCTAGAGATAGCTCAGCAGGCTCATCTTATCGCCGGAGCCGGAGGTGCTGCCGCCCGAGCCACCAAAGAGAGAGCCGCTGCTGCTCGCCTGGCTCAGCATGGACGCTAGTTTGCTGGCGGTCTGGTAGCTCGACACAGCCGCCGCATAGAGATTGTCCGACCAGCCGGCGGCAGCGCGCTCTTCCGAGCTCATGGCGCCGTAGAGCGAGATAATGTTCTCGGAAAAGCCGGCCGGGTTGGCGGCAGCGTCGGAATTCTTGAGAGCGGCGAGCACGGCGGCGCCGGTGCGGCTGCGCATTTCGTTCCTGGCGGCGCGCACTTCGGCCTCGCTGAAGTCGTTGCCAGTGTTGAGCGCGACGGACGACAGCGAGCGGCTGTCGAAGTCCTTGTAGTCTGGTGCGATGCCGCCTGCCTTGTATTGGTCGTCAAGCGTGGCACGAGCGTCGGCGCCGACATCGGTAATGGCGCGCGGCCCTTCAGTCTCGCCCTCGGCGAGGCGCTGCATATAGTCGTTGACCGGGTCGTTCGGCAGAGTGCCGGGCAGGGTGCCCGGGTCGGTCTTGAGCTTGGCGATCATCGCTTCGACCGCCTTGCGCGCGTCGGCATAGGCCACTGATGCCTTCTCCTCCGGACCCGCCAAATCGAAGAAGGCAAGGGCAGCGGTGTAGAGCCCATCGATCTTGCCGGTGACGCGGCCGACCGAGGTCGGTCCGGCCAGCGCCTGATCGAAGCGGCGCTGCAGCTCGATCTGCGCCGCCTTCTGCTCATCGGGAGTGAACTTGAGCTCGCCGTTGATGCTGATGGCGAAAAGCTCACGCCGGTCGATCTTGGACATGTCGACGTCGAGCTTGCCGTCCTTCAATGGCGTGGTCTTTTGCGCATCGGCCAGCAGCTTGGTCATCGTCGCCCTGGCGTCGGCGATCACGGCCGAGAAATCCTTGGCAGTCATCGCCGCCTTGGCGGCGTCCGACAGGGTCACATTGGTGGCGCTGGCATTGCTGCCCGACGATCCCGACGTGCCCGTCGCGGCGGTCGAGCCGGCATTGTTCTTCTGGATGTTGGCCAGGATCGTCGCATAGGTCGACGAATAGGAATTGCTGCCGGTGGCCCCGATCGACGTCATGACGCATCTCCGCTGTCGCACGCGACACGATGCACGTCACGTGCCAAGGGCGATGCAAGCACTTTCAGCGGGTTAGCGGTGGCGGCTCGCGGACTGATTCAATCCGGAGGCAGGATTTGCCGGGTGGAATTTGCCGGTTGCTGCGAGGAGGACCCCAAAAAAGGAAGACCCCGCTCGAGGGGATGAGCGGGGCCTTCAGGTCAGTGCCGAGGCACCGACCAGACCAGCGCGGCCAGGGAGGAGGAGAGGCCGCAAACTGTCGAGATCAGTTATCGGCCGGGTCGCCGCGTCGCACAAACGCTGCCTCGGCACGGCTGCCATGCATTTTCTGCAAATTGCGCCCGGCGGTGGTTGGAGAGGCGCGTCGGCCGCTCAGCGGGCCCCTGGACGTCGCTGCTCGGAAAGTAGGATGCCGAGCATGTGGCGGAAAGAAAAAAAGGCCCCATCCGAAGATGGGGCCTGAAAGATCGGGGCAAAGCCCAAATCGAAAGTGGTGGCAAATGGACGAGGGAGGAGGAAACGCCATTTGCCGGTGGACCTAGCTCCAGGGAGGAGGAGAGGAGTTCGGTCCGGTTGTCGCAGTCGGGGTTCCAGGGAGGAGGAGAGGAACCGCGTCACATCGACAAGGACGAATATGATTATTTCCGGCCGCTTCAGCAATGCGGTTGAATACATGGGAGCCATGCATGCCATGCAAAGATGGGTCAGACATGCTGACCTAGGATCACGGGCCCGTGAATGTTGTTCAGAAAGATGAACGGATCGTCTGGAGCCAACGATTCAGAACGGGCGCGGCCTAGTTCGGTTGCGCCACCGCATCGGCGAGGAACTGGCTGAGCGTCGTGCCGTCGGCATAGCGTAGATCGACGATCTCGATGTCGGGACCGGTACCGGTGACCAACAGCACATCCTGATGATCGGCGTCGGCGCCGCCGGCATATTTGCGGGCGATGGCGACCTCGGTGGGCGTGGCATTGTCGTTGACATAGATGACCGTGCAGTCGTCGGCCGCGTCCGGATAGCTCGCCCAAGGCACGCCGTCGCCCAAGGGCGGCTTCTCGTCCGGCTTCTCAAGCTGGCGCACAGCACTGTCGGCCTCCGCCCGCGCGATCGCGAGATCGAGCTCGTCGCCGATATAAGGCTGGATCGCCGACATGTCGCCGCTTTGGGTCGCCGCGCAGAACAGCGTCCCCAATTCTGTGGGCGTCAGCGGTGCGACCTGCGCACTGGCGGATGTGGCAAGCATGAGTGCAGCAAGCGGAGCGAGCACGAAACGCATCGAGGGAGTCCACGAAAGCAGGGAGCGGGACTATCGAGCGCGATGGGCTTGGCGTAAAGCCAAAAAAATACGGCTCCGCTCGAGGGGAGAGCGGAGCCGAAGTCTACAGATGCGAGCATCTGCAAGGAGGAACACACGGCGAGCACGGGAGGGAGGAGGTGCGCTCAGCCGATGTCTGGCGCGGGATATAGGTCGCAGCTGCTGACCCATCAATGATGACGTTGTCATATCAGCCATGCGCAGGACGCATATCTGGTTCGGTGTGATGTTCTCATGGCAAAGGCCTGTATATCCGCGAGGTTTTTCATGGCAGCAGATCGGATGTCCATGCCTGGAGGTCGTGCCGGGCCATCTCGCCGTGCATTTCCGGCATGGCTCAGGGTGCGCTTGCCTCGAACAGGCGGAAGCGCAGGTTGCCGCCGGTCTCGTACAGCACATTGTTGAGAAGCCAGCTCGTTGGCGTGCGCTGGAAATTCAGCACGTCGGACCAGCGTTCTCCGCCAGCCGTGTAGCTCAGCCTGACCAGCACGCCGACGATGTTGTCCTGGCCGTAGAGCACCTCCGCGTCGCAGCGCTCGGGCTTGAGGTCGCGGCTCTGCCAGGGCACCGGCCTGTCGCCGGCCGCGGCCAGTACGGTGCGCAGTTTCGGTGCGTACCAAGGGGCGAGGGGCGACATGTTGCCATCGCCGAGCCGGGCGGCGCAAAAGGCATTGGCGAGACGCAGCGGATCGGTATCGCGCGGCGCATCGATATCGCCGTAGCCGGCGCCGGCCCCGGTGAGGACGAGAAGGGTCACGGGCAACATCAGCCAGCGCATGACTTGGCTCCGGATGCAGCAACAACCGGCGGCAATTGTATGCCTCTCGGCCCGCGAGCGCTACTGCTCGTCGAACGCCGTGCTCAGCAGTTCGCGGAGCGTGCCGCTGGTGGTGTAGCGGATGTCGTCGATGCGCCAGATGCGGATATCGGGGTTGGCCGGATGCGGAACGAGGCGGAGGTCGAGCGTATCGGTATAGTCGGTAGTCGGGGACTCGGGGAAACCGTAGCCGATGGCGACGCGCGCCGTGTTGCCGTCGATGGCGATGCTGCCCAGCTCGCATTTGGTGGCATAGTCGGGGAAGCTGGCGAAGGGGATGCCGTCGCCCAGCGGCGGCTTCTCGTCGGGCGCCGCAAGCGCGATGGTGTCGTTGCGGGCCTCGGAATAGGCGATGAGGGTGCGCAGCTCGTCGGTCAGCAGGCCGTCAAGAATGCCGTCGTCATTGCCGGTGCGGCTGATGCAGAAGATTTCGCCGATCTGCTGCGGGCTGACGGTGACCATGTCGGTCTGGGCCTGAACAGGCGCTGCAATAGCCGTGAGGGGCAGCAGCGCCAGGACGATGGTGAGGCGACGCATTGATGTTCTCCGGTGATGTTCCGGGGCGGATAGAGCTTTGCGGTTGAACCGGGGGTGAATGTTGCGGTTGGGAAAGATCTCGCAGTCGGCGATCCTCTCCCGCTTGCGGGGGAGGGGGACCGGCCATAGGCCGATGGAGGGGGGCTGCTTGCGCCGGTGTTAGCTCACATCCTACAGCCAGCGCGAGGTGCTACCCCCTCCGGCCGCTTCGCAGCCACCTTCCCCCGCAAGCGGGAGAAGGACCGCGCGCAGGCGCCCCTAGAAACTCCACTCGCGGGCCTTGCCGACGAGGAAGTCGCGGAAGACGCCGACCCGCTTGGAATTCTTCAGTGCCGGGGGATAGACGAAATAGGCCTCGTAGGCCGGCAGCTCGATACCGGGCAGCACGCGGACGAGCTTGTCTTCGCCCTCAGTGACATAGTCTGGCAGCATGGCGATGCCGATACCGGCGCGGGCAGCCTGCATCATGCCATAGATGGCGTTGACCTTCATGGTGGCCCGGCGGGGCGAGGAATCCGGGCGACCGACGCGCTCGAGATAGTTGATGTCGCCCAGATAGCTCGGCACCGGCTCGCCGAAAGCGATGATACGATGGTTGTCGAGGTCCTCGACTGCCTTGGGCTCGCCCTTTTGCGCCAGGTAATCCTTGGACGCATAGAAGTGGTTGTGCACCGTGAACAGCTTGCGCTGAATCATCTCCGACTGGTTCGGACGATGCAGGCGAATGGCGACATCCGCCTCGCGCAGTGCCAGATCGAGCTCGGCGTCGTTGAGCTTAATCTCGATCTGGATTTCCGGATACAGCATCAGGAATTCATGCACGCGCGACGAGAGCCAGGTCGAGCCGATACCCACCGTGGTGTTGACCAGCAACGGCCCGGTCGGCACGTCCTGGCTCTCGCTCATCTGCGTTTCGACCTGCTGCAGCTCCCAGTGCATGCGGTGAGCGGTGCGGAACAGCTGCTCGCCCACCTCGGTCAGCACCAGTCCGCGAGCATGGCGGATGAAGAGTTTTAGGCTCAGGTCCTCTTCCAGCGCCGAAATCTGCCGGGACACGGCAGATTGGCTCATGTTCAGTTTCTCGGCAGCGTGGGTGAAGCTTCCGGATTCAGCAGCGGTGTGAAAGATGCGAAGCTTGTCCCAATCGAGCATGTTACTCGGCCGCCTCGGCGAGGTCGTGCTCGGCCAGCCAGCGCTCGGCTTCGAGCGCCGCCATGCAGCCCATGCCCGCCGCCGTCACCGCCTGGCGGTAGACGTCGTCGGTTACGTCGCCGGCGGCGAAGACGCCCGGAATATTGGTCTGGGCGCTGCCCGGGATGGTCTTGAGATATCCGCCCGGCTTCATGTCAAGCTTGCCGGCGAACACCGACGTCGCCGGTGAGTGGCCGATGGCGACGAAGACGCCGTCCACCGTCTTTTCGGTGACCTTGCCGGTGCGGGTGTCGCGGATGCGGACGCCGGTCACCGAAGGCGGCATCTGCGCGCCGGTGATCTCCTCAATCTCGGCATTCCAGATCACCTCGACCTTTGGGTTCTTGAACAGCCGCTCCTGCAGGATGCGCTCGGCGCGGAATTCGCCACGCCGGTGCACCACCGTCACCTTGGAGGCGAAGTTGGTGAGGAAGAGCGCTTCTTCGACCGCCGTGTTACCGCCGCCGACCACCACGACTTCCTTGCCGCGATAGAAGAACCCATCGCAGGTGGCGCAGGCGCTGACGCCAAAGCCCTGGAACTTGGCCTCCGACTCGATGCCCAGCCACTTGGCCTGCGCGCCGGTGGCGATGATCACCGCATCTGCGGTGTACACCGTGCCGCTGTCGCCGTAGAGGCGGAATGGCCGGTGGTCGAAATCGACCTCGGTGATGATGTCATTGATGGTGCGGGTGCCGACATGCTCAGCCTGCGCCTTCATCTGCTCCATGAGCCAGGGCCCCTGGATGACGTCGGCGAAGCCCGGATAATTCTCCACATCCGTGGTGATGGTGAGCTGGCCGCCCGGCTGGATGCCGTTGATCATCACGGGTTCGAGCATGGCGCGGGCTGCGTAAATGGCCGCCGTGTAACCGGCCGGACCCGACCCGATGATGATGACCTTGGCGTGCATGCGACGCTCCGAATGCGAATAGTACGATTGAAGAGCTAAAATAGGAGGTTCGCCAAGACCCTTTCAAGGCGTCAGAACCGCACGTCCCTACCGGAATGCCACGGACTCACCGAAAAGATGCCGGGTGTGATGCGAATGCCAGCAAAAACGTTTCGGATGGACCCTGGCGGGGCCGGACGGGAAGAGGCGCCGGATCAGTTCGCTATGCCGGCGGGAAGCATCGAGCGAATCGTAGGGCGCCGCTCCCTCAGTTGGGGCATCCTCCTCGCGGGTGGGGGAAGGTTCGCCGACTGCGGAAATCTCAGCACGAACGAAAACGGCGCCACACGGGCGAAGCCTCAATCCGCACCGGCCATCGGCCGCGTCAGATGTACTGGACCTCGAGGATCTCGTAGCCGCGCGAGCCGCCCGGCGCGGCGACTTCGATGGCGTCGCCGACAGCCTTGCCGATCATGGCGCGGGCGATAGGCGAAGAGATCGAGATGCGGCCCTTGGAGGCATCCGCCTCGGCGTCGCCGACGATCTGGTACTTCTTTTCTTCCTCGGTGTCGTCATCGACGATCTTGACCGTCGCGCCGAACTTGATGGTCGAACCCGAAAGGGTTTTGGGATCGACGATCTCGGCGAGCGCCAGCAGCGCTTCCAGTTCCTGGATGCGTCCCTCGTTGAGGCTCTGCTGCTCCTTGGCAGCGTGATACTCGGCGTTTTCCGAAAGATCGCCATGGGCACGTGCTTCGGCAATGGCCGCGATGATCGCCGGACGGTCCTCGGCAGTGCGGCGACGGTACTCTTCCGTCAGGGCCGCATGGCCGGTCGGGGTCATCGGGATCTTGTCCATCGGCGTCTCCAGTCAATAGCAGGCTTCCCGCCGGGTCTCGGCATGCACGTCACGGGCACTGAGGGGAAGCGAAACGAATGTGCCTCACGCGCGACGCTTCGGTCAAGCCGGGCGGTGTGCGGTTGATGTAGAGAAGGCGATGCCGGGTTCAAGGCCCCGAGCGTCAGGCAGGTCCTCAGGCCTTCACCGCCTGCCATGCCGCCTCGGCGAGGAGTGCCGGGGCGTCAGCGGAGGGGGTGCCCGAGCGGCCCACCAGTCGCATGTAGTTGTAGGCTGGCCCCAGCATCAGCGAATGGGCGACCGGCCAGGGCAGGGGGCGGACCGCGCCGGCCTCGACCCAGGCTCGGTACTGCTTCTCGCCGAGTGCCTGACCCTCGGCGAGCATGGCGGAAACGGAGGCCAATTCCGTGCCCGCTGCGGCGAGGGTGCGGATTTCGTCCATGAAGCGCAGGTGGCCTGGATTGGCTGTGCCCCAGCGCACCAGCCCGCCCGCCGCCGCCTTGACGCTGGCTTCGGCGCTGGTGTCGGCGCCCAGTTCGCGCTGCACTTCGGCCGACCAGCCGGCCACGGCGTCGCGCAACAGCGCCTCGGCCAATGCGCCCTTGCCGGCAAAGAAATGATAGATGCTGCCGGTCGACGCTCCGCTCGCCGCGCGGATATCGCTGATCGAGGTGCCCAGGTAGCCGCGTTCGAGGAACGCGGCGAGGGCAGCATCGAGGATCGTCTGGCGGCGGTCGGGGGAACTCATGAAAAACCTCTAGACGAAACTAGAACGATGTTCTAGACCAATAACTAGAACGGTGTTCTAGAGATGGCGAGAATGAATATGGAATCGGCCAACATGGATGTGGTGCGGCGTCTCATCGCTGCTATCGAGGCGTTCGACGTGGAGACGGCTGCGGCGCTCTACCATCCGGACGTGGTGCAAACCGAATACCCGAACCGCCTCTACGCCAAGGGGCAGGTGCGCGATGCCGAAACCATGCTCAAGGATCTGCCGCGCGGCAGGCAGGTACTGCGGTCGCAGCGCTATCCGATCGAGACGATCTTCGCGGCCGGCGACAGGGTGGTGGTGGAAACGCGCTGGGAAGGCATTCTCAATGTGCCGCTCGGGGCGCTGCAGCCAGGCGACGCCATGGTGGCGCATATCTGCATGGTCTTCACGCTGCGAGACGGCCGCGTCATCGCCCAGAAGAACTATGATTGTTACGAGGATTTTTCGCCCATAGCCGCCTGATTAACCGGCCATTTGCCACGTGCGCAAAGAAGGCCGCCCCGCAGGCCGTCATGTTATAGCGACGGTGAGCGAAACCTGCGCTTCAATATTCCCAGCGTCACAGAAAGTGTTCCGAGTGGGGAGCAGGCAGAAAGCCTGTAAAGAAGTGCGATCCAATAAAAAACTAGCGGGCCTAGGCGCTGCGCTCGTCACGCTGCTGCTCACCTCGACGGCTCTGGCCGACGACTGGGTAGCGACCAAGCTGCGCGGCAAGGTGCTTATCCTTGTTGATGGCGACTGGCAGCCGCTCGACAGGGGCGCTGCAGTGTCCGACGAGCGCCTTGTGCGCACGTTGCGCAGCGGCCGTGTCACGCTGCAGCGCGGCGATGAAGTCATCGAACTGGCGGGCGACACACAGGTCCGCATCCATGACCGGTCGGGCCGAAAGTACACCACGGTCCTCCAGGACTTCGGCACCGTCAGCGTCGAGGCCGACGTGCGCGCAGTCCAGCATTTCTCGGTGAAAACCCCGCATCTGGCCGCGGTGGTCAAGGGGACGCGGTTCACCGTCACCTCAGGCCAGCGGAGTGCGGAAGTCACCGTGCAGCGCGGCAGCGTCGCAGTTGAGGACGGCGATACGCATCAATCCACCACTGTGGTCGCCGGCCAGTCGGCCGGTACCTCCGCCGGCGCGCCGTTGACCGTCGCCGGCACTGGCGAACTGCCGGTGATCCGCAACGCCGACGGCACTGTGGTTGATGCGCGCAAGGCGGCCGAGCAGCTGGCAGCGGCAGCGGCCCGAAACGCTGCTCTTGCCGACGGCCTTAGCCCCAAGGAAGCCGAAAAGGCCGCCCGCGAGGCCGCCAAGGAAGCGCGGGAAGAGGCCAAGGCCGCCGAGCGCGAGGCCCGCGAAGCTGCCAAGGAAGCGCGCGGATCGGATGGCCCCGGCAACGGTTCGGCCGGCCCGGGCAAGAGCGATGCCGGCGGCCCCGGCAAGAGTGGTCACGGCAAGGATGGCCCGGATAACGGTGGACCGGGCGCCAAGGGCCACGACAGCGATGGCGGTCGCGGTAGCGACAAGGGAAGCCCTGGTAATTCCGGCCGCGGTTCCGACGATGCTGGCAATAGCGGACCTGGTGGCGGGGGCCGCGGCGGCGGTGGCGGTGACGGCGGTGGCCACGGTGGTGGCGGCGGTGGGCACGGC
>JAEZKB010000045.1 GCA_023415605.1 Pseudomonadota bacterium
CCGCATCGGCTCGAAGAGCACGAGTTCGGCGGCGTGACCTTCGTCGACGATTCCATCTCGACCACGCCCGAGGCCACCAAGGTTGCGCTCGCCGCCTATCCGGGCCGCAAGATCGCGCTGATCGCCGGCGGCCATGAGCGGCAGCAGGACTATCGCGAACTCGCCGAGCTGCTTGCCCCGCGCGGGGTTCAGGTGCTGGTCTGCCTGCCGGTGACCGGCGACCGGCTCGCCACCGCCACCTATGCGGCTGCGCCGAACATCGAAGTGCTGGAAGCGCCGACGCTCGAAGCCGGGATGCAGGCGCTCAAGAGCCGCAAGGGGCGGATCGACACGGTGATCCTCTCACCCGCCGCACCGAGCTACGGACAAAAGCTCGACGACAGCACCGTGTTCAAGAATTTCGAGGAACGCGGCAGCGCCTTCATCCGTCTGGCGCAGCAGCTCTTTTCTTAGCTTATCCCCGCGCCTTCCAGCGTCCGCATGATGAGCTCTCCAATGGAGGGATCAATGACGGTTTTCTGGCGCTGGGTTCTCGAAAGACTTCTCGATCAACTGGGCAAGGCGCTCCGCGCCTCTCTGGCAAAGGCCGAGGCCGATCAACCTGTCGCCTGGGGCAAGCAGGTGAGCCCCGACTTCCGTAGCAAGGCGATATCGATCGCGCAGCGGCTCGGGCTAGACCCTAGCACGCTGATGGCGGTGATGGCCTTCGAAACCGGCCGCCGGTTTCATCCGGCAACCCTCAACCGCCGCAGCGGTGCAACGGGGCTGATCCAGTTCATGCCGAAGACGGCGGCGGCGTTGGGCACATCGACCAAGGCCCTGGCGACCATGACCGCGGTGCGGCAACTCGATTTCGTTGAGAAGTATCTGCGAACTTATGCCGGGCAAATGACCGACTTGCCCAGCGCCTACATGGCGGTGCTGTGGCCCGTTGCGGTGCGCAAACCGCTGTCGCATGTGCTGTTCGCTGCTGGATCGGCCGCCTACGAGCAGAACAAGGGACTGGATGCCGATAAGGACGGCAAGGTTACCAAGGCCGAAGCCGCAGCCAAAGTGCAGCGCATGCTGGTCGAGGGAATGCGCCCGGAGAACTATGGGTGACCCTCAGCTCACCACGGGGTCGCGCGGGTTGACGATGACCCGCCCGGCGATCCCGCCCGACAGGATCGTCTTCGACAATGTCGGCAAATCCGCCAGGCGGGCTTCCTTGATGAAGGGTTCGTACGCAGCGGGCACGAAGAGCGCCGAAAGCCGATCCCAGGCGGCGACGCGTTGTTCGAAGGGTTGCATAACGCTGTCGATGCCGATCAGCGATACGCCGCGCAGGATGAATGGAACGACGCTGGCAGGAATGTCGGCGCCACCTGCTGCGCCGATCACGGTCACAACACCACCATAGCGCATTTTCTTGAGCACTTCGGCCAGCATCGGTCCGCCGACCGGATCGATGGCGCCGATCCAGCGCTCCTTGTCGAGCACGCGGCCGCTCTCGGTCATGACCTGC
Source organism: Pseudomonadota bacterium (assembly GCA_023415605.1). Classification (GTDB taxonomy): domain Bacteria; phylum Pseudomonadota; class Alphaproteobacteria; order Rhizobiales; family Devosiaceae; genus Devosia_A. The sequence continues at coordinate 1,505 of JAEZKB010000045.1, forward strand.
GAGCGCGGGATGACATCGCTGGCGCCGATCCGGATGAGTTGCTGCGCCAGCTCGGCCCGGCCGGTGACGGCGGTGACCTTGTAGCCCAGCCGCGCCAGCAGCATCACCGCGATGGAGCCGACGCCGCCCCCTGCTCCGGTGACGAGGATTTCGCCGTCATTGACCGAAATCCCCTCGGCCTTGAGCTTGTTGATGGCCAACATGGCCGTGAGGCCGGCCGTGCCCAGCACCATGGCGTTGCGGGTGGTGAGCTTCTTGGGCAGCGCTACCAGCCAATCGGCATTGACCCGCGCCCGCTGCGCATAGCCGCCCCAGTGCAGCTCGCCCACGCGCCAGCCGGTGAGCACAACCGCCTGCCCCGGATGGAATTTCGCATTGCTGCTTTCGACCACACGTCCGGCAAAATCGATGCCGGCCACATGCGGATAGGTTTTGACCAGGTTGCCCAGCCCATTGAGGCAGAGCGCATCCTTGTAGTTGAGGCCTGCCCACTCGACCGCCACAAGCACGTCGCCGTCGGGCAACGAGACCTCCTGCAGCGACGTCACTTCGCTCGACACGACGCCCTTGGCGTCCTTGTCTGTGACCAGCGCCCTAAAACTCATCGAAACACACTCGCCGCTCCACCCTCACCCACAAGGGCTAAGGGGCTAAAACTGCGCCGTCAACGCCGACTCTGGTATTCCTGCTGCAGCAAGGCCCTTGGCGAGTTGCGTCAGCACGGCCTCGTCCTTGATGCGAATGCGCAGCCACGGCATGACGCCGTGGCGACGCAAGCTCTCCATGCTCATGACCCGCGGCTGGAGGTCGGCGATCACCTCCTGATTCTGCGAAAGTCCCGCGGCAGCGAGAGCAACCAGCGCTCCCACTTCGCCCGCCTGCGCGGCAGTAGTGCCGTCTTTGATGGCCTGCCCGAAGCGCTCTTCTCTGAAGGCGATCAGCGCGGGCAGGGTATAGTACCAGGGTGGTGGATATGGTGTGTCGGCAATGGCGAACTGTGCCTGCTGTGCTGCCTGCTGCCAGTCACCCACGCGCGCCAAGGTGAGCGCGTAGCCCGCCCGGGCGTCGGTGTTGAGCGGCACGAAGCCGAGCGAGATGGCATAGTTGCGCTGCGCGGCGGCGTAGTTCTCGGTCCAGTTCTGGATAGCGGCCAGTTGCTCATAAGCGAAGCTGCTTTCGGGCGCCAAGCGCACTGCCCGCTCCGCCATGGCTGTCTGGTCCGCCAGCGCGATGTCCACACGGTCGCTGGGATTGATACCGTTGTAGATTACTCGCCCTTCCAGCCACGCCTGCGCCGCCACGGCAAGTGGCAGGTCGGGTTGCTGCGCGAGAAGCCGCTCGTGACAATCGAGGGCCTTGGCGATGGCAGTGGCGTTGGCGAATTCGCGCGCATAGCGATAGGTCAGCATGCAGATATAGCCGTTCACTGCCGGAATCTGCGGCGTGTTCTCGTCGAGCCAGCGCCGACCCTGGAGATGCACTGGACCACGGAACGCGCCGACCTCGCGCATGATGCGGCGCGCCGCACTCGCCACGGCCGCCTCGTCGTCGCCAGACGGCATCGCCTGCCCGATCGTGCGGTTCCATACCGCTGAGCCGGTGTTGACGTCCGTGAGGACCGCCGTGACCTCGATCCCCGTGATGATCTTGGCCACTGTGCCTGACAACAGGAAGCCACCCACGCGCTTTTCGAGTGGCTTGCCGGGCTCGACGAAACCCACCTGCACATCCTCGAACTGGGCCAGCAGCGCACTCAGCCGATCGTTGAGCCGCGACACGAACACATTGAGAGTGGGAAGCTCGCTGAGATTGGTGAAGGAGGAAATGTAGACGGTCGGCTCCTCTGGAATGGCCGGTCCGGCCGGTGTCTCCGGCGGAGGCGGCGCCCGCAGGATCTGGAGGCCGGCAAGCAGCCCTCCGATCAGCAGCACCAGCGACATGGCGGCGATGGCCTGCACCCAGAATCGGCGACCGAAACGGCTCGCCGGTGGTGTCTCGCCTTCGGCTGCCGACCGAGCTGAGACGCTCGTGTCTGCGACGTTCGCCGGAGCCGCTTCGGCCACCGGAGCGGTGAACTCGGGAGACTCCTCGGCGTCCACGAACTCGAATTCCGGTATGTAACGTCCCACGGGTAGCGTTATGCGGGTGCCGGTCTGACCGAGGTTCTGACGGTAAAACTCCTGCAGCAGCCCGCGCAATCTGCGAGCCTGCACGCGGACGATAGGGTCGGTCTGGGGGTCGAATGTCGGAGGCCTGCCGAACACGTCCACAGCGATGGAATAGGCCTTGATGCTGGCCTCGTCCCCGTTCAGCTTCGCTTCTACGATGTGCTTGAGAAATTTCGACAATTGGGGCGAGCGCATAAGCTCAGACCATCCCAGGATTTCCCCGAGAGCTGCCCGCACCTGATCCGGTGACGGAGCACGAGTCGACACCATTGCACCCTAATCCAGCCCCTGATCAGTCTGCCGCTTTACATGTAAATTGCAAGCGCGGATTACGTGGTTGTTACGCCGCTTTGCCTGCCGAAGCAGACGCCTCTCCATCATATGAAGCCCATCGCCGCCGTGGACAGGCATGTGCGGAAACGAGTTCTTCCTTGCACATGAACGGTCAACGCTCCTCCCGCGTTGCCTAATTTCTCCCACGCCGGCGCACATGAAATTCTGGTTGCAAAGCTCACGCTGCGCGGCAGACGGGGTGGCGATGGACGTTCTGTGGAATACCAAGCAGCCGTACTTGATGCTGGTGGACGATGACGCCCACTCGGCTCGATTGCTCACGCGTATGCTGCTCGCCCATGGCGCTCCTTCGATCCAGTGGATCGAAAGTTCTGCAGAAGGTTTGAGCCAGATCAAAGGTTTGCTTGCCGAACACGGTAAGCATCTTCCGGGGCTGGTGATCGTAGATCTCAAGTCCAGTTCGACTGCGGCGATCGAGTTCATCGCCGAAATAGCTGGCCTGGAGCGATCCCGCGGTTTGGTGATCGTCGCCATGGCTCCGACTTTGGACCGTAGCACTCGCGACAGCCTTCTCGATGCTGGCGCAGACGCGGTCTTCGAACGGCACGCCGATCTCGCCTCTTACCGGGCAGAAGCGGCAGCCATCGTCAGTTTCTGGGTGCGAAATCAGCGCCTGGATGCGGTTGGCACGTAATCACTGCGTCCACAGGTTACGTGTCAGGCGGGGCGGGTGTTGCAAGGCGGGTGACCGCTGATTGCATTCCCAAACACCCTCCCCGCTCTACTTCGCCGGATTGTCGCAGCCCATCCGCGACAATCCGGCAATTCAAATTCGTTGCGGCCAGTGTGACTCGGCTGTGACGCGATCTGGCAGCTTCATGCGGTGTCCCTCCCTCCCCCGCGCTGCCAGCTAGAGTGCGGTCGCTGCGTTCCCTCCCGCAG
>JAEZKB010000323.1 GCA_023415605.1 Pseudomonadota bacterium
GCTCGGCGAGTTCCGCGCCGGCATTGCGGCCGGGCTCGTCGGGCCGGTTGCGGCGGTGGCAGTGGGCGGCGTCGGCACCATTGCCATCGTGCTGCTCTGGTCGCGTCTGTTTCCGGCGCTGCGCAAAGTCGACCCGCTGTCGGGCTAGACGCCGCCCATCGGCTTACCAGATGGCGTTGTTGGTCGCCGGGTCGTCCAGCGTCTTGCCGTCGGGCGTGTCGAGGCCGGCGATCTTTTCCATGTCGGCATCATCGAGCTCGAAGTCGAAGACATCGATATTGTCGCGGATGCGCTCGGCATGGGTCGACTTGGGGATCACCACCAGCCCTTCCTGCAGGTGCCAGCGGATGATCACCTGCGCCGGTGACTTGCCGTACTTCTTGGCGATGTCGGCAATCACCTCGTCCTCGAGCACCTCGCCGCTGCCGAGTGGCGAGTAGCTCTCCATCTGGATGCGGTTCTGGAAATGGAACTGCCGCACGTCGCGCTGCTGGTAGTAGGGGTGGGTCTCGATCTGGTTGATTGCGGGGGCCACGCCGGTCTCGTCGATGATGCGGCCCAGATACTCGGGGAGGAAATTGGAGACGCCGATGGTTCGGACCAGTCCTTCGTCCCGCGCCTTGATGAAGGCCTTCCAGGTTTCGACATAGTTGTTGTGCGCCGGGATCGGCCAGTGGATCAGGAACATGTCGAGATAGTCGAGGCCGAGTGCTTCGAGGCTCTCCTCGATACCGCGGCGGGTATTGCCGCCCATCGATTTGGTGCGCAGCTTGCTGGTGATGAAAAGTTGCTCGCGGTCGATATCCGCCTCGCGGATGGCGCGGCCAACACCGGCTTCGTTGTCGTAGCCCTGGGCGGTGTCGATGTGACGGTAGCCGGCGCGGATGGCTTCGCCAACGGCCTCCACCACCTCGTCCTCAGGCACCTGCCAGACGCCGAAACCGAGCTGTGGAATGGCGTTGCCGTCGTTCAGAGGGGCGAAGGGCACTCCACCCGGCAGCGCAACGTCGCGGTCCTCGCCGAGGGCGCCTTTGTGGCCATGGGAAGTGGTGTCGCTCATGGTGTTGTCTCCAAAGGATGGGGTTCGGTTCAAAACCAGCCATTCCGGCTTAGGTTGCAGGCTGCGCCTGCGGTGGACGATCTCAGCGCGCCTATGGATCGAAGGGGCCGTTGCGACGTTGCAACAGCTGCCGCACGGTTGCCGCAAGTGGATGATTTTCGCCGCAATTCCGTGCAGGCTGGGGCTGTCGATTTGGGGCGGAATTTGCTGAAGCAGTATGCTCTTGGACTCGCCGTGGCCACGGTAGCCCTGTCCATGTCGGGTGCAGGCATGGCTTGCGCCGACTTGCGGCCGGGTCCCAAAGGTGTGGTCGCGAGCGTCACCGACGGTGATACTGTGGTGCTCGACAATGGCCTCGTGGTCCGGCTGATCGGCATGCAGGCGCCGAAACTGCCGCTCGGGCGCGAGGATTTCGCCACTTGGCCGAAAGCCGAAGAGGCGAAGGCGCGACTCGAAACCATGGCTTTAGGCAAGGCTGTTGAAATCCGGCATGGCGGTGCCGAGCGCGACCGGCATGATCGCGTGTTGGGGCAGATGTTCATCGTCGGCAGTCCGGAAGTCTGGCTGCAGCGTCAGATGATCGCCGAAGGCTTGGCGCGGGTTTACTCGTTCCCGGATAATCGCGCGTGCCTTGCCGAATTGCTAGCCGTCGAGAGCCGCGCGCGCACGATGAAGCTTGGCATCTGGGCCGATCCCTACTACACGGTTCGGCGTGCGGACCGGCCCGCCGTTCTCTCCCAGCGTGCGGGCCAATACGAACTTGTCGAAGGGCGTGTGCTGCTGGCGGAAAAGTCCGGCGGGCGCGTGTTTCTCAATTTCGGTCGCTACTGGAAAGAAGACTTCACCGCCGTGATCGAGCAGAGGGCACTGCGCCTCTTCGCGGAGTCCGGCTTCGATCCGCTCGTGCTCGAAAATGCATTGGTGCGGGTCCGCGGGTGGGTGGACGACCGGGATGGTCCACGCATCGAGATCACGCATCCCGAGCAGATCGAGGTTCTGGCCGCGCGATGATGGCTTTGCGTCGCATTATTTCCAAAACCCATGCCGCAGTGCCGGTGGCGCTGCTGTTTGCGCTCGCCGGCTGCACCAGCTTCGGGCCGAATATTGCCGTGCAGCAGACTCAGGGGCAGAACGCACCCGTGGTGCAGACGACCTCGGACCCCGAGGAGGACGTGATCGGGGCGCGCGAACATCCGCGCATCGTCGCATCCTATGGCGGCGTCTATGACGACCTGGTTGCGCAGAAGATGCTGGCCCGCATCGTCAGCCGGCTCCTTATCGCGGCGGACCAGCCAAGCGCGCGCTTTACCGTTACCATCCTCGACACATCCGAAGTCAACGCCTTCGCGCTGCCGGGGGGCTATATCTACGTCACCCGCGGCATCCTGGCGCTCGCTTCCGACACGAGCGAACTGGCGGCTGTATTGGCGCACGAAATTGCCCACGTGGTGCTCAAACATGCCCGTGCCCGCACCAACCGGGTGCGCACCAACGAGATCGTCGACAAGGTGGTCACCGGCGTATTCGGCGGCAATGTCGAAACCGACCAGTCGTCGAACCGCGCCAAGATGCAGCTCGCGGCGTTCAGCCAGCAGCAGGAACTGGCGGCCGACAAGGAAGGTATCCAGATTTCCGGCAAGGCCGGATATGATCCGCATGCGGCGGCCCGCTTCCTCGGCGCCATGAGCCGCTTCGCGAAATTCTCGGCCGGCGATGCCGATCAGGCAGACGATTTCCTCTCCTCGCACCCCTCGACGCCTGACCGCATTCAGAAGGCGATCGAGAACGCGCGCGCCTCTTTCGGTGCCCCGGGTTTGGGCGAAACCGACCGCAACCGCTACATGGAAGGCATCGAGAACCTCGCCTTCGGCGACAGCCCCAATCAGGGCGCCATCGTCGGCCAGCGCTATATCCAGCCGTCACTGAAGTTCACCTTCACGGTGCCCAACAACTATACGCTGCAGTCCTCCAAGGGCGCGGTGGTAGGTGTGGCCGGCGACGGCGAGGCCGTGCGTTTCGACAGTGCCGTTGTGCCCAAGACGATGGCACTCACCGACTATCTGAAGTCCGGCTGGATCGCCGGGCTGCAGCCGGCTACGGTCAAGAAAGAGAGCTTCAACGGCATCGATATGGCGTCCGGCGTCGCCGTCACCGATCAGTGGAACTTCCGGGTCGCGGTGGCCCGCCTTGGCGACCAGGTGTTTCGCTTCATCTTCGCGGCCAAGTTCTCCAGCCCCGCCTTCGAGAAGGCAGCGATGGATACGCTCAAGAGTTTCCGCGCCACCACCGACAAGGACTTGACGCTGGTTCGCCGGCTCGTCGTCAAGACCGTCGTCGCCGGCAACATGGACACAGCGGATTCCCTTGCCCGCCGGATGAATTCACTCAGTCGCGGCACCGAACTCTTCTACATCCTCAACAACCACTACCCGGGCGATCCTGTCCAGACCGGCGAGAGATACAAGATCGTGGTCTTCCAGTAAGGCTGGCGACTAGTCAGCCTTGCGCATGGGCAGACGAAGGGCCTGTCCGGGGTGGATCACCCAGCCGGGACCGAGAAGCTTGTAGCGGTTGGCAGCGAGGATTGGCCCGACCCGCCTTGGGCTGCCATAGGCGCGCCGGGCAATACGTGCGAGCGTGTCGCCGGGCCGGACGATGTAGACGGTGAATTCCGGGCCGTAGCCCTCCATGTCAGACACGCCGTCGCCGTCCAGATCGGTGTCGAGTTGCGGCGCGACCGGGCTCAGCGTCCCCGGACGGTAGGGCTTGGCTTCTGGCAGGTTCTCGGCGCGCTCGCGCCAGCGACGGCGGGCAATCGGGCTGATCTGGTGCAGACGCAGCCGGCCCGGCTTGCGGTCGGCGCGCGGCAGGTTGTCGAGAATGAAGCCGATCGGGGTGAAGCGGGCGGCCTGGTTGGCGAGCGCCTCCGCGTGGGAGGAACTCAGCCTGTAAAGATGCGAGTCCGGTCCGCTGTCGAGCTCGAGACCGGCATGGCGGGCGCCGTCCCAGATCCAGTCCAGCGCCTGATCGGAAAGGCCGCGCCGCTCACCACCGCCCCCCACCGACCCGTGCACACCGGGAAACCACATCTGCTGATAGGGCGCATCGGGCCGGTCGGGTTCGGCGACGCGCTCGCGGTTGAGGTCGTCGAGGTTTTCCCAGAGCGTCGGCTCGAAGTCGACCTTGTGCTCGTCGATGGCCACCGCATGGCGAGCGTGCTCGACCACCGGTGACAGGCTTACATCGTGGAACTGATGCATCTTGTTGAAGGCATTGGCCATGACGATGTAGCGCGGAATGCCGAGCGCGCCGACCGTGTCCCAGACGCCCAGATACTTAATCCTGAGCGATGGCCGCGAGCCGCGCACATAGCCCGAGAGGTTCTCTGCGCGCCACTCGTCCTCGGCACTTGAAACCACGATCTGCGGCGAGTGCTCGCCGCGAAATTTCAGCACTTCGTCCCGGAAGGCATCGCTGCTGTTGCGGCGCTTGTAGAGTGTCACTGCCTCGTCGGCCCAGCGCGCATGCTGCCGATGCAGGATACCGCAGGTGCTGAGCAGGCCGACGAAGGAGCGCGCGGTGTAGGCGCCGCGCGAAAAGCCGAAGACGTAGATTTCGTCGCCGGGCGAGTAGTTGAAGATGAGGAAGCGGTAGCCGTCGCTCAGGTTCTTGACGAGGCCGGCACCAAACACGCCGCCGACAAAGGCTTCGCCATCCTCGCTGCCCACACCCTCATCGTAGAACGTGACCTGCGTGGTTCGGTCGGCGGTGATCGGCACGACGCTTTCGGCGGTCAGCAGCACATTGGTCGGGTGGGGCGTATCCAGCCTGTTCCAGCTGCCATCGAAGCAAAACACCAGCCGCTTCACGTGTTCCCCCGAGCCCTCGTCCCGCCGCACCATACCCCGCCGCAACCAGCCTTGCGCCACCGTAGTTTTTCGAGGTCCTCGATTTTCCACCGGGCGGCAGATATTGACAGCGTGGGCCCTCGCCTTCGATGGAGAGGCGACTGGGGAGGACACGATGAGTCACAGTCTCGATCGTCCGGTCTGGAATTCACTGGCCACGGCTCATGCGGCGCTGGCCGAGGGCGATCACCGCGCCCGCCGTTATTCGCCCAGCATCGTTCCATTCGGCGCGGCCGCCGATCACACAGCAGCAAGTCTCGCAGCGCTTGGGGCGCTACTGGCCGAAGGCGAGGCCATGGCTATTGTCGAAGCGAGCGAGCATCCCGTCCCCGCCGGTCTCGAGACCGTGCTGCGCGACAATCTCGTGCAGATGATCGCGCGTCAGCCCTATGGCCGCATCGAGGACGCGCGCATCACCCCGCTCACCCAAGCCGATGCGGAAGAAATGCTGGAGCTTGCGACGCTCACCAAGCCGGGGCCGTTCACGCTCGGGGCGCAGGAGCTGGGCACATTCTGGGGTATCCGGATCGATGGGCGCCTCGCCGCGATGGCCGGGCAACGCATGCGTGTCCCGGGGTTTGGCGAACTCAGCGGACTCTGCACGCATCCCGATTTTCAGGGGCAGGGGCTCGGTAAGCTGCTGTTCAATTTCGTCGCCGGGGAAATTTCTGCCCGAGGCGACACGGCCTTCCTACACGCCTATGCGGCCAACACGCATGCGATCTCGCTCTACGAGCGGCTGGGCTTCGTGCTGCGCGCGCCGATGCACCTGCTCATCGTCAGGCGCTCGCCCGCATAAAGAAAAGGGCCGGTCCCGGGGGACCGACCCTTTCAACTGCTGCTGCAGGTCGGAAGGCTTATGCGGCTGCTTCTTCGGCGTCGTCGGCCGCATCGGTCTTGGCGCTGCGGCGCGGGCTCTTGGCCAGGTTCTTCTCGATGAGCTGCACGGCTTCGGTCAGCGTCAGCCTGTTGACAGCACCGATTTCGCGGCTCATGCGGTCCATGGCCTGCTCGAACAGCTGGCGTTCGGAATAAGACTGTTCCGGTTGATCGTCCGACCGGTAGAGGTCGCGCACGACTTCCGAGATCGAAATCAGGTCGCCCGAATTGATCTTGGCTTCATATTCCTGAGCGCGGCGGCTCCACATGGTGCGCTTGACGCGGGCGCGGCCGGTGACGGTGTCGAGCGCCTTCTTGACCATGTCCTCCTCGGCCAGCTTGCGCATGCCGACGGACTTGATCTTGGCGACGGGGACGCGGAGGGTCAGCTTGTCCTGCTCGAACGAAATCACGAACAGTTCAAGGCTCATGCCGGCGACTTCCTGCTCCTCGATGGAGAGGATTTGACCAACGCCATGCGCGGGGTAGACGATGTACTCGCCGGTCTTGAACCCAAGACGCTGCGCGGTCTTTTTGGCAACCATTCTCAAAACTCCTATCAACGCCGCCGATGGACAGGCTCTGGCGAAGACCGTCCATTCTTACTTGTTGTCAGCGCAGTACAAACCATCGCGTCCGACCTGCCCGCCCGACGGACCGGATGCGCAAAAACCTCTGATCTTTTCAAAAAAAAGGGTGCCTAGTGGCACGTGCTGGGTGACGGGTGTACTGCATTGGTCCAAAGACCATAGCACAATTTTTCAGCAAAATCAAAAATGCCGAATCAGTGCGTTAACCGGGCCTGAGTCGCCCAGTTTACAAGCGTTCCACCGAGTCTAGGCCGCTCGGACCTCAGTCGCCTTCGCCGGGCTCGGCTGAGAAATATTTCTCATACTTACCGGTTTCGCCATCGAATTCCTTGGCGTCCGGGGGTGCATCCCGCTTTTCGGTGATGTTCGGCCACACCGCCGCATACTTGGTATTGATCTCGAGCCACTTGTCGAGACCACCCTCGGTATCGGGCTTGATCGCCTCCGCGGGGCATTCGGGCTCGCAGACGCCGCAGTCGATACATTCGTCCGGATGGATGACGAGCATATTCTCGCCTTCATAGAAGCAGTCGACGGGGCAAACCTCGACGCAGTCCATGTATTTGCACTTAATGCAATTGTCCGTGACGATATAGGTCATCTGGCCGTGTGATCCTGAGCGGAACCAAGTCGGGGCAGGGAGTGCCCGCGGGACCGGTGCTAAACCGTTTTTCCCCGCATCGCAAGCGCTTGGCAGCCTCCCGCCGTTCACCCATTTTCGCTGTTGACCTGGACAGCGGTCGAGGTTGCAGGGGTGGCTCCGAGTCTCCTCTGCCTGTCGTCTAGTCGTCGATCCCCTCGCCGTCCTCGTCGCGAAGGCGGTCGATCTCGCGGCGTTCCTTCTTGGTGGGGCGACCGGCGCCGGCGTCCCGGTGGCCGAAGAGAGGGACCGGCTCGGATTTGGGCAGCGGCGGCGGGGAGAGGTCCTCGTAAAGGCCTTGCGCCTCCGGCGCAGGGCCGCGGCGCTCGCCGGCATCGAGGATGCGCCAGACGCGGAGTTGGTTGTGGATGGTCATGGTCAGCACGTCACCGGCGCCGACCTTGTGGTCGGAGCGCTCGGTGCGTTCGGAATTGACCCGCACCGCCCCGGTCTCGATCAGCTTCTGCGCCAGCGTGCGCGACTTGACGGCGCGCGAGAAGAACAGCCACTTGTCGAGGCGTTGCTTCTCCAAGCCGCCGCTCAGCTCTTGGGGGTCTTCAAGGCAGCGAGCGCGGCCCAGGGCGAGTTCGGATCGAGCTTGGTCTCGCGCTGCTCGCGCGGACGGTGCTCCTTCCAGTCGTCCTTGGGCTTGTCGAAGCGCTTGCCGCCACCGGGCTTGCCGCCGCCTTTGCCCTCGAACTTGCCGTCGCCATTGGGGCGGCGGCCTTCGAAGCGCGGGCGGCCCTGATTGCCCTCGCCGTCCTTGCGGTCGGGGCGGTTGAAGCGCTTGGGGCGGTCCTGCTGAGCTTCGGCCGCTGCAGCGCCATCGGCGGCCGGGCGGCGGAAGTTGTTGCGCTTTTCGTGCCGCTGGTTGTCCGGACGGCGGCCGCCCGGGAACCAGACTTCGTCGAACTCGGGCTCGGCAGGCGCAGGGGCTGCGCCTTCGGCAGCCGGTGCCGATGCGCCGAGATCAGCGGTCGCGGTCTCGACAGCAGCGGCTTCTTCGGCCTGCGGCGCCGCTTCCACCGGAGCGGGTGCGGACGCTCCCTCGACGGCCTCCTGCGCCGCCTCGTTGGTCACGGCATCGGCAGCTTCGGCAATTGCCGGAGCCTCAGTCGCAGCAGCCGCAGGAGCGGCGACCTTCGGCGTCCGTCGGACGCGATAGCCGAGCGAGGTGAGGATCGACGCGAAATCTTCGCCTGCGGTCCCGAGCAGCGAGGTCATCTCGACGGTGACGCGGAAGCCGTTGCCTTCGGCCGCGCCGGCGGGCAATTCGCCTTGGTGCGTCACCGGATTGAGCGCAATCAGCGGCCGGATGATATCGGCGAGGCGCTCGAGAATATCGACGCGCACGGCGCGCTTGCCGGCCACCTTGAAGCCCGCGACTTCATAGAGTTTCGGGTTCACTTCGGGGTCGATCAGGAAGCTGGTGCGGCCCGAGAGCACGATCTGCGGCAGATCTGAGACACCGGGCTGGCGCACGCCACCATTCTTGAGCGCCCAGAGGATCAGCGCCAGCTCGCGCGGCGCCGGCTTCAGGCTCAGCGGCACGTAGATATGGTAGGCGCCGAACTTGACGCCCAGCTTGCGCATCTTGGCGCGAACGTCCTGGTCGAGACCCTTGACCTCTTCGGCGACCTGCGCACGCGGCAAGAGCCCCAGATGCTCGGAGAGCTGGAAAGCAATGCCGCGCGCGGCGCCTTCCAGATCGGCCGGCTCAGCCAGCTGCATGATGGATTCGAGCTGAGTGTTGACGGTGTGCCGAAGCCAGAGGTTGAGCCGGTCCTGCACCCGCTCGAGCTCCGGCCCGGTCAGCGCTTCGTCGGCGAGGACAATCAGGCGCGGGGTCAGCAACTGCTCGCCCTCGGCGAGATTGGCGACGACTTCGCCGCGCCAGCGAACGGTGCCGTCCGTGGCGAGCACGAATTCCTCGTTGGGTGCGCCGGCGAGGCGCTCGGCACGCTTGAGGATTTCGGGCGCTACCACCTGGCTCGCCGCAGCGCGGAGGTTCTTCGAGTCGCCGTCGTCGGACCGTGCGAGCGTGAAACGGAAACCCTCGATCGAGCCGATGAGGTGACCTTCGAGGCTGACTTCGCCGCGGTCGTTAACTTCAGGCGATACCATATGCTTGTCTCTCAAGTGACGCATCAGAGCGCTGGTGCGACGGTCCACGAAGCGCT
>JAEZKB010000094.1 GCA_023415605.1 Pseudomonadota bacterium
CGCTGTCCTCGTCGGCATTGGCGTCGAGCAGCGGAGCGGCGTGCTTTTCGGGCTCGTCGACTTCGACATACTTCTGGAGCGAGTGGATCAGGTCCTCGCGGAGATCTTCCGGCGAGATCGCGCCGTCGCCGATCTCGCGCAGCGCCACGACCGGGTTCTTGTCGTTATCGCGGGAGATGGTGATCTGCGAACCGGCCGAGATCATGCGGGCGCGGTGAGCGGCCATCAGGACGAGATCGAAGCGGTTGTCGATCTTTTCAATGCAGTCTTCAACGGTGACGCGTGCCACGAACGTCTCCACAAATTGCGGGAATGAAGGGTCTCCATACACGACCGGTCCACTGGGAGCAAGGATTTGAACAGGCGGCTGGGCAACATGGAAATGAACAATTTCCGCGAGATTGCCGTAGGTTAGCGCAGAACCCCGATTTTCCGGCCACAGTCGGAACACTTTTTGTTGTTGCAAACGACGGGTTTCTGGCGCTGATGTGAGTCTGGGACGAGCCTCAAACCATCGCAAAACTGGAGCATCTGCCCCTCACCCCCAAAAGATCTGAGTTTAGAACCGGGCAGCCTGAGAGGCCGGCCGACCCGGTCCAGGAGGAGAGTGCATGTCAATCGATCCGCGCGAGAAGGTGGTCCTGTTCATCGACGGCGCCAATCTCTACGCGACGTCAAAGGCGATCGGGGTCGACATCGACTACCGCCGTCTATTGGCCGAGTTTCAGGCCAAGGCCTACCTGCTGCGTGCCTACTACTACACGGCGCTGGTCGAGGATCAGGAATATTCGTCCATCCGGCCGCTGATCGACTGGCTGGACTACAACGGGTTCACCGTCGTGACCAAGCCGGCCAAGGAGTTCACCGACTCCGCCGGCCGCCGGAAGATCAAGGGGAACATGGATATTGAGCTCTGCGTCGACGCGCTAGAAATGTCCCAGTTCTACGACCATCTGGTGCTGTTTTCCGGCGATGGTGACTTCACCGCGCTGGTGGCAGCGCTGCAGCGCAAGGGCAAGCGGGTGACGGTGGTCTCGACGCTGACCACGCCGACGCCGATGATCGCGGACGATCTACGCAGGCAGGCAGACTTCTTCCTCGATGTGGCGGAACTGGCCAAGACGGTGGGACGCGTGCCGCCGGTGGATCGCACACCGCATGTTGACCGCACCGCATCAGTCACGGAACCTGCGAGCAACTGAGTCCCCTGCCCCAGGCTACCCCTTGCTGCCGACCAACCCGCCGCATGACTGCCCACTCTGTCCGCGGCTCGCGCAGTTTCGTGCAGACAACCGCCAGCAGTTCCCAGACTGGTTCAACGCTCCGGTGCCGAACTGGGGCGACGTCAAGCCGCGGCTGATCATCGTCGGCCTGGCGCCAGGCCTGCGCGGGGCGAACCGCACCGGGCGGCCGTTCACCGGGGACTATGCGGGCGACCTGCTTTACGCGACGCTCAAGAAGTTCGGGCTGGCAACCGGGGACTATGAGGAGACGCCGGAGGATACGCTGCGGCTCAACCGGGTGCTGATCGCCAATGCGGTGCGCTGCGTGCCGCCGCAGAACAAGCCGACCGGCCCGGAGATCGCGACCTGCCGGCAGTTCCTGGTGAACACGATCGAAGTACACCGGCCATCGATCTTCCTGGTGCTCGGCCGTATTGCGCATGACTCGCTGCTGACGACGCTGGGGGAACGGCGCGCCAATTTCCCCTTCGGGCACGGGGCCACGCACAGGCTCACCTCAGGCGCGACGCTTTTCGACAGCTATCACTGCTCGCGCTACAACACGAATACGGGCGTTCTGACCGAGGCGATGTTCGAGGATGTGGTGGGTCGCGCCGCACAGGCAGCGCTGGCCGACTGATCAGCCGTGCTTCAACAGCCGGGCCTTGTCGCGGTTCCAGTCGCGATCGCGCTCGGTGGCGCGCTTGTCGTAAGTCTTCTTGCCCTTGCCGACGCCAATCAGCAGCTTGGCCTTGCCGTGCTCGTTGAAATAGAGCTTTAGCGGCACGATGGTGTTGCCGGCGCGCTCGACGTCCTGGCTCAGTTTGGCCAGCTGCTTCTTGGAGACCAGGAGTTTGCGCGGACGCTTTTCCTCATGGTTGAAGCGGTTGGCCTGCAGGTATTCCGGGATGTGCGAATTAATCAGCCAGAGCTCGCCGCGCTCGGGCGAGGCGTAGCTTTCGGTGATCTGGGCCTTGCCGGTGCGCAGCGACTTGACCTCGGTGCCGGTCAGCATGATGCCGGCCTCGAGGGTGTCGAGGATCTCGTAGTCGTAGCGGGCCCGCCGATTTTCGGCGACGGGCCCGGTGACGATCATCGATGGCTTTTTCTCTTTAGGGGCCATGGGAATGCCTAGTTGAGCAGGCCCGCGAAACTGAGCGCGGCGTCAATGGCGTCCTCGCTGGCCTTGGTCACTGGAACGACCGGCAGGCGGAACTCGTTGCGGCAGAGGTTGAGCCTGGACGCCGCGTATTTGACGCCCCCCGGATTGTTTTCGAGGAACAGGGCCTTGTGCAGTGGCACGAGCTTGTCGTGCAGGGCCAGCGCTTCGGCATAGTTGCCCTGCTGGCAGGCGTTCTGAAACTGAGCGCAGAGCTTCGGCGCGACGTTCGAGGTGACCGAAATACAGCCATGACCGCCATGGGCGTTGAAACCCAGCGCCGTCATGTCCTCGCCGGAGAGCAGGATAAAGTCGGTCCCGAGCTTGGCGCGCTGCAGGCTGGCACGCTCCATGTTCGCCGTCGCGTCCTTGACACCAATGATGTTGTCGTGGGCGTCGCGCAGGCGAGCGATGGTGTCGACGGTCAAGTCGACAACGGTCCGGCCTGGCACCGAATAGAGC
>JAEZKB010000221.1 GCA_023415605.1 Pseudomonadota bacterium
TTCGTCTGTGGATGAATCGATGCTGACCGGCGAAAGCCTGCCGGTGGAAAAGGGGCCGGACAGTGAAGTGACCGGCGGCAGCATCAACGGCGAGGGCCTGCTGAAGTTTCGGGCCACTCGGGTTGGCGCGGACACGGCGCTTTCCAAGATCATTAAATTGGTGGAAGACGCTCAGGGCAAAAAGGCGCCTATCGCCAAACTGGCCGATATCATTTCCGGTTACTTTGTGCCGGCCGTGCTGGCCATCGCGCTGGTCGCGGCGGTTGCCTGGGCGCTGGCGGGTAAGGACTTCAACTTCTCTCTGAACGTTTTCGTGACGGTGCTGGTGATCGCGTGCCCCTGCGCGCTGGGCCTGGCCACACCCACGGCCATCATGGTTGGCACCGGGAAGGGCGCTGAACTAGGCATCCTCATCAAAGGTGGCGAGGCGCTGGAGACCACGCACAAGATCAAAACGGTTGTGTTTGACAAGACCGGCACGATTACAGAGGGCAAGCCGGTGCTGACCGATGTGGTGACATACGGCGGTATTGAGGAAAAAGAAGCATTGATCCTGTGCGCATCTGCGGAACGGGGCAGCGAGCACCCGATCGCCCGCGCCATTGTGCAGGGTGCGGAGCAGCGCGGATTTAAACTTGGCGATCCTGACGCTTTCAAGGCAGTGCCTGGCAGGGGCATTGATGCAGTTGTGATGGGCAGGAGAGTATTGGCCGGCAATGTGAAGCTGATGAACGAAAACAGCGTCGATACGACCATGGCCGAAGCAGACGCCACATTGCTCTCCCAAAAGGGCAGGACGCTGATGTATGTGGCTGTCAATGTAAAGCTGGCAGCACTGATGGCTGCGGCAGACACAATCAAACCTACCAGCAAGGCTGCAGTCGAACAGCTGAAGGCCATGGGCATTGAAGTCGCGATGATCACCGGTGACAACAAGAACACCGCCGCAGTGATCGCCAAAGAGGCAGGCATTGACCGGGTTTTGGCCGATGTATTGCCGCAAGACAAGGCCAGTGAGGTCAAGCGGTTGCAGGAGGAGGGCCGGAAGGTCGCCATGGTGGGTGACGGCATCAACGACGCACCGGCGCTGGTGCAAGCCGACATCGGTATGGCCATCGGCACCGGCACCGACGTGGCCGTGGAAAGCGCTGACGTGGTGCTGATGGGCGGAGACCTGAATGAAGTAGCCTCTGCCATCGCGCTAAGCCGCGCCACGATCCGCAACATCCGGCAGAACCTGTTTTGGGCCTTCGTCTACAACCTGGCAGGCATCCCGCTGGCAGCCGGGCTGATCCACGCTCTCGGCGGGCCGCTGTTGAACCCAATTTATGCCGGTGCTGCGATGGCCCTGAGCTCAGTGTCGGTAGTAACCAATGCGCTGCGACTCAAGCGATTCAGGATCAAGAGACATTGAGAACTATTATCAATCGGAGGAAGCTTAAATGAAGAAAGCAAGCATGATCCTTTCAAGCCTTGTTCTGGCCACCCTGTTGCTGGCGGGTTGCGCCGCCGCCGACGTGGTGCTGAAATACAGCCCCGGTTCCTTTGAATCAATCACAAAGGCATTCCCCAACCTGGTAACGGACAACACCTTAACCGACCACTACTACTACCTTACCGTGGATGGTACAGCCACGCTGAAGATCAGCCATGATTATGACCTGACCGGCAGCGAAGATATCGTGATGGAAACGGCCCTGAAGCCTTTCACTGATGCTGGCTTGGATGTGAGCAAGCTGGGCGGCGGCAACCGGGTGAATGGAGACAAGCTCCTGCTGATCGCTGATTATGGCAAAGGCACCGGCATGAAAGACACTGTGACAGATTCACTGTTTGAGGCTGTGACGTTTGACCGTAAGGTGCTTTCTTATCACCAGGATCTGGACCATTACGGTGTGAAGCTGCCTGGCGGGAAGTTCGAATGGGCCAAGGACTACAAGACCAATGACAAGGACATTGTGTTTGTGATCGCTGCGAAACCCCTGGCGGATATCGGCGTGGATGTGCAGAACATCGACGGCTGGATCTTCAAGACAATGAAGGATTTGGACGGCAGCGACATCGATGTGCTGTTGAAACCATACGAGTTGAAGTAGACAGTAGTCAGTAGACCACCTAATAACATGGATAATGGAGCGAGAAAGATGGCAGTGGAAGTTAAGACCCTGCATGTGGAAGGAATGTCCTGCAGCCATTGTGAAAACAGGATCAAGAAGGTTGTAGGTGCATTGAACGGGGTGAACAGTGTCTCAGTTGACCTGAATGGTAAAAAAGTGTCGGTGGAGCATGACCCGGAGAAAATCGCGATTGATGCCATACGGGCTGCGATCGAGGATCAAGGTTATGATGTGATGTAACTCTTGTTGGCAGTAGGGCGGTGTGATTCCGCCCTTATGCCATTTACGGAAAGGAACATGGGCATGCAGCAGCCAAAAACCGTCCTGGTTATAGACGATGAAGTGAAAATCATTGAAGTGATACAGTCTTACCTGCAGCATGCTGGCTACCAGGTCGCATCGGCATGCAACGGTAAAGAAGCACTTGAACTGTTCGATCGAGTAAACCCTGTGCTGGTGATCCTGGATCTGATGCTGCCGGATATGGCGGGTGAGGATGTCTGCCGCGCAATCCGCCGGAAGTCGAGAGCGCCGGTTATCATGTTGTCAGCCAAGGTGGAGGAGACGAACATTGTGCAGGGCCTGGAGATTGGTGCCGATGACTACGTCACCAAGCCCTTCAGCCCCAGGCAGCTGTTGGCCAGAGTGGATGCTGTGTTGCGAAGGGTGACCAACGAAGCAGTTCCCGTAGCCTCTTCCATTTCCTACAACAATGGGGAGCTTATCATCGACAGCCAGAAACATGAGGTCCGCAAACGCGGGGAGCTGGTTGCGTTGACACCCAATGAGTTTAGCCTGTTCATGACCATGGTGAAGTACCCGCTAAAGGTTTTTACAAGAGATGAACTGATCACATTGGCGCTTGGAGATGACGAATATCAAGGGTTTGAGCGTGCTGTGGATACCCACATCAAAAACATCAGGCAGAAGCTGGAAGACAACCCGAAAGCACCTAAGTACGTTATCACGGTTTATGGGGTTGGGTATAAGTTTGGTGGTGAATACGATGAAGTTTAGCCTGAGGGTCAAGCTCGCCGCAGCGTTTCTTGCCGTAACACTGATGATGCTGTTGATCGTCAGCCTGATGATCAACATCCTGCTCGAAAACAGGTTTAAGGAGTATGTGGTTGGTCAACAAGACAAATTGTTCAATGATACGGCGAAACTCATTGCAAGCCGATACAGTGACTGGGGCGGCAAATGGGACTTG
>JAEZKB010000285.1 GCA_023415605.1 Pseudomonadota bacterium
CGGCGGCAATCGCGGCAGCCGCGTGATCCTGGGTCGAAAAGATGTTGCACGAGACCCAGCGGACCTCGGCGCCCAGCGCCACCAGCGTTTCGATCAGCACGGCGGTCTGGATGGTCATGTGCAGGGAGCCGGCGATGCGCGCGCCCTTGAGCGGCTGCTTGCCGGCATATTCCTCGCGGATGGCCATCAGGCCCGGCATCTCGATCTCGGCCATGCCGATTTCCTTGCGGCCGAAATCGGCGAGGGAAATGTCCCTGACGGCATAGTCGGTATTGGTGGGGGCCATGTGGCAAAACTCCGCTTATCCTGACGTTGCGCGCCTTATACGCAAGGACAGGACAGCGGGCAACAGGGGATATAAAGGAATCTTTATATCCCCTTACCGGAGGCGTGCGATCAGCTGAGGACGATGACCTTGGTGCCGGAGGGCACCCGGTTGTAGAGGTCGATGATGTCCTGGTTGATCAAGCGGATACAGCCCGAGGAGACCTGCTGGCCGATGGTGTAGGGCTCGAGCGTGCCGTGCAGTCGGAAGTGGGTGTCGCGACCGTTGCGGTAGAGATAGAGGGCGCGGGCACCGAGCGGGTTGTTGAGGCCGCCCGGCAGACCGGCGGCGTAGGGCTTATACCGCTCGGGCTGGGTCTTGATCATGTTGGCGGTGGGCGTCCAGCGCGGCCATTCGGCCTTGCGGCCGATGGTGGCATTGCCCTTGAACTGCAGGCCCTCCTCGCGGCCGACCCCGACGCCGTAGCGCATGGCGCGGCCACCCGACATGATGAGGTAGAGGTAGCGCTGCGAAGTGCTGACCACGATCGTGCCGGGCGCGTAATTGCCGGGCGATTGAACCTCTTGCCGCCAGAACTGCTCCGGCACGCGGCGCAGGTCGATGGCGGGGACCGGGAAGGGTTCGTTGGGCTGGGCGGCGTAGTAGGTAGCCCAGGGCTCGTCGACCTGGATCACCGTGCGGCCATCGCGTAGCGAGCGGCGACCGGTGGAGGAACAGGCGGTGAGGGCGAGGGCGGATACACCGATGAGGAAGAGGCGGCGGCTGGTCAAAGCGGGCTCGTGCTGGAGAAGAAGGGCTAGCGGAAAAGCCCTGATGCGCGCGGCTTTGTCGAGTGCGACGCCGCCACACAACGGGGCGGAATCGAACGCACAAGTTCACAATCTGTTGCAAGGATGTGCGTGGCGCAGGTGATGGACATCCATCACGTGATTGTCGGCATGGTGTCGCTGCACTAGCTTCCGCCCAAAAAGGAGACCGTCTTGCGCAGATTTTCACTGGCTGTGGCTATTCTGATGGCGCTCGCCGCCCCGGTGAGCGCCGGGGACATTTCGGTGGCGCAGGAGGGGGCGCAGATCAATCTCGACGCGGCGGGACATCGCTTCTCGGTGCCGCTGCCCGACTGGTTGACGGCAGCCGAGCGGCTCAACCCGGATGTGATGGGGCTGGTCGAGCACAATACCTATGCCGACCCGCAGCAGGCCTTTGTCGAGTTCTTCCCCAAGGGCGAGAGTTTCGATGAGTGGACGACAACCTATGCGGCGCGGGTGACCCTCGACACGCAGCGCAGCCTCGCGGACTACCGCGATGCGTCGATCGCCGGATATTCCAAGCCCTGCCACCCGGAGCTGACCGGATCGTTCATGCTCGGCAAGGAAGAGGGCGGCGTGTTCCCGCCGCTGATCTTCGTTTGCGGCGCCTACCTCGATTCGATCGCCAAGCTGCGCGGCCAGGGCGAGGTGATGCTCTCGGTGTTCCGCAAGACCCCCAAGGGCGTGGCGGTGGTATACCAGGAGTGGCGGGGCAATGCCTTCGATCCCTCCAATCCCGAGACCTGGCCGGTGAGCCGCGCCGCGCTCGAAGCCCGCGCGACGGAGCTGCAGGCCCAGGCGAGCCTCATCGAGCGCTCGGGAACCTAACCCCGCTTCGCCAGATAGCGGCCGGTCAGGGACGTCTTGCCTTTCGCGAGGTCGGCGGGGACGCCCTGGAAGACAACCGTGCCGCCGTCGTGGCCGGCGCCGGGGCCAAGGTCGATAACCCAGTCGGCACGGCTGATGACGTCGAGATTGTGCTCGATGACGATGACGGTGGAGCCGGCATCTACTAGCCGGTCGAAGAGGCCGATCAGCGTATCGACGTCGTGCATGTGGAGGCCGGTGGTCGGCTCGTCGAGAACATAGATATTGCCGGACTTGCCGAGCTCTGCCGCGAGCTTCAGCCGCTGGCGCTCGCCGCCCGAGAGGGTCGAGAGCGGCTGGCCCAGGGTCAGGTAGCCGAGGCCGACATCGTCGAGGCCCTTGAGGATCTTGGCGATCGCCGGTTCGGAGAAGAAGGCGACGGCATCGCCGACCGGCATCTCGTAGACATCGGAGATCGACTTGCCGCGCAGCTTGTGGGCCAGCACCTCGTCGGTGAAGCGCTTGCCGTTGCAGGTCTCGCAAGTGGTGATCATCGGATCGAGATGGGCGAGGTCGGTGTAGATGACCCCGAGCCCGTTGCAGTCGGGGCAGGCGCCCTTGGAATTGGCGGAGAACAGCGCCGCATCCTCGCCTGTCGCCTTGGCGAAGGCCTTCCTCACCGCGTCGAGGATGCCCGTATAGGTGGCGGTGTTCGACCGGCGGGAGCCGCGCGCGAGGTTCTGGTCGATGATGACGGTATCGGGATACGCCTCGGGGAGGCAGCCCTGGATCAGCGAGGATTTGCCGGAACCGGCGACGCCCGAGACCACGGTCAGCACGCCTTCGGGGATGTCGACCGAGACATCCTTCAGATTGTTCAACGCCGCCTTCCTGATCGAGAGCTTGCCCTTGGGTTTGCGGACCTTGTCCTTGATCGGCTGGTGCTTCTCGATGTGGTCGCCGGTGAGCGTCCCGGATCTCAGCAGTCCGGGATAGTCGCCCTCGTAGACCACCTCGCCACCCTTGGAACCGGCGAAGGGGCCCATGTCGACGACATGGTCGGCGATGGCGATCATGTCGGGCTTGTGCTCGACCACAAGGACAGTGTTGCCCTTGTCGCGGAGCTGCGTCATCAGCCCGGCGAGGCGGCCGACATCGTGCGGATGGAGCCCGACCGAGGGTTCGTCGAACACATAGGTGAGGTCGGTGAGCGACGAGCCGAGATGGCGCACCATCTTGACCCGCTGGCTCTCGCCGCCCGAGAGCGACGACGACTCGCGGTCGAGGCTGAGGTAGCCCAGCCCGATGGTGACGAGGTTCTCGAGCCGCGCGGCCAGCGCATCGATCATCGGCTGGACTTCGGGTGCCTTGAGGCCGCGGATGAACGGCGCGAGGTCGGAGACCTGCATGGCCGAAAGCTCAGCGATGTTCTTGCCCGCCACCTTGCTGCCGAGCGCCGCCTGGTTGAGGCGGGCGCCGTGGCAGGTGCCGCACACGGCGCGGGTAAAGATCCGATCGTATTCGCGGCGGACATGCGGCTGCAGGGTTTCGGGGTCCTTGGAGCCGAGCCCCTTCTTGAGCTTGGCGACGACGCCCTCGAAGGTGAGGCCGATCTTGCCCACCTTGATCTTGCGGCCATCATCGAGGTGGAGGAGGTTTTCGCGCTCCTCGGGCGTGTATTTGTTGATCGGCTTGTCCATGTCGAACAGGCCGGAATTCTTGTAGATCTCGAACCACCAGCTATCGACGGCGAAATCCTTGGGCAGTAGGGCGCCCTGGTTGAGCGACTTCGTCTCGTCGATCACGGCGCTCATATCCATGGCTGCGACCTGGCCGATGCCTTCGCAATCGGGGCACATGCCGCGCGGATCGTTGGAGGAATAAAAGCCATAAGACGGGAGCCGCGGCTCGGCGACGCGGGCAAAGAGGATGCGCAGCATCTGCGCCGTGTCGGTGACGGTAGCTACGGTCGAGCGCGAATTGCCGCCCAGTCGCTGCTGGTCGACGATGATGGCCGCCGAGATATTGTCGAGCGAGTCCGCGTCCGGCTGCCCGTAATGCGGCATGAACTGCTGCACGAAGGCCGGGTAGGTCTCGTTGATCAGCCGCTGGCTCTCCGCCGCGATGGTGCCGAACACCAATGAGGATTTGCCCGAGCCGGAGACGCCGGTGAAGACGGTGATCTTCCGCTTGGGGATGTCGAGCGACACATTCTTGAGATTGTTCTCTCGCGCCCCGCGGATTTCGATCGAGCCGTAAACTGCGTCCGCCATGGTGCTCCCTCTCCTGTAATTAACTATGTGGTTAAATTAGATTGGGATGGATGGCAAGGGGCGTGTGGGGCTTGGCGCACCCCACCCGGCTTTCGGCCACTTTCTCCCCGCGCGGGAGCAAGGAGCGCGGCACGATCTCGCTCCAGCTCTCTCCCTTTGGGTGAGAGGTCGCCGCAAAGCGGCGGGTAAGGGGGCCTTCCTTCTTGTCGCCGCCTGATCGGCAGGAACGGGCCCTTGGGATCGCGGGGGT
>JAEZKB010000324.1 GCA_023415605.1 Pseudomonadota bacterium
CGTCCGGAGCGCCCCGTCGCCCGCACGCTGGAGGAGGAAATCTCCCGCGTCGTCCGCTCCCGCGTCGTCAATCCCAAGTGGATCGCTGGCGTGAAGCGCCACGGCTACAAGGGTGCCTTCGAGATCATCGCGACGCTCGACTACATGTTCGCTTTCGCCGCCACCACCGGGGCGGTCAAGACCCATCACTTCGACCTCGCCTTCGAGGCCTTTGTCGAGGACGATGCGACTCGCGAGTTCATCCGCCACAACAACCGCTTCGGCTACGACGAGCTGATCGCCAAGTTCGACGACGCCCGCCGCCGCGGCTTCTGGACGCCACGCTCCAACTCCGCCTTCGCCTACCTCGAGGACAAGCAATGACCGACAAGCCGGCCAAGAAGACCGACCTGATGACCGAGGCGGAGCGCGACGCGTATCACGCCGAAAAGATGCGCAAGAAGAAGGAGGCGCGGAACAAGATCCTCGCCACCAAGACAGAGGAGAAGGGGCTCCTCATCGTCCACACCGGCAAGGGCAAGGGCAAGTCCACCGCCGCCTTCGGCATGGTGTTCCGCGCCATCGGTCACGGCTTCAAGGTCGGCATCGTGCAGTTCGTCAAAGGCGCCTGGTCGACCGGCGAACGCGACGTGCTGGAAAAATTTCCCGACCTCGTCACCATCAACGCCATGGGCGAAGGCTTCACCTGGGACGTCGCCGACCGTCAGCGCGACCTCGCCGCCGCCCGCGCCGCCTGGGACCGCGCCAAAGCGCTGATCGCCGACCCGGCCTACAAGATGGTGCTGCTCGATGAGCTCAACATCGTGCTGCGCTACGACTACCTGCCGCTCGACGAAGTGCTCGACGTGCTGCGCAACAAGCCGCGCGACACCCATGTCATCGTCACCGGCCGCAACGCCAAGGACGAACTGATCGAGATTGCCGACCTCGTCACCGAAATGACGGAAATCAAGCACCCCTTCCGCGCCGGGGTGAAGGCCCAGGCCGGGGTAGAGTTCTAGGCTAGCAGCTCGCGCTTGCCTCAGTCGCCTTGAGTGACCGCACCAGGCGCTCCACCACCGGGTCGGCCGCGCTCATCGCCTTGACCGGGTACCGGTATTCGAACGTCGCGAACTGCGTGCCCTCGCAGAGCGCGATGCTCCGCACGTAGACCACGAAACCCTGTTTCGACCCCGAATAGCTTGCCCAGCTTGGCGTCGTCCGCTGGTAACTGATCGCCCAGCCTTCACCGTCCAGATATTCGGTTGCGCGCCCAACCTCGAGTTCGAAATCGTCCTCGAGAATATTGCCGCCATAGACGCGCAATGTCTGCGTCCCGTCCCGGCTGGTGAATACCTGCCCATCGCCATTGTCCGCCTCGCCGCCGCCCGTGAAGTCGGGTGGCACGTCCAGGGCGTAGCCGAAGCGGGCATTTTCGTAGTGTCCCCACTCCGACGCCAAGGCAGGAGGAACGGCAAGAGCGGGGATTACGAGGATGGCAAGCAAAGCAAGGAAAGGTGCGCGCATAAGCGCAGTCTGCGTCGGCGTCTCGGCCAATTCAAGACCGCGCGGTCCGGGTCCCGCACCGCGCGGGGGAAGAGGTTAGGTTCCCCTCATCAACACACCGCCCGCAAGGACGATGAAACCGATGAGCAGGATCCAGAACGCATAGGCCGAAATGACGGGTAGCGAGACGAGAACGCCGAGCAGCGCCAGCACGGCGAGCACGACGGCGATGATGAAGACGATCTGCTTAGGCGCGTTCAGAGTCATAGAGAAGCCTCCTGATCTGTGACGATGCACCATGTAAGCCTAGGACATTCCTGCCGCCGCGTATCGCGCTTGCGCAGCGCGTGCACAAGAAACGGGCATTGGCCCACTTCAGCGCTCCTCTTGCTGATGTCCGTGGTCATGGTCGTGGTGCTCATGCCCAAGCCCGCTCGCTCGCGCTTCTTTCCATTCTCCATAGCTCTGCCGCAGGATCTGCTGCGCCGAATTCAGAAACAGTCCGGACATGATGCCGGCCACGATCAGGTCAGGTATCCCCGAATTCAGCCACCACACGAACCCGGCGGCCACCACTACTGCCACATTGCCGATGGCGTCGTTGCGCGAGCAGAGCCAGACCGATCGCACATTGCTGTCGCCGTCCTTGTAGGCCGCCAGCAGCCACACTGAGAGGAGGTTCGCTGCCAGCGCCGCGACGCCGATCATGCTCATCACCTCCGCCTCCGGCACGCCGAGTACGATCAGCTGCCAGAGCGTCGATCCGGCCACCCAGAGGCCCATGGCGAGAAGGCTCAGCCCCTTGGCGAACGCGGCACTGGCGCGCACCTGCAGAGGCTTGCCGATGGCCCAAAAGCTCAGTGCATAGGTCACGCCATCGGCGAAAAAGTCGAGCGCGTCCGCCTTCAGTGCCTGGCTACCCGAGATCTGCCCAGCGGTCATCTCGACGAAGAACATGCCAATATTGATGGCGGTGACCATGATCAGCCGGCGCTTGTACTCGTCGTTGAGCCCGTCGAATGTCGCCGCGTGGTCGTGTCCGTCGCCCATGGATTTCCCTTTGATTCTCGTCTGGCGACGACCTAGATAATTCCTCTAGTCACTAGAGGTTCAAGCCCCAATGCAGGATTATTCGATCGGCGAGCTCGCGGCGCAGTCCGGCGTCAAGGTACCCACCATCCGCTACTACGAGCAGATCGGCCTCATCGCCGCGCCGCCGCGCACCGAGGGCAATCAGCGCCGCTACGATCGGCCGGCGCTCGACCGGCTGAAGTTCATCGCCCACGCCCGCGACATGGGGTTTTCAATGGAGTCGCTGAAATCCATGCTGCGCCTTGCCGGCCATCGCGAAGCGCCCTGCGCCGATGTCGACGCTCTGGTCGCCGAGCACCTGGCGGAAGTCGACGCCCGCATCGCCCAGCTCACGCGCCTCCGCGGCGAGCTCGCCGGCATGCTGTCCGACAGCCATCACGGCACGGTCGCCGACTGCCGCATCGTGGAGGTTCTGTCCGATCACGACGAGTGTGGGTGTGAGCACTGAGGAACGAGGTAAGGGAAGGGGCACCATCAAGCCCACTCTCAGGCTGTCATCCCGGGCTTGAACCGGGACCCATCTCTCCTCCACTCGAACCGATGAGTGGGTCCCCGCCTTAGCAGGGATGACAGCAGATGCGTGTGCGGCAGCGAGCGAACCCCACTGCCACTCTCTCACACCACCACAATCCCCGAATGCTTCGCCTTCTCTTCGGGCTCCACATGGATGGTGATGAGCACGTCCGCCACGGTCTCGCGCAGCTTGGCTTCGATGCGGTCGCAGATGGCATGTGCCTCGGCCACGCTCATGGTGCCGGGCACGACAAGGTGGAAGTCGATGAAGGTCATCTTGCCGGCCTGCCGCGTGCGAATGTCATGCGCTTCGATAGCCCCCTCGGCATTGCTCGAAATGATCTCGCGGATGGCTTTGAGCGCCGCCGGTTCCACTGCTACGTCCATGAGCCCGATGACGCTTTGCTTGATCAGTTGCCAGCCCGACCAAAGGATGGTGAGCGCCACGAGCGCTGCGAGGATCGCGTCGAGCTGGTTGTAGCCGGTCGACACCGCCAGAAGCACGCCGATCAGGACGCCCAGCGTCGAGATCACATCGGTCGCCAGATGCCTGCCATCCGCCTCGAGCGACATCGAGCGCTCGCGCTTGCCGACGCGGATCAGGTACCAGGCCCAGGCGGCGTTGAAGGCCGAGGCCAGCACGGACACCGAAATGCCCACGGGGTCGGCCACGAACGCACGCGGCGAGAAGAACCCCCTCCACGCCTCATAGAAGATCACCAGCGCCGCCACCGCGATGAAGACGCCGATCACCACGGCCGAGAAATATTCCGCCTTATGGTAGCCATAGGGCAGGGTGGCGTCCGCCGGCCGGGCCGCGAGCCGTACCGCCGCCAGCGCCACGATCGCCGTCACCACATTGACGATGCTTTCGAGCGCATCCGAGAACAGCGCGATCGACCCGGTAAGGTAGGCCGCATAGCTCTTGAGGGCGAGCACCACCACCCCGATGATCAGGCTGCCAGTGGCGATACGAGTGATGCTTGAGCTGGGTGACGCTTCCATCATCCGGCCATACGCCACCCCCACCGACCTGGCAAGCGACTGAATTTGCACGTGATTTTAAGAAGCATTCGCAACTGCCGGGGGAATCGTTTGCACCCGTAGGAGGCTTTCACTACAACCCCTTGTAAGCGCAGCGTTCCTCAAGGGACTGAAACAGTCCGGTGCGGTCGACCCAAATCGGGGACCCAGTCCGGAGCGGCTTCAAAACTCTTTGCGAACTCTGCCTTTCGCGTGTTTCGAGAGGCGAGATGACGACCAAATCCCTGCTCCTGCCGCCCGATACGGGCGTGATGCTTTGCGGCCATGGCAGCCGAAACCAGCTCGCCGTCGGCGAGTTCGCGGTGCTCTCCGAGCGCCTGCGCCAACGGCTGCCTGGCGTCCCGGTCGAGTATGGCTATCTCGAATTCGCCAACCCGGTCATCCATCAGGGCCTCGACAAACTCCGCGCCCACGGCGTCAAGAAGGTGCTCGCCGTTCCCGGCATGCTCTTTGCCGCAGGCCACGCCAAGAACGACATCCCCTCGGTTCTCAACACCTACGCCGCCAGGGAAAAGCTCGACATCACCTATGGCCGCGAGCTTGGCGTCGACCTCAAGATGCTGCGGGCCGCCGGCGATCGCATTCAGGAGGCGATTGCCGCCGCCCCTGTCGACATCCCCCGCACCGAAACCCTGCTGCTGGTCGTCGGCCGTGGCGCCTCCGATCCCGATGCCAATTCCAACGTAGCCAAAGTCATGCGCATGCTCTGGGAAGGCATGGGCTTCGGCTGGGGCGAGGTTGCCTATTCGGGCGTCACCTTCCCTCTGGTCGCACCGGCCCTCGACCATGCCGTGAAGCTCGGCTACCGCCGCATCGTCGTCTTTCCCTATTTCCTCTTCACCGGCGTGCTGGTCAAACGCATCTACGACGCAGCCGATGAGGCCCAGGCTAGGTATCCCGGCGTCGATATCCTCAAGGCGCCCTATCTCAACGACCATCCGCTGGTCATCGACACCTTCGTCGATCGCATCCAGGAAATGCTGGTCGGCCAGAACCTCATGAACTGCGCCATGTGCAAATATCGCGAGCAGGTTCTGGGCTTCGAGGCGGAGGTCGGCCTCGCGCAGGAAAGCCACCACCACCACGTCGAAGGCATCGGCGGTGGACTTGAGAACTGCCCTTGCGGCGGCGATTGCGATTCCTCCTGCCGCGACGAGGCCTTCTGCAAGGCGCATGGCTTGCCCTGGACGCCACTGCACACCCATGACCACGGGGATGATCACATCCACCCCCATCACCACCACGAGCATGCGCACGCACTTATCAACAGTCAGGCGCTGCCGCTGGTGACCTTCGGTACCCCCGAAACCCACCACCATCACGGCATTTCGCACGGCCATGACCACGGTGACCACCATCACCACCCATACCCGCATGCCGACCATCCTTTGGGTCCCGTGACACTCCCCAGGGTCCCGGGTAAACTGGCCCGCGAGCAGAAACAGCGGTAGCGAAATGCCCATCTTCGATCGCTACATCGCGGTGGATTGGTCGGCCAACAATGGCCCCAAGACCGGCAAGGATTCCATCTGGATCGGCGAGGCCACCTCCGCCGGCCTGATAGCCTCCCGCAACCCCGCCACCCGCTCCGGCGCCCTGGCCGACATCAAGCAGACCCTCCTCTCCGCCCGCTCCCGCGGCGAACGGGTCATGCTCGGCTTCGACTTTGTCTTCGGGTTTCCGGCAGGGGCGGCCGCAGCCATCGCGCAAGCAGCTTCTCCCCTCGATGCTTCAGCCACCTTCCCCCCTGCGGGGGAGGATGGGAGGGGAGGTGCAGCAGGCTGGATGCAACTGTGGTTCACCCTCCACACCCTAATCGCCGACACCGATGCCAACCTTTCCAACCGCTTTGACGTCGCCGAGCACATCAATCGCGCTGCCGCCCCCCGCTTCTGGGGCCACCCGCACGGCCGTAGCTACACTCACCTGCACCCGACCCGCGCACGGACCGACTACACCACCATCGCAGAACGTCGCGCGGTGGAAGCCCGCATCCGTGGCCCGCAGCCCGTCTGGAAGCTGACTGGCGTCGGCTCAGTTGGCAGCCAGACCCTGCTCGGCATTCCTCGGCTCGAAGCCTTGCGTCGTCACCCCGTCCTTGGCCGAGACATAGCCGTCTGGCCGTTCGAAACCGACTTTGCGGATAGCCTTATCGCACCGATCACGCTCGTCGAAATCTACCCATCCTTCTTCCCGCTCGATGTCGCCGCCGAACCCAAGGACCGCGCCCAGGTCGAAACCTACGTGCTCCGCTACGCCGCGCTCGACGCCGCCGGTCTGCTGAGGACCTTCCTCTCCGCCCCGGCCGACATCACTCCCGCTGATCGTGCCGCCGCCATCGCGGAAGAAGGCTGGATCGCCGGTGTCGGCCAGGAGCATCTGCGTCTCGCTATGCCGGTGGCCGCATGACCAGCTACCTTCGTGATCCCGACGCTATCTATGCCCAATCGTTCGCCACCATCCGCGCCGAGGCTGATCTCTCCGGCTTGCATCCCGCGCTGCACGACATCGCCATCCGCATGATCCACGCCTGCGGCATGACCGACCTCGCTGGCGACATCGTCGGTACGCCAGATGTCGCCGACGCGACCCGCGCCGCCATCGTCGCCGGTGCGCCCGTTCTTTGCGATTGTGAAATGGTCCGCGCTGGCGTCATCCGCCGCCAGTTGCCCGGGAATACCGACCTCGCCGTCACCCTCAACGCCCCCAACATTGCCGAACTCGCAAA
Organism: Pseudomonadota bacterium; assembly: GCA_023415605.1. Taxonomy (GTDB): domain Bacteria; phylum Pseudomonadota; class Alphaproteobacteria; order Rhizobiales; family Devosiaceae; genus Devosia_A. The sequence goes on from JAEZKB010000324.1 coordinate 6,863, forward strand.
GCTCCTCGGCACCACCCGCTCCGCGGCCGCCGTCGAACTGTGGCGCCCGCAGCTCGAAGGTGCCGTTGTCCTCATCGGCAATGCCCCGACCGCGCTCTTCCACCTCCTCGACATGATTGCCGCCAAAGGGCCTCGCCCCGCCGCCATCATCGCCGCGCCGGTGGGCTTCGTCGGCGCCGCCGAGTCCAAGGCACGGCTGGCCGACAACCGCGACGGCATCCCCTTCGTGACGGTACTCGGGCGCCGCGGCGGCTCGGCCATCGCCGCCGCCGCCCTCAACGCCATCACCCGGAATACCAACGCATGAGTCAGTGGCTGAACATTATCGGCGTCGGCGAAAAGGGCGTGGGCGAATTGCCCCCGCATCTGCGCGAGCTGATCACCGAAGCCTTCACCGTCATCGGCCCCTTCCGCTTCCTCGCCGGCATCAAACCGATCGTCGAGGACATCGAGGTCCATCCCGAACTGGTGCAGCAGCGTAGCCTCGAGGCTGTCGCCCGCGCGCTTCTCTACGTGGACGACGAGGACGTCACCGTCGTCGAGGAGGAGGATCTTTCCCGCGTGCTGATCGAGTGGCAGGGTGGCATCGACAATATGATCGGCCAGATCCTGCCGCTACGCGGCTCGCCCACCGTGATCCTCGCCACCGGCGATCCGATGTGGTTCGGCATTGGCGCGACGCTGGCCAAGCACCTCGAGCCCGACGAATTCGTTATTCACAGCCATCCCGGCGCCTTCCAGCTCGCCGCGGCGAAGCTGCACTGGCCGCTGCAGCACATCGCGACCCTCTCGCTCCACGGTCGCCCGGTAGAGCTGATTGCGCCGCATATCCTGCCCGGCAACCGCATCCTCGCGTTGACCACCGACGCCACCACCATCGATCGGGTCGCCGATATCCTCGCCAATCGCGGCTATGGCCAGTCCGTCCTCACCGCGCTCGAAAATCTCGGCGGCGTCGAAGAAAAGATCACCTCCGCGATCGCCGAGAACTTCAACGCCAAGGCCATCGGTGATTTCTACGTTCTCGCCGTCGATTGCGTCGGCGACACGGATGCCGCGCTGCTGCCGCCGGTGCCGGGCCTCCCCGACGAAGCCTTTGTCTCCGATGGCCAGCTCACCAAGCGCGAGGTCCGCGCCGCGACTTTGGCGAAGCTCGCCCCATTCCCCGGAGCGATGCTCTGGGATGTCGGTGCCGGTTGCGGCTCGATCGGCATCGAATGGCTCCGCGCCGCCCGCGACACGAAGGCAGTGGCTTTCGAGCGCAACGAGAAGCGCGTCGAGATGATCGGCGACAACATGCGGGCGCTGGGCGCCCCGACCCTCGAAGTCGTCTCAGGCCAGGCTCCCGATACCTTCAAGGACCGCCCCTCGCCGGACGCCATCTTCGTCGGCGGCGGCATCGGCAATGACGAGCTCTTCGACGCCTGCTGGGAGGCTCTCAAACCCGGCGGTCGCCTCGTCGCCAATGCGGTGACACTCGATGGCGAGCAGTCGCTCATCCTGCGCCAGGAGGAGCATGGCGGCGAGCTGACCCGCATCGATGTCTCCACTCTCGACACTGTCGGCAAGCACAAGGTCATGCGCGCCCGCCTGCCGGTAACGCAGTGGTCGGTGCAGAAGCCATGACCGGTACCCTGCATCTGGTCGGCACCGGGCCCGGCGACCCGGAACTCCTCACCATCAAGGCCGCCAAACTCCTGGCCCGCGCCGAGGTGGTCGCCTATCCCTCGACCGGGGAAGACTCGGCGCTCGCCTTCGACATTGCCCGCGAGCACGTCAATCCTGCCGCGACGCGCCTCCCGATCGCCATCCCGATGGCAGTCGAGCGCGGTCCGGCCCAGGCCGCCTACGATGCCGCCGCCGAGGCCATACTCACCCACCTCCGCGCCGGCCGTGATGTCGCCTATCTCTGCGAGGGCGATCCGCTGTTCTACGGCTCGGCCATGTACCTCGTGTCTCGCATTGCCCCGCATGCGACAGTGACGACCATCCCGGGGGTGACCTCGCTCACCGCCGCCGCTGCCGCCATCAGCCGCCCGCTCGCCGCGCGCAACGAACCGCTGAAAGTGCTGCCCGCGCCGCTCTCCGACGACGAACTGCGCGCCGAGCTCAACGCCACGCCCGCCGCCGCCATCATCAAGGTTGGCCGTCACTTCGACCGCATCCGCGCTTTGCTCGCTGAGACCGGGCACGCCGAGAACGCCGTGGTCGTCGAGCACGCCACCAGCCCGCGCCAGCGCATCACCCGCCTGGCCGACTTCGCTCACGACGAGCGGCCCTATTTCTCGACCATCCTCTGCTATCGCGGCGCCGAGGCATGGGGTTTCCCGAAAGACGCCGCATGACCGCCCCCGCGATCATCACCTTCGCGCCCTCGAGCGCCGGGCTTGCCCAGTCCATCGCCGCACACACGGGCGGCGAGATCTTCGCCTGCGGTTCTGCCGGCCATGACGCGAAGACTTTGTTGCCGCGCCTGTTTTCCGAACAGCGCCCCATCATCGGCGTCTGCGCCGCCGGCATTCTCATCCGCCTCCTCGCCCCGGTGATCTCCGACAAGCAGATCGAACCGCCGGTTCTCGCCGTCAGCCATGATGGCGCCTCTGTCGTTCCACTCCTCGGCGGCCACCACGGCGCCAACGACCTCGCGCGCACCGTCGCCGAAAAACTCGGGGCACACGCCGCGGTCACCACGGCGTCGGACAGTAGGTTTGCCCGCGGCCTCGATGAGCCCCCGCCCGGCTGGACCCTCTCTGATCCCGCCACCGCTAAGCCCGCCACCATGGCAGTGCTGGTCGGGGCAAAGCTGGCGGTAGAGGGGCACGCCCCATGGCTGGCCGAAGCCGGCTATCCGGTTTCCTTCGGCGGCGCGGTGAAAGTGCTGGTCACCGAGCAGAAACTCGCCATCGATCGCGGCCTCGTCTACCACCCGCGCACCCTTGTGGCCGGCGTCGGCTGCGAGCGCGGCACCCCGGCCGAAGATGTCATCGGCGTCATCGAAACCGCGCTCCGATCCGAGAACCTCGCTCGGGCCTCGCTCGCCGCCATCGCCACGGTGGAGCTCAAGGCCGACGAACCCGCCATGCATGCTGCCGCAGAGCACTTCGGCGTGCCGCTCCGTCTGTTCTCGGTCGCCGAACTCAACCAGGAACGCTATCGGCTGCAGGATCCGTCCCCCATCGTGGAGGCTGAAGTCGGTACCCCGTCGGTGGCTGAAGCCTCGGCGCTGAAGGCCGGCCCGCTCGCCGTCCGTAAGATCAAGGGTACCCGCGCCACCTGCGCCATCGGCCGCGCGCCGAAGCCCATCGATGCCGCAACCCTGGGCCGTCCGCCCGGCGTGCTCCACATCGTCGGCATCGGCCCTGGCGAAGCCGCGCAGCGCACCGCCGCCTCGGTCGCCGCGCTCACGCAGAGCGCCGACTGGGTCGGCTACGGCCTCTATCTCGATCTCATTGCCGATCTGCGCGGCACGCAGGAAGAACACCGCTTTCCGCTCGGCGACGAAGAGCCCCGGGTTCGCCACGCGCTCGAACTCGCCGCGCGGGGCAGGGTGGTGGCGCTCGTCTGCTCTGGCGACGCCCAGATCTACGCCATGGCCGCCTTGGTCTACGAACTGCTGGCTGCGGAGGACCTGCGCGCCGTTTCCGACAATGCCCGCCGCGTCGGTATCGAAACTCACCCCGGCATCTCCGCCTTCCAAGCGGCATCCGCTGCTGCCGGCGCGCTCATCGGCCACGACTTCTGCTGCATCTCGCTCTCGGACCTGCTGACGCCGCGTGACGATATCCTCAAGCGCCTCGATGGCGCTGCCCGCGCCGATTTCGTCACCGCCTTTTACAACCCGCGCTCCCAGCGCCGCACCGATCTCATCGAAGAAGCCAAACGCATCTACCTGGCCCACCGGCCGGCGGACACTCCGGTCATCGTTGGCCGCCAACTCGGCCGCCCGGAACAGCAGGTCACCGTGACCACGCTCAGCGACTTTGACCCCGCCACCATCGACATGCTCACCATCGTCCTTTTTGGCTCCTCGACCTCGCGCGCGTTCCTCCGCGGCAACGGCCAGACCGTCGCCTTCACACCACGCGGCTATGAGAGGAAGGACCCAAGCGTCGGGCCGTCTGCCCAGCAGCCGGATGAGGGGGCCTTTGTCTCAAGCGAGGTCGGCCAATGACCGTCTATTTCATCGGCGCGGGTCCGGGCGCGCCCGACCTCATCACCGTGCGCGGCCAGCGGCTCATCGAGCGCTGCCCGGTCTGCCTCTATGCTGGCTCCCTGGTCCCTGCCGAAATCGTCGCCTCGGCTCCAACGGATGCGGTGGTGCGTGACACGGCTCCCATGCATCTCGACGACATCATCGCAGCCATCGCCGCCGCACATGAACAGGGTCAGGATGTCGCCCGCGTCCATTCTGGCGATCCCTCCATCTACGGCGCCGTCGCCGAACAGATGCGCCGCCTCGATGCGCTGGCCATCCCCTACGAGGTGGTCCCCGGCGTCCCCGCCTTTGCCGGCGCCGCCGCGCGCCTTGCCACCGAACTGACACTACCGGAGATTTCGCAGACCATCATCCTCACCCGCACCTCCGGCAAGGCCTCTGCGGTGCCCGAAAGCGAGCGGCTGGAACTCCTCGGCGCCAGCAAGGCCACGCTCGCCATCCACCTCTCCATCCGCAATCTCGCCTATATCGAAGAAGCGTTGACCCCGCACTACGGCGCCGACTGCCCGGTGATTATCATCTACCGCGCCACTTGGCCCGACGAGGAGGTGATCGTCACCACCCTGGCCGCCATGCGGTCCCGCGTCCGCGAGGAAAAGATCACCCGCACCGCCCTGATCTTCGTCGGCCGCGTCTTCGGCGCCGAACACTTCCGCGACAGCAAACTCTACGACGCCCACTTCTCCCACGTGCTGCGAAATGCGGGGAAGAAGAAGGATCGGGTGAAGGCGGAATGAGCACGATCCCGCAGTCGGGATCCCACTCCCGCTTGTGGGGAAGGGGAACAATCAGACGAGCCGTGGATAGCGGAGCAACTTGCGCTACCTTACTCATCGTCATCCCCGCCTTTGCGGGAATAACGACCAACAGCTCAATACACCGCCTGCACCCCAAGCTTCAGCGCAGCAATCGCTCGCCCGACCGTCATCACTTCATTCGCCGGCGGCAGCTGCGGCCTGGCGATCATCACCACGGCGATGCGCAGTTGCTGTGCCGCCCTGAGCTTCGCTTCGGTCTGCACTCCCCCCGAGTTCTTGGTGATCAGATGCGTGATCGCCTGCCTCTGCAGCAGCTCGGTTTCCGCACCGACGAAATAAGGCGGCCGCGACACGAGCGTCTCGGCATGCGGCGGCAGGTCGTAGCCCATCGGCTCGATCGTCCGCACCACGAAGGTGCAGTCCTCGCGAGCGAGGAAAATGCCGAGATCCTTGTGGCCCACCGTCAGCATCACTCGGGCGCCCGGCGGCAGCCCGGCTGCAGCATCCTCGGAATTGGCGACATGGTGCCAGAACGCATATTGCGGCTCGGTCCAGGCTGGCCGCAGCAGCCGCACCAGCGGCACGTTCGCCGCCCGCGCTGCTTCGACGGCATTGTGCGCCATCTGCACCGCATAGGGGTGGCTGGCGTCCACCAGCCGGTGCACGCCTTCGCGGTGGAGATAGTTGGCCAGCCCCTCCGGCCCGCCAAAACCGCCGATGCGCAACTCGCCCTTCGGCACCAGCGGATCGCTCGTCCGGCCGGCGAGCGACGTCGTCACCTCATGTCCCATCTGCACCAGGGCTTCTGCCAAGGCGCGGGCTTCCTCGGTCCCCCCGAGGATCAGGATTTTCATGCCCCTGCCACTCTCTGCTACAACCGCCCCCCGGCGGTTGACATCCAACACGTCCACGTGGGTCGCCATTCGGGCTGCCTGCTGTGCGGAGTCACCGGTAATTCTACTGATAAAACCCGGATTTTCCAGCACTTTGGCGCGTTTGTGATGGGTCATTTGTCGTATCGGCGGGGATGGCGATGACCGGCCATTTTGCAACGTTGGATGGGCTCGATTTTCCGGCCTTCGAACCCGGCACGGTGTGGCTGGTCGGAGCAGGTCCGGGAGCGCCAGGGCTGATGACACTGCTCGGCTACCATGCGCTTGGCCTGGCTGATGTCATCGTTTACGACGCGCTGGTTTCGCCGCAGCTCCTCAAGCTTGCCAATCCGGGGGCCGAGCAGGTTTATGCCGGTAAGCGCGGCGGGAAACCGTCGGAGAAACAGGCAGACATTACCCTGCGGCTGGTCGAACTGGCCCAGGCGGGGAGGCGGGTCCTGCGCTTGAAAGGCGGGGATCCTTTCATGTTCGGCCGCGGCGCCGAGGAATGCGCCGTCCTGCTGCAGCGCGGCATTCCCTTCCGCATCATCCCCGGCATCACTGCGGGCATCGGTGGTCTAGGTTATGCCGGTATCCCGGCTACCGCCCGAGATACCAACCACGCCGTGGTGTTCCTCACTGGCCACGACGAAACCGGCGGTATCCCCGCCGCGGTCGATTGGGCTGCTGTTGCCAATGCCGCTCCGGTCATTGTCATGTACATGGCGGTCAAGCATCTGGCGTCGATCGCCGAAAAGCTCATCGCCGCGGGCCGATCCGTCGACGATCCGATGACCGCCGTCATTGACGCCTCCTTGCCTACCCAACGTGTGGTTCGTGGCCGGCTCGGCCGGGTCGCCGAGATCGAGACGCACCTTGCCGCACCTGCCATTGTGGTCCTCGGCCCGGTGCGCGACGATCTCGGCTGGTACGTCGACCGGCTGCGGGAGAACGGCCTTGGCTAACGGTCTCGTCATCGCCGCACCGCGTTCCGGCTCTGGCAAGACCACCGTCACCCTCGGCCTGTTCGCCGCGCTCAAGGCCCGCGGCATCGCCGTCGCGCCAGCCAAGACCGGTCCTGACTATATCGACCGCACCATCCTTGAACGCGCCGCGGGCGCCGAGGCCATTAACCTCGACCCGTGGGCCATGTCGCCTAGCCGCCTGCAGCAGTTGGCGGCGGACCACGCCATCGGCGCCGACCTGCTGCTGGTCGAAGGTGTCATGGGCCTCTTCGATGGTGCTGCCGACGGCAGGGGCTCGACCGGCGACCTCGCCGCCACCCTGGGTCTGCCGGTAGTCCTCGTCGTCGATGCCGACCGCCAGTCGCAATCCGTCGCCGCGCTGGTCCACGGCTTCGCCACCTGGCGCCCTGATGTCCGCATCGCCGGCCTCATCCTCAACCGCGCCGCCTCCACGCGCCACGAGCTGATGCTCCGCGCCGCCCTCGCCCCGCTCGGCATCCCGCTCCTCGGCGTTCTTCCTCGCCGGGACACCCTCTCCCTCCCCTCCCGCCACCTCGGTCTCGTCCTCCCCGACGAGGTGGCCCGTTTCAATGATGTGGTGGCCTCAGCCGCCGAGGTCATGACCGACCACCTCGACCTCAACCTGCTCCTCGCTCTGAGCTCGCCACTCCCTTCTCCCCCAGGGGGAGAAGGTGCCCGGAGGGCGGATGAGTGGGCCTTAAGGCCGTTGGCCCAACACACTGCCATCGCCCGCGACGCGGCCTTCGCCTTCATCTATCCCCACTGGCTGAGGGCGTGGCAGAATGCCGGTGCAACGCTGAGCTTCTTCTCGCCACTCGCCGACGAAATCCCCGACCCATCCGCAGGCGCGGTTTTCCTGCCTGGAGGCTACCCCGAGTTACATGCAACGCTGCTGTCCAAGCGACAGAAGTTCATGAGCGCGCTGACAGCCGCCGTGACGCGCAACTGTTGGATTTATGGGGAATGTGGGGGGTTCATGGTGCTAGGCGAATCGCTCACCGACAAGGACGGCGTCACCCACCGGATGGCCGGCTTGCTCCCCCACGAAACCCGCATCGACCGTCCCAAGAGGGTGCTCGGCTACCGCCGCCTCGCACATTCGGGCGCTCTGCCTTGGCCTAAGTCTTTGACGGCGCACGAGTTTCACTATTCCTCCGCCCGCCAGATCCGCGGCGGCACGCCCCTCTTCACCGCCACAGACGCCCTCGGCGACGAACTGCCGCCCATGGGCCTAGTCCACGGCAAAGTCATGGGAAGTTATGCCCATGTCATTGATACCGCTTAATCTTTCTCCGGTCGCCGGATCATGTACGTATCCATGATCCAGCCATTTCGCGCCTGCGCTTCGGTCCGCTTGGCGTCGATCTCGCCCATAACCTCGCTGACCTTCCCAGCGACCAGGATTTCATCCTCGGTCCCCAGATATGCGCCCCAGAAGATCTCGGTAGAATCATGGGCAAAGCGTTGAAACTGCTGGTGATTGTCCAACATTACGACAGCGCTTGAGAGCCCATCCGCTTCGCCTTCGCCGACTCGCCGCCCGGTGGTGATGGTCACCGCCTCACCCACCCGGTTGAGCGTCACCTGATGCTGCGCCGCCAGCGCCTGCGGCGCCGAGATTCCCGGGATCACCTCAATGACGATTTCCCATCCATCGGCCTGCATGTCCTTGAGAATTCTCAATGTTCCGTCATAGAGCGTTGGGTCTCCCCAGACCAGGAACGCCCCTGTGCCTTCATCCGGCAGCTCCGCAAACATTCCTTCGTACGCCGCCTCGAGCTTGCCCCGCCATTCATCGATGCTCTCCCGATACTCCGGCGTCTCGGCTTTCCGACGCGACGGGATGACGAAATCCACCAGCCGGTAGTTCGGCTCCCGCACGAACTTCTCCAGCATTTTCAGACGGATGGCATTCAATCCGGCCTTCTCCTCACCCTTATCGGGCATGAAGAAAACGTCCGCCCGGTTCATGGCGTTGATGGCCTGCACCGTCAGATAGTCCGGGTTGCCGGCCCCGATGCCGATCACGAGGATTGTGCGCATGGCTCATCGATACCGGATCGGCTAGAACGCCTCCATGGCAAAATCCTTGATGTTCATGGGCACCGGCTCCGACGTGGGAAAATCCCTCATCGTGGCAGGGCTTTGCCGCCTGTTCGCCAATCGCGGCTTGCGCGTCGCCCCGTTCAAGCCGCAGAACATGTCGAACAATGCCGCCGTGACCGTCGACGGCGGTGAGATCGGCCGGGCCCAGGCCCTGCAAGCCCGGGCCGCCCGCCGCAAACCTGCCACGTCGATGAACCCCGTCTTGCTCAAACCTGAACAGGAAACCGGCGCGCAAGTTATCCTCCGCGGGCAGCGGATCGGCTCGATGCCGGCACGTGAATACTGGTCCCGCCGCGGCGAACTGCTCCCCGACGTCCTCGCCGCCTTCCATGAACTCGCGGCCGATGCCGACCTTGTCCTCGTCGAGGGCGCCGGCAGTGCCTCCGAGGTCAATCTCCGTCGCAACGACATCGCCAATTTCGGCTTTGCCGAGGCCGCCGACTTGCCGGTGGTATTGATCGGCGACATCCACCGCGGCGGCGTCATCGCCTCGCTGGTCGGCACTTTCGCGGTGATCGATCCCGCCGATGCGGCGCGCATCAAGGCGGTGCTGGTCAACAAGTTCCAGGGCGACCCGGCGCTCTTTGCCGAAGGCGCGAAGTTCATCACCGAGCGGACCAGCGTCCCATGTCTCGGCCCGGTACCGATGTTCCCCGATGCCCGTAAGCTTCCCGCCGAGGACGTGCTGGCGCTGGAGGAGAAACCGTCAGCCTGGGCAGGGACCTACACTATCGTTGTCCCCCGCCTGCCTCGCATCGCCAACTTCGACGATCTCGATCCGCTGAAGGCCGAGCCCGGCGTCAACCTGATCATCGCTGACCCCGGCAATCCACTGCCGCCAGCCGATTTCATCATCATACCAGGCTCCAAGGCAACGATCTCAGACTTCAAGGCCCTGCGACGCGAAGGCTGGGATATCGACATTCTCGCCCATGCCCGGCAAGGCAAACCCGTGCTCGGCATCTGCGGCGGCTACCAGATGTTAGGCACGTCCATCTCCGACCCGTTCGGCCTCGAAGGCCGGCCGGAGAGCATCCCTGGCCTCGGTCTCCTCGATGTCGTCACGACACTCGAGCCGGTGAAACAGTTGCGGCTTGAATCCGCCACCGCCCTCGACCAGCCGCTCAGCGGGTATCACATGCACATGGGCACGACCTCGGGTCCCGCCACCAACAGGCCGTTTGCCATGGTGAGCAACCAGCCCGAAGGCGCCACCTCCGGCCGCATCTCCGGCACCTATCTCCACGGGCTTTTCGCCGCCGATGGTTTCCGCTCGGCCTTCCTCCGAAACCTAGGGGCACCGGCGAGCGATCTCGACTACGAAGCCTCGATCGACGCCACCCTCGATGCCTTCGCGGCCCATCTCGAAAATCACCTGGACATCGAAGCGCTACTGGCCTTGGCTCAACCCATAGCCTAGGCGGGATCATGCACGCATTCCTCCCAGCGCTGGCCTTGTTGCTTGAACGTCTCGTGGGCTATCCGCGCCCGCTCTATGACGTCGTCAAACATCCCGTCGTCTGGATGGGCGCTCTCATCTCATCGCTGGACAAGGGATTGAACAAGGGCGGACAACGCCGGTTCAAGGGTGTCATCGCCCTCGTCATCCTCCTAGCGGCCACCGCCGTCATCACCATTGCCATCCGCCATGCACTGAGCCTCTTTTCCTCCGGCTGGGTCATCGAGGCCATCCTTGCCACATCTTTATTAGCTCAGAAGGAACTCGGCCGCGCCGTCAGCGCCATCGCCGATGCGCTGGATCATTCGCTCGAGGCGGGCCGCAAGCAGGTGGCGCAGATCGTCGGGCGTGATCCCGAAACCCTCGACCGGGCCGGCGTGTCGCGTGCCGCGATCGAGAGTCTGGCGGAATCCACCTCGGACGGCATCATCGCGCCGCTGTTCTGGTTGGTGATCGGCGGTCTGCCGGGCATTGCGCTCTACAAGGCCGTCAACACTGCGGATTCGATGATCGGCCACAAGACTGAACGTCACCGAGAATTTGGCTGGGCCGCGGCCAGGTTCGACGATCTAGTCAACTGGCTACCCGCTCGTCTCTCGGCCCTGCTGATCGCCGGAGCTGCCTTCTGGATCAAGGGAGCCGATGCCGAGAAGGCCTGGACCACAGCGCTGTCCGACGCCAAGAAGCACGATTCGCCCAACGCTGGCTGGCCAGAAGCCGCCTTTGCCGGTGCTTTAGGCTTCGCGCTGGGTGGCCCGCGCAGCTATGGCGGCGAAATTCACTCCTTGCCGACGCTCGGGTCCGGACGCACCGATCTCGGCCCCGCCGATATCCGCAAGGGCCTCGAACTCTACGCCATGGTGCTGAACCTGGCGCTGGGCATCACCCTCGCCATCGGCGTACTGCTCTACCGCTAGGCCTCGTGCACCCGACTTTCCGCGGTCATCGGTGGTTCACCCTTGAGGACCATGGGGAGTCCGGCGACGACGAAATAGACGTCGTCGCAGATGTCCGCCAGCCGCTGATGGGCGCTGCCGGCGAGGTCGCGGAACATCCGCGCCATGGCATTGTCTGGCACGATGCCGAGCCCAACCTCGTTGGAAACGAGGATCACGCGGGTGGTTTCTTCTTGATTGAGCGTCACCAGCAGCTCCTCGACTGCTGCCGCCACATCGCGATTGGCAACAATCAGGTTGGTGATCCAGAGCGTCAGGCAATCGACGAGGATCACGTCATGCGTTCGCGCCCCAGTGAGGATAGCGGCCGCCAGTTCCAGCGGCTCCTCGATGGTGGCGAAACGCCCCTGCCGCTGTTCCTTGTGCGATTGCACCCGGTCGCGCATCTCGGCGTCCAGCGCCTGCGCGGTGGCAAGATAAGCAGGCTTGCTGCCTGCCCGCATCGCCAACCGTTCGGCGAAGCCGGTCTTGCCCGACCGCGCCCCGCCCAGAACCAGGATATGACCGTTGCTCATGTCTGCTCCTCCTCCGCCAAGACGGGGATGTTGAGGATGAAGTGTCCCTTCATGCCCTCCGGCCACTCCCGATAGGGCACCTTGCCGGTGGGACTATCGTCATAGGCATCCGCCCAGTCCAGGATCGCCTTTGCCGCCTCGGGTCCGCCTTCGAACCGCCCGGCAAGATAGCCCGCCTTGCCCGGCGAGCGAATGAGCACCGTGCAATGGTTGCGGCAATTCCAAAGGCACTCGTGACGGATAACCTTTGGCCTCGCCGTCCGGTTGCCCGCCTCCGCCTCCAAAGCCTCGGCAAGTCTGGCCCCACCCGATTTTCCGTTCTCGTCGAAAGGCTCCAATGGCTTGTATTTACAGGTCGTGCAGACGGTAAGCGTCACGCTCATGGGGCAAGCAAATCCGGAATCGAGAGGCGAGAGCCGAACTCTGGCCGCATGCGAGCCATGCGGCAAGCTCGCTTGGCTGCTGAAACCGATCGCTTATTCTACTTTCGTCTATGGGGCATTGGCATTATGGTCCGCGCCGACTAGCACAGGGCCTACAGCAATTCCTTTGGAGTCTCCGCGGGTGGCAACCTATTTTCTGGGTGTGGATGGGGGCGGCACGAACTGCCGCATTCGTCTTGCCGACGAGAATCTCGTGACCTTGGCCGATGCCAATGGCGGCCGGTCCAATCTACAGATCGAAGATGGAGACCCGGCCTATAAGTCCATCACCGAAGGGACGCGGGAGGTCTTCGCCAAGGCCGGCATCGATTTTGCCGAGACTGCCAATACCTATGCCTGCTTCGGCATGGCCGGTGGGCGGTTACCATCGGCCCGCAAGGCCTTTGCCGAGCGGCCCTGGCCGTTCGCGCAGGTCACCGTCTACGACGATATCGACATTGCCCGCGCCGGCGCCCATGGCGGCGAAGACGGCGCGGTGATCATCGTCGGCACCGGTTCGGCCGCCATGGCGCTGGTCAACGGCCAACGTCACCAGGCCGGCGGCTGGGGCTTTCATATCGGCGACCAGATGTCGGGCGCCATTTTGGGCCGAGAGCTGGTGCGTCGCGCCGTCGAGGCCACCGATGGCCTCGTTTCCGGCTCGCCGCTTACCGAAGCCACCGTTCAGGCGCTCGGCGGCAACCTCGATGCGGTCATGGACTGGTCGTTCAAGGACCGCCGTCCAGCCGACTATGGCGCGCTCATCCCGATGCTTATGGACTATTACGAGAAGGGCGACCCGGTTGCCCGTGAACTCATGGACCTCGAGTTGAGCTATATCGACAACTATGTCGCCTGGTTCAAAGCCCGCGGCGCCACCAAGATGGCGGCGGTGGGGGGCTTCGGTACGCGCCTTTACCCGCTGATGGAGCAGCGCTACGGCGATTTCATCGTGCGTCCGCAGCATGAGCCGCTGCACGGCGCCGTCATCCTGGCCAAGCAGAACAAGAGCGCATGAACCACTTCGAACGGAGACAACAGAGCGTGTCCAGCCGCATCATTCCGGTCCAGCCCTTCGATTACGTGGTGTTCGGCGCCACCGGTGACCTCACCAAGCGTAAGCTGCTGCCGGCGCTCTACCATCGCTTCAAATCGGGCCAGTTCGACGAGCAGAGCCGCATCATCGGCGTCTCTCGTTCGGTGCTGACCGATGCCGAGTTCCAGAAAGCAGCGCGCGAAGCCATCGCGCAGTTCGTCGAGAAGGAATACCAGGACGCCAAGACCATCGACCGCTTCGTCTCGATCATCTCCTACGTCTCCAACGATGTGTCGGATGAAAAGAAGTGGGGCGATATCACGGGGCTGCGGGATGATCCCAAGATCGTCCGCGCCTTCTATCTTGCGATCGCCCCCGATCTGTTCGGGCCGACCTGCGAGTACATCAAGAAAAAGGGCTACTATCGCCGCGACGCCCGCGTGGTGATCGAAAAGCCGCTCGGCCACGATCTGGAATCGTCCGAGCAGATCAATGACGAGGTGTCGCGCATCTTCGCAGAAGACCAGGTCTATCGCATCGATCACTACCTTGGCAAAGAGACGGTGCAGAACCTCCTGGCGCTGCGCTTTGCCAATATCATGTTCGAGCCGATCTGGAATTCGGCCCATATTGACCACGTGCAGATCACCGTGGCCGAAAGCGTCGGCGCCGGCACCCGCGGCTACTATGACGAGTCCGGCGCGCTGCGCGACATGGTGCAGAACCATATCATCCAGCTCCTCTGTCTCGTTGCCCTCGAGCCGCCGGCCTCGGACGCCGCCAATGCCCTCCGCGACGAAAAGCTCAAGGTACTGCGGTCGCTCAAGCCCATTACCAACGGCGATGTCGGCCGCTTCACCGTGCGCGGCCAGTATCGCGCCGGGTCGGTCGACGGCGTTTCCGTCGCCGGCTATCAGGACGAGCTGCCGGAGGACAAGAAAGGCTCTCGGACCGAGACCTTCGTCGCCTTGAAGGCCGAGATCGAGAACTGGCGCTGGGCCGGCGTGCCCTTCTACATCCGCACCGGCAAGCGCCTGGTGTCCAGGGCGTCGGAAATCGTCATCCAGTTCCGCCAGATCCCGCACTCGATGTTCGACCACGCTGAGGGTGCGCCCAAGCCGAACCGGCTGGTGATCCGCATCCAGCCCGACGAAGGCGTGAAGTTGTTCCTGATGATCAAGGATCCGGGTCCGGGCGGCATGCGCCTGCGCGAAGTGCCGCTGAACCTGAGCTTTGCCCAGACCTTCACCGAGCGCACGCCGGAAGCCTATGAGCGCTTGTTGCTCGACGTCATCCGCGGCAGCCAGACCCTGTTCATGCGCCGCGACGAACTCGAAGCCGCCTGGCGCTGGGTCGACCCGATCCGAGAGGCCTGGGATGCTGCCTCCGATGCGCCGCAGCCCTATACAGCCGGCACCTGGGGCCCGACCGGGGCGATCGCGCTCATCGAGCACGACGGCCGCAC
>JAEZKB010000340.1 GCA_023415605.1 Pseudomonadota bacterium
GATGTACCTGATCGAGAAGGACGAGGGCCACCTCGTCCTTGACGGCGATACCGTCGGCGAAAAGACCGGCGTGCCGCTAGACGGCCTTCGGCGCTCACTGCAGATGGTGTTTCAGGACAGCTACTCCTCGCTCAATCCGCGCCTGCCTATCGAAGAGTCGATCGCCTATGGACCCAAGGTGCAGGGGGCCAAACCGAAATCGGCCAAGGAGCAGGCGAGGGCGCTGCTCGAAAAGGTCGGGCTGAAGGCCGATCGCTTCGGTCAGCGCTATCCGCACGAGCTTTCCGGCGGTCAGAAGCAGCGCGTCAACATCGCCCGGGCGCTCGCGCTCGACCCGCGGCTGCTGATCCTCGACGAGGCCGTATCGGCCCTCGACAAATCGGTCGAAGCGCAGGTCCTCAATCTCCTGGGCGACCTCAAGAAGCAGCTCAACCTCACCTACATCTTCATCTCGCACGACCTGCACGTGGTCCGCTTCATTTCCGACCGTGTGCTGGTGATGTATCTGGGGCAGGTGGTCGAGATCGGTCCAGTGGACAAGATCTATGAGAACCCGTTGCACCCTTATACCAGGGCGCTACTCGAGTGCCGGCTGAGCATGGACCCGGACGAGCGCGTCGAAGCTGCGCCGCTCGCCGGCGATCCGCCCAACCCGGTCAATCCGCCCTCGGGTTGCCGCTTCCACACCCGCTGCCCCTATGTCGAGGACGTGTGCATGGCCAAGGCTCCACCGCTCGGCGACGTGCTCCGCGCCGGCCCTGAGCAGCATCTTGCCGCATGCCATATGGTCCACGCCGGCTCGGGACACTCCAAGGCGCCCGGCGCCCAACCCAATGCCCTGCCCGTCTGGCACGGAGAAGCACGATGAACGAGATGAGAGCCACCCATACCCTCAGCGCCGAAGCCCATGGCGAGCCAAATCGGCCATACGTTCAGGTCAAGGACCTCACCGTGCGCTTCGTCAGCCGCGAGGCGACCGTCAAGGCCGTCAACGGCGTGACCTTCGACCTCGACAAGGGGCAGGTGCTCTGCGTCATCGGAGAGTCCGGTTCTGGCAAGTCGGTGATGATGCGCTCGCTTTTGAGACTGCATCCCAAGAAGCGGACCGTGATCGAAGGCTCGATGCGCGTCGGCGAGGACGAGATCACCACCGTTTCGGACAAGCGCATGCAGGAGCTCCGCGGCGGCACCATCTCGATGATCTTCCAGGAGCCGATGACGGCTCTCGATCCGCTCTACACCATCGGCGACCAAATCGCCGAGACGGTGATGCGGCACGAAAAGGTCGATCGCGACGCGGCCATGAAGCGTGCCCTCGAACTGCTCGAGCTGGTACGTGTGCCTTCACCGGAGCGCCGCCTCAAGGCCTATCCGCATGAACTCTCCGGCGGCCTGCGCCAGCGCGCCATGATCGCCGTGGCGCTCTCCTGCCGGCCAAGCATTCTCCTCGCCGACGAACCCACGACTGCGCTCGATGCCTCGGTGCAGATCCAGGTGCTTGTGCTTTTGCGGCGGCTGCAGCGCGAAATGGGTATGTCGATGATCTTCGTCACCCACGATCTCGGCGTCGCCGCGCAGATCGCGGATAAGGTGGCGGTCATGTATGCCGGTCGCATCATCGAATATGGCGAGGCCCGCGACGTGCTGATGCGCCCACAGCACCCCTATACCAAGGCGATGCTGTCCTCGACCGTCAAGGACCAGGATAAGGGTAAGCCGCTCGAAGCCATCGCCGGCACACCCCCCGACCTGCGGGCCTTGCCGGAGGGCTGCAGCTTCGCGCCGCGCTGCAAATATGCCGGTCCGGATTGTGCCGTCGCGATGCCGGATCCGGTCACCGATGGCCGCGGCCACATGGTTCGCTGCTCCAAGGTGCGGGTCATGGGCGGGCTGCTGCTGTTCGACGAAAGCATGGCTCGACCCGAGCCGGCGCTGCAGCCGGCCTGACGCGCGCCTGGGAGGAGAGGGGCGCGATAGATGCTCGACTGGTGGAATGCACGGTCTCCCATGCTCAAGGGGACCGTCCTCATGCTCTCGGCCGTGGTCTTCTTCTCGGCCCTGCTGCTGCTCATTCGCATCGTCGGCCAGGCGCTGCCGGTGGTGCTGGTGATCGTCGCCCGGCAGGTGGTGATGCAGGTGCTCATCATGCTGCAGGCGGGGCCGACCAAGTCGCGCACGATCCTGCGGACGAGCAACCTCAAGCTGCAGCTCTGGCGCGCCGTGCTGACGCTGGGCGCGACCTTTGCGACCTACGCGACCTTCATATACTTGCCTTTGGCGCTTGCCAGCGCCATCAGTTTTTCCACCGCGCTCTTCGTCACCATCGGTGCGGCGCTGTTTCTCAAGGAGCGGGTGGACTGGAAGACCTGGACGGCAACGATCGTCGGTCTTGCGGGCGTCTACATCATGCTCGGGCCGACAGAGCCGGGTAGCCTGTTGTGGGTGTTACTTGCCATTGCTGGTGCCATTTGCTCGGCCGCGACCATCCTCACCGTTCGAGTGTTCGATCCGAATGAGTCAATCGAGACCGTACTGACCTATCAGGGTCTGCTGGTGCTGCCGGTGCTGATCGTGCCGATGCTCATGACCTGGCAGACGCCGACCCCGGTCGAATGGCTGCTGCTGCTCGCCATCGGCATCCTCTCGACGCTTGGGCAGTGGACCTTCGTCTCCGCCTATCGCTACGCCGAGGCCGCCCGGCTGGCGCCGCTCGACTTCCTGCGCCTCGTACTGATGGCCTTGGCGGGCCTGCTGTTCTTCGACGAGCAGCTCCATCCCATGCTGCTCGTCGGGATGGTGATCGTGGTTGCGACCACGCTCTACACCATCCGGTCCAACGCACGGATCAAGGCAAGCGCCATCGCCGATAGTAGTTGAAAATTCGACTATTGAAATGTTGACTAATTGTCGGCGGCGGGCGATGGTTTGCCGACGCGAGGCGCCAGACATTCAACGAGGCCGCCCGCAGGCAAAACTCGGGGCATGCCTTGGCAACACATCATCTTCTCCCCTCCGTCGAAACCTGCCACTGGGGCTATTTCGACGCCAAGCAGAAGCCGGCGCTGACCGTTAAAAGCGGCGACACCGTCATCATTGACACCGTCACGGGGACACCCGATGTGGTGCCGGACCGGACGAAGTTCCATGTGCCGCCCGAGCTGGACCAGGTCTTTGCCGGGCTCAAGCCAGAAGGTCCGCACATTCTCACGGGCCCCGTTTACGTCGAGGGTGCCAAGCCCGGCACCGTGCTTGAGGTGCGGATCAAGGACGTGTCCGTGATCCAGGACTGGGGCTTCAACATCATCGTCCCCAAGCTCGGCACGCTGCCGCACGACTATGACGAGATGGTCTACAACAACATTCCCATCGACCTGGATCGCCAGGTCGGTGTCATGCCCTGGGGACTGGAGCTGCCCCTCAGGCCGTTCTTCGGCGTGATGGGTCTGGCGCCGCCCAAGGGCTGGGGCCGCATCTCTTCGATTGCGCCGCAATCGATGTGCGGCAATCTCGACAACAAGGAGCTGATCGCCGGATCGACGCTCTACATTCCGGTCTTCACCGAGGGTGGGCTGTTCTCCTGCGGCGACGGCCATGGCTGCCAGGGCGATGGCGAGGTCAACGTCACCGCCATCGAGACGGCGCTTCGCGGTACCTTCGAGTTCATCGTCCGCGACGACCTGACCTTCACCTGGCCGCGAGCAGAAACGCCTTCGCACCATATCACCATGGGAATGGACCCCGACCTCGACCAGTGCGCCGTCAAGGCGCTGCGCGAGATGATCGCGCTCCTCGGCGAGAAGGCCGGGCTCTCTCATGCCGACGCCTACATGCTCTGCAGCCTCGCCGGCGACCTGCACGTCACCCAGACCGTCAACGGCAACAAGGGCGTGCACATGATGATGGACAAGAGAAACTTCGCCAGATGACCAAGATCCGTATCGCCCACATGGCCGGCCCCACGGCCACCATCCAGAACACGCCACCGCTGGTCACCTCCAACAAAGCGCGTGCCAAAAGGGGCCTGCCGCCGATCACGGCGGGAAATGGCAACGAGGCGAGGTTCGACCCGTTACGGGCGCAGCGTCTGGCTGCACCGGTCAAGGTCTATGTCGAGCAGTTCTCCGCCCATCCGCTCGAGGCCGATACGGCCGAGCTCTACGATCAGCCCGATGGCTATATCGGCGCCGACGGCAGCTTCTCGACCGAGAAGAAATCGGAGAGCGACAAGCCTGTTTATGAGATCGAGCTCAAACCCGAAGATGGGCTCTACCCGCTTCCCTACATGGCCATGCAGGCCGACGGCACGCCGTGGGAAGAAGAGACAACCAAGCCCTTCGGCACCATCACCCGCCAGGGATTTTTCCCCGATGGCTCGCGCAGCTTCGAGGACATCGACCGCTTTTCCATCGACGCCAACGGCAAGGTCAACCTGATCGGCGGTCGTGCCGAGGTCGACTTCTATCGCGTCTCGCCGCCAGGCGGATTCACCAAAGGCCTGGCCAAGGCGAAGCGCGCCGACACCGGCGACGGCGACACACCGGCCGAACGCCTGGGCTACGACTTTTTCGCCTATAAGCCCTTCCACATGGCCAAGTCGCCACCCCGTCCGGTGCTCGCCAAGATCACCAACGACGTGCAGGCCATCATGTCGTCGGGCAACTATGACGGCGCCATCTGGACGCAGGGATCTCCGCAGGTCGAGGAGACGGCCTACTGGTTCAACCTGCTGATCGACACCAACCTGCCCATTGCCTGTAATGCCGCACAGCGCCCGCAAGGGCAAATCAGCAATGACGGGCCGGCCAATATCGTCGACAGCGTGACCTATATCGAAAGCGGCATCTGGAAAGACGGCAAGGGCGGTAACCGCGCCGGCACCGTTGTTATCCAGGAGCAGCAGTTTTTCGCCGCACGCGAGGTGGCCAAGGTGGACGCCCGCCCCGGCGGCTACGTCGCCACCGGCGGCCATGGTGGCATACTGGGGCAGGTGACGCACATGGGCGCACCCTACATGATGTATGTCCCGGCCTATAAGCACACCGCAAGCTCGGACGTGAACATCACCAAGCTGCCGGCGTCGGTCACCGCGACCCGGCTCGGCCGTGCCGGCGTCGAGACCTGGGAGGTCAAGATCAAGGACGCCGCGGGCAAGCTGCTTGCTGACGCCATTCCGTCCGTATCGATCCTCAAGGAAGGGGGTTACAACGCCGATACGTTCGGTGACGATCCGGCGCCTGAGGGCGATCTGGACTTTCTGATCAAGCACAAGCTCTCGAACAACCGCCTGGGCGGCTTCGTCATCGAAGGCCTGGTGCCCTATGGCAACATCACCTCGGAACTGCGCGCCACCATGCTGCGGGAGGCGACGTTCATGGGCCTGCCCGTCGCCCGCACCGGCCGCGGCTACCCCGAAGGCTTCGCGGATCCCGAACCCTACAGCATTGCCGGACTGAACCTCACGTCGACCAAGGCCCGCCTGCTGCTGATGGCGTGCCTGATGAAGTTCGGTGCCCTGCCTGTGGCGGCTGACCCTAAGAAGCCGACAGCCGAGGAGGTCGCAGCCACGAAGGCGGCCCTGGCCAAGTACCAGCAGGTTTTCAACACCCACTGAGGCACACGAATGCTCCGGCTGCACGGCATTGTCGGCAAGACAGATGACCCCGCCTTCAGCGGGCTGCTGCATGAGCTCGAACATGTCGACGGCATCGAGTTGCTCTACGTCCCGCCCACCGACGCCGGACGAAAGCGCTTTCGTCTCTCCACCGACCGCGGCACCGACTGCGCCGTGAGCCTCGATCGCGACGAGGAATTGATCGATGGTGCGCTGCTCTACATCGGTCCGGAGCGCGCCATCATCGCTCGCTTCGGCGAGCAGGAACTATGGCGGCTCCATCCGGCAGACGAAGCCGCCGCACTCAAGCTCGGTTGGAATGCAGGCAATCTCCACTGGCGTGTGCGCTTCGAGGACGACTGCCTTGTGGTGTTGCTCGACGGCCCTCTCCACACCTATCGCGCCCGCATCCTGCCGCTGCTCGACAGCGGCGAAGTGTCGGAGGTCGTGGATGTTTGACGCCGCCGCCGCGCTGGCCCTGCTGCAATATGGCGACAGCGCCTATCCGGCCGGCGGCTTCGCCTTCTCCTGGGGCGTCGAAGGACTTGCGGCTGATGGCTTTCTCGACGGTCGTGAGGGCCTCGATGCCGTCGTCGCCGATCACCTCTGCTTCCGTTGGGCCACGATGGACCGCCCTTTGCTTCTGCGGGCCTACTGCGCCGAAGATCTTGCAGCCGTTGCTGACGTGGACCGCCACTGCGAGGCCGCCACCTTTTCGGCCCAGATGCGCGAGGGGTCGCACCGCGCCGGCAAGGCCCTGCTCGGGATCGCTGTCCGCCTCGGCAACCCGCTGTCCACCGCCTACCGCGCAATGGTCTCCTCCGAGGCTCGGCTGGGTCACCTGCCTATCGTCCAGGCCCTGGTCTATCGCGACGTCGGACTCAATCTCGAGGCCGCGCAGCTGCTTTCGGGGTGGACCCTAGTCACCGGCCTCGTCAGTGCCGCCGTCCGTCTCGGCACCATCGGCCATGTCGAGGCACAAGGGTCTCTGGCTGCTGCCCGTACGGTGCTCGAAACCCTGCTGCAAGACGAACCGGACGAGCCATCGAGCTTCACTCCACTGATCGACATTGCCGTCACCCGTGGCCCCTCGCGCCACGTCCGAATGTTTGCCACTTGACCGGAGGTCTCGCGATGAATCTCACGCCCACCGAGATGGATCGCTTGACCATCTTTACTGCTGCCGAGATGGCCCGGCGCAATCGGTCGCTCGGCATACGCCTCAGCCATCCGGAGGCCGTGGCACTAATCACCGACGAGGTGATGCTGGCTGCCCGCCGCGACATGCCCTACGCCGAGATCCGCGACATGGCGAGCCGGCTGCTGACCACCGACGATGTCGAGCCCGGCGTCGCCGAGATGACGCCGATGATCTACATCGAGTGCGCCTTCGCCGAGGGCACCAAGCTGCTCGTGCTGTTCGAGCCGATCAGCCAGGGCGACAAGGCGCTGCTTGAACCGACCTATCCCGGCCAGGTGTTCACCCCAGATGGCGAGATCGAGTTCTTCGAAACCGATCCCTCGGTGACCATAGACGTGCTCAACACCGGCGACCGCGATATCCAGGTCCGCAGCCACACGCATTTCTTCGAAACCAACCGTTCGCTGGAATTCGACCGCGCCCAGTCGTGGGGGATGAAGCTCGACCGGCCCGCCGGCATGGGCGTCCGCTTCGAGCCGGGTGTAGTCAAATCCGTCCGGCTGGTTCCTATCGCCGGCAAGCGCGTGGTGATCGGAGAAGCCGGACTGGTCAATGGTTCGCTGGAGGCCGAGGGCGCTTCTGAGCGTGGTCTGAAAGAGGCCCGCGCGCGTGGCTACAAGGGAGCCTGACCATGTCGACGCTGACCCGCGAAGCCTATGCCCGGCTCTATGGCCCGACCAAGGGCGATCTCATCCGCCTCGCCGACACGTCGCTGCTCATCGAGATCGAGCGCGACTTCGCCATTTACGGCCACGAGCTCGTACTTGGTGCAGGCAAGAACCTGCGCGATGGCGAGGGAATTGCCGCCTACCTCAAGCCGAGCGACGGCATACTCGACATCGTCATTTACGGCGCCACCATCGTCGACGCCGTAACCGGCATCATTAAGGCGGATATCGGCATCCGCGATGGCCGCATCGTCGGCATCGGCAAGGCGGGTAACCCCGACACCATGCCGGGCATCACTCCAGACATGCTGGTGGGATCGACCACGCAGCAAATCCCCGGGATCAACTATATCGTCACCGCAGGGGCCATCGAAAGCCACGCCCATATCGGTTCGCCCGAACAGTCAGAGCACGCACTGGCCGGCGGTACCACGACGCTCATCGGTTCGGGGCCCCTCGACGTTGGCAGCGGCACGACGAGAAGCTTCGGTCTGCTCTTGCAGGGCATGGAGGAGTCGCCCGTCAACTATGCCTTGTTCGGCCGCGGCAGCACAAATCCGGAGGCTGTCGAAGAGTCGGTCGCCGGTGGCGCCGCCGCCATCAAGATTCACGAAGATTGGGGCGCGGCGCCCGCCGTCATCGATGGTTCGCTGATTGCCGCCGACCGCAACGATTTCGCCGTGCATCTTCACACCGACACCATCAACGAGTTCCTCTTTGCCGAGGACACCATGGCGGCCTGCGCCGATCGCACCATCCACATGTATCACGTGGAAGGGGCGGGTGGCGGTCACGCGCCGGATCTCCTCAAGGTCTGCTCCTACGAAAACGTCATCCCGTCTTCCACTAATCCCACCAACCCGTACACGCAGTACGCAATGGAGGAAGGGTTGCCCATGGCGATGATCGCGCACAACCTCAACTACAACACGCCAGAGGACTTGCTGTTTGGCGAAGCGCGCGTCCGCGCCGGCACGGTGGCAGCGGAGGACTTCCTCCACGACATGGGCGCCATCTCGATTTTCGGCACCGACACCCAGGGCATGGGGCGCCTCGCCGAGAACGTCGCTAAGTGCTGGCAGTTGGCTTCCGTGATGAAGGACCGCATCGGCCGCCTACCGGAGGAGACGACCGAGCGCGCCGACAACGAACGGGTGAAGCGCTACATTGCCAAGCTCACCATCAACCCGGCTATTGCTGTCGGCATCGACGACCATGTCGGCTCGATCGAAGTCGGCAAGATCGCCGATCTCGTCTTGTGGCCGCGGGCTTCGTTCGGTGTGAAGCCATGGATCGTGATGAAGAACGGCACCATCACCTGGCAGGCCATGGGTGACGGGAACGGCTCGCTCGGGCTGGCGGAGCCGCAAGTGCAAAAGACGATGTGGGGCGGTCTGGGCACCGCCAAGCATCAGGTCAGTTTCAACTTCATGAGCAAGCTGGCCATCGAAGCCGGTGTCGCCGAGCGGCTGAAGCTCGGCAAGAAGACGCTGCCCATCAAATCGGTGCGCCATCTGCGTAAGAAGCACATGATCCGCAATGATGCGCTGCCCTGGATCGAGGTCGATCCGCAGACCTTCGAGGTCCGCGCCGATGGCAAGCTTCTCCTGTGCGAGCCGGTGAAGAGAGTCCCACTGATGCGGAGGTATATGCTCAGATGAACCACCTCTCGCCCACCAAGACCAGTGGGACCAAGCCGGTGGCGGCCGCCCGTGTCGGCATCGGCGGTCCGGTCGGGTCCGGCAAGACCGCCATGGTCGAGCGCCTGATCCCGGCATTGATGGCGCGGGGTATCGATATCGCGGTCATCACCAACGATCTCGTCACCGCCGAGGACGCCGAGCGCGTCCGCCGCTCCGGCCTCATCGATCCGGCCCGTGTCTCGGCGGTGGAGGCGGGCGCCTGTCCGCACACGGTGATCCGCGAGGATCCGACGCTCAACATCGAAGCGGCGGACGAACTGGAGCGGCGGTTCCCCGGCGTTGAGCTGATCCTTCTCGAATCCGGCGGCGACAACCTCGCCTCAACCTTCTCGCGCGATCTCACCGACTTCTGGATGTTCGTCATCGACGTCGCGGGCGGCGACGACATTCCGCGCAAGCGCGGCCCCGGCGTCATCCGCTCAGACCTACTAGTCATCAACAAGACTGACCTTGCGCTACATGTCGGTGTCAATCTCGACCGCATGCACCAGGAGGCGCTCGCGGTTCGCCAAGACCGGCCGGTGCTGCTCACCAATTGCCGCAAAGGTGAGGGAATCGAGGCTGTCGTCGATCTCATCGAACGCGAAGTGCTGTTCCGCGCGTGAACGCTCAGCTGCCGCTCGCCGCGACGCGGCAACTGGACCTGAGCTTCGCCCTACGCGGCGGCCGGACTATATTCGACCGCCGCCTCTTCTCCTGGCCCTTCGTGCTGGCGCGCACTTTCGCCCACGACGCGCGGATGCCGCACCTGCAGTCGGTCATCGTGCAATCGTCCGGGGGACCGATCCACGGCAGCGACAGGCTGGTGCAGCGGGTCCATGTCGGCGCCGGCGCGGCGGTACACCTCACCACCCAGGGCGCCACGGCGGTGCACCGAGCCGGTCCCGGCTGCACCACCAGTGAGACTATCGAGCTCAGTGCCGCACCCGGTGCCTGGCTCGAATATCTGCCACAGCCGCGCATCCTGTTCCCGGATGCGGCAATGCGCAGCACGATCGATCTCGACATGGCGCCCGACGCGACCGCCTTTGTCGCCGACGCCTTCACCCTCCACGATCCCGAGCAACGTGGAGGGTTATTCCGCCGCATGGTCGCCACGGTCACTGTCCGGCGCGGCGGTGAACCGCTGCTGATCGATCGCGCCGACATCGCCGGTGATGCCCGCCATTTCCGGCGCCACGCAGCTTTCGGCATGCTACTGATGCTGGCGCCACGGCCAGCGGAAGTCCTCGAAGCTTCGGCACTGGCGCTATCCGCCGATCTCGCCGCGCACGAGGGCCTCTACGCTGCCGCGAGCCTGCTGCCCTCGGGTATCGGCATCGGTGTACGGCTGGCTGCCACCGAGCTGCGTTATCTCCGGATAGGCGCCGAACGCGCCCATGCGCTGCTGCGGGCGAAGCTGGTTTAGGCGGCGAGAGGTCGGCCGGCGAGGCCGCGCGGACCGAAGATGAGCACCAAGGCCAGGTTTACAGCCAATGTCGCGCCGATGGAGATCAGGACGATCATCAAGCCGTATTGTCCCAGTAACGGCAACAGCACCAGCGGCGCGATCGCCGAGCCCAGCCGGTTGGCGGCCCAGGCGGTCGCGGTCGAACGGGCCCGCAAAGCCGTGGGGAACAGCTCGCTGGCATAGATGCTGAGCATCGGCCCATAGCTGGCACCGAGCAGGTTGAAAATGGTGCCGCTCACATAGATCACCAGCGTGTCCTCTGTAGCGCCGAACACCGCCCCGGCGATCAGCATCAGCACGGTGACTACGGTCAGCGCTGTGCGTCGCTCGACCTTGTCGATCACAAATGAACCCAGCATCGCCCCGGCAGCTGCACCGAATCCGGCAATGCCGACGGCGATCAACGATGAGGAAATGTTCCAGCCCCTCGCCACCAACATAGCACCGAGCAGGCTCGGAAACGCCACCGTGGGCCAGGGCCGCATGAGGTAGATGGCGGTGACAAGGATCAGGTTGGACCAGTAGCGGCCCATGCGGTCAAGCAGTTCGGAGTTGGCGGTGGCCGGCACTGCCGCCGACTGGCCGTCCGTCACCATACCGGCCGATGCCTCGAACTTGCGGCAGGCGGCGTTCGCCTCGTTGATACGTCCGCGCGCGGCCAGCCACCGCGGCGATTCCGGCACGAGGTAGAAGCTCAGCGAAATGAAGCAGGATAAGACGCCGCCGAGGATCAGCGCCCAGCGCCAACCCTCGATGCCGAGCGGCACGAGCGGGGTCAGCCACCAGATGAGGAAGATCACCGCCGGCGCCCCCAACAACCCAAAGCCGTCACCGAAGAGGATCAGCATGGCTCGGCGTTTGGGCGGCAGCACGTCAGCCAGATAGGCGGTCATCAGTGGCGGATAGGCGCCCAGTGCCATGCCCGAGAGCATGCGGAAAAAGATGATCCAGCCCGTGTCGGACGCCAGCGCCGCGCCGAGTGAGGGCAAAGCGAGGACGAACAGCGAGAACTGGAGTGCTGTGCGCCTGCCGAAGCGGTCCGCTAGCCAACCCAGAAGCGGAGCCCCAATGGCGCCGCCGATAAACACGGAAGCGAGCAGCCAGGCGAGCTCGCCTTGGCCGGCCTTCACCGCGGACAGCGCTGCGTTGACGCTGAGTTCAGCCACATCGAGCAAGAGCCCGATAGCGCAGAGGGCCACCGCCATCAGGTGCAAGGGAGTGACCGGTAGACGGTCCAGCCGCTCAGCAATCGACGGCGTTGTGCTCACCTTGGTCTCTTCCGCGCTCCCTCTTCGGCGTTTTCGACCGTGCCATAGAGCAGTGCCCGCGTCATTGCTCGATAGCGCGCCGGCAGTTGCTCGATCGGGATTGGCGGTAGTGCCTGGTCGTTGGCACGGGCACCGTCGCAGATGATCTGTGCCAGTTCCTCGAAGGTCATGCCTGGCTTGAGGGTGAAAAGCTCGCGCTCTTCCACCATCTGGCGCAGCAGGTCGGCGACCTGCTTCTGGAATTCGGTTGCCGCCCAGATCATCACATCGCGACCGCGGCGATAGGCGTGATCGTTGAGTTCCACCGTGAACGGCGACGACGCCACCAGCCGGCGCGTCTCGCCGTAGCGGACGTCGAGCATCTCGGTGAGGACATCGACCGCGTCGGCACCGGTCCACATCATCTCACGCGCCGCTGCCATGCCTTTGTCGATGAGCCGCTCGTTGTCATAGCGCATGGAGAAGCGGAAGGCTTCTTCCTTGTTCGAGAAGTGGTGGTAAAGCGCCCGCCGGGTGAAGCCGCAATATTCTGCGATCTCGCCCATGGTCAGGTTCTCGTAGCCGCGCTCGCTGAAGGCTCTGCGCAGGCTCTCAGCGAGCGTATCCCGCAGCGCCATCGATACAACCCTTGTCCTCAGAACCGCCGGTCTGCGGCAGTGCCCACGCCCCGAAGGAGACCCTACCGGTTGCGGGCAGGGCTGAAAATGAAGAAAATGCCCTTGCCCAACGGAAACGGCTCTCACCGCCTGAAATGTGCTAAAATCCGGGAGAACCAGTCGGAGGACCGTCAATTGTCCGATACTGTCACCGCGCCGCGAACCCGGACGCGCAAGAAAGTGGCCCGGCCGCCGCTGTTCAAAGTCATCCTGCTCAACGACGACTTCACGCCCCGCCAGTTCGTGGTCCGGGTCCTCAAGGCCGAATTCCGCATGGGAGAAGGCGAAGCGGATCGCGTCATGCTGACCGCTCACATGAAGGGGTCATGTGTGGTCGCTGTTTTCACCCGCGAGATCGCCGAATCCAAGGCGACCCGGGCGACCGAAATGGCGCGCAACGAAGGCTATCCGCTACTTTTTACCACAGAGCCGGAAGAGTAGCGGCTCAACAATTGTTATGCACGATCTCCGGTCATCCGTGAGCTAATCGCGGTGTTTGGTGGCAGGAGTGTCGGCTGCCTCGATTGGGGGCACGGTGGAGAGTTCGGGTTCGCCATTGGTGGCTCTGGTCGTTGATGACGAATTTCTCATCGCCGTGGAGCTCGAAGCCATTCTGACCGCCGGTGGCTATCATGTGCTGACCGCCGCCAATGTGCCCGAAGCCCGCAATCTCGCCGATCTTCGGTCAATCGATGTGGCCGTGCTCAATTTTCGCATGGGCGCGGGTGCCATCGAGTTTGCCCAGGCATTGCAAACCCGCGGCGTGCCGACGCTCTTTTGTACCGGCTCCTCGCCCACCGAGGTCCACGCCTTGTTTCCCTCTGCGCTGGTGCTTGCCAAGCCCTTTTCCAGCGATCAGCTCCTCGCCTTATTGAAAGGCGCAATCGGCCGCTAGCGGGGTTCCTTGCCCAGGTGCAGGTAAAGCGGATCGAACTGCGCCAGTTCGGCCAATCCAGCCCAGTTGAGCATCCGGATTTCCTGCGCTTGCCACTGGATGAGCCCGCGCGCCCGCAATTCCTGTACGACGCGGTTGGTATGCACGGTCGAGAGCCCCAGCGTATCGCCGAGGTCCTGCTGCGTGATCGGCAGCGTCAGGCTGGTGCCGGCCTGGCCGCTGTCGAAGGTGAGACGGGTGAAAAGCTCGCAGAGCAGATGCGCGGTGCGGTTGAGGGCCGGATAGGCGCCCATGGTGACCAGCCACTGCCGGTGGATGGAGGCATCGATCAGCGTCAGCAGCCACAGCAGGCGTCCCAGGTGCGGCAGCCGCTCGGTGATCCGCTCCAGCCCTTCATGCGGCGCATAGGCGACGATGATCGGCGAAAGCGCGCCCACCGAGTGATCCATCTTCTTGATCAGGAAACTGTGCAGATCGACGAAATCACCCGGCACGTGGATGGCGGTGATCTGCCGTTTGCCGTTCTCGAGGTTGCGGTAGCGACAGGTGAGCCCCGATAGCACCAGTGTGCTACGGCCGGGCCGTTCGCCCTCGCTCACGATATCAGCACCGGCCGGCAGCGACCGCACCTCTGTCATAACCTCGGTGAGTGCAGCACGTTCTTCGTCGCTTACGGTATCCCGCAAGGCCAGTCGCCGGAACAGCGGTTCCAGGCCTGGCGATAGCGTCGGTGTCATTATCGTATTCGCCCCTGTCGCGGCCCTGCCGCAGGCGAATCGCTACCGCCTGCTCGTTCTTGCGTCCAGTGCATTTGATAAGCGACCTTGCCCGGAGCGTGGCGACTATGGTCCAAGGGGTCATGATCGCAATGGATTCGGTGCAGATGGATCTGCTGGCGCAGCCGCGCGAGCCGCTCGAAGTGCTGCACGATGTCTTTGGCCATGCCGGTTTCCGCGGCCAGCAGGAAGCGGTGGTGCGACATGTCACCGCGGGTGGCGATGCGGTGGTGTTGTTCCCAACCGGCGCGGGCAAATCCATATGCTACCAGGTGCCGGCACTCTGCCGCACAGGGGTCGCCGTGGTGGTCTCGCCGCTGATTGCGCTAATGCGTGACCAGGTCGAAGCCTTGCGCCAGGCCGGCGTCGAGGCCGCCGCCCTCAACTCTTCGCTATCGCCAGAGGAAGCGCGCAAAGTGCGGGACCAGTTGCGCGCCGGCGTGCTGAAGCTGCTTTATGTGGCGCCGGAGCGGCTGACCACGGCCGGTTTCCAGCACATGCTCGACGGCGTCCCGATTAGCCTCTTTGCCATCGACGAGGCCCATTGCGTCAGCCAGTGGGGCCACGATTTCCGACCCGAATATCGCGAACTCTCTTCGATCGCGGCCAATTTCCCCGGCGTGCCGCGCATCGCGCTGACCGCCACGGCCGCCCCCACCACGCGCGCCGCCATCATCGAACGCCTGGCGCTCAAGGAAGCGGCGATCTTCGAAACCAGCTTCGACCGGCCGAACATTTCCTACGCTATCGTCGAGCGCGACAAGCCGCGCGACCAGCTGCTGGAGTTCCTGAAAAAGCACAAGGGCGAGAGCGGCATCGTCTATTGCCTCAGCCGCAAGAAGGTCGAGGAGATCGCCGATTGGCTCGACGGCAAGGGTATCCGTGCGTTGCCCTATCATGCCGGCATGAGTGCTGCCGAGCGATCTGCCAATCAGGACGCGTTTCTCACCGAAGAGAGCCTTTGCCTCGTCGCCACCGTCGCCTTCGGCATGGGTATCGACAAGCCTGATGTCCGCTACGTCGCACACCTCGATATGCCGGCTTCGGTGGAGGCCTATTACCAGGAGACCGGCCGCGCCGGGCGCGACGGCCAGCCCGCCGAGGCCTGGATGTGCTATGGCATGTCCGACGTGGTGCAGCGCCGCCGCATGATCGACGAGGGCAACGCCCCCGACGAGATCAAGCGCGTCGAACACGCCAAGCTCTCGGCGCTGCTCGGCATCTGCGAGACCGCCGAATGCCGCCGCCGGGCCATCCTCGCGCATTTCGGCGAGAGTCACGACGGCAATTGCGGCAATTGCGACACCTGCGTCTCGCCGGTCGCCACCTGGGACGGCACCGAGGCGGCGGTCAAGGCGCTTGCCGCCGTCTACCGCACCGGCCAGCGCTTTGGCGCCCAGCACGTCATCGACGTGCTGATGGGGCACTCGACCGAGCGCACGCAGCGCTTCGGCCACGACAATCAGCCGGTGTTCGGCGCCGGCAAGGAGCTCGAGCCGCGCGTCTGGCAATCGGTGATTCGGCAATTGACGGCGGCCGGCTATCTGTTCGTCGACCACGAGGCCCACGGCGCGCTCAAACTGTCGGAGGACGCGCGCCCGGTGTTCAAGGGCGAACGCAAGATCACCCTCCGCCGCGACCGCCCGCGCCGCGCCGCCGAAGTCCGCCGCTCGCTGGCGCGCGCCGTGGAATTGCCGGAGGAGGCGAGGGGCCTCTTCGAAGCCCTCCGCGTCGAACGCGCCCGCCTCGCCAAGGACCAGGGCGTGCCGCCCTATGTGGTGTTCCAGGACGTCTCGCTGCGCGCCATGGCAATGGAACGCCCCCAGACGCTCGACCACCTCATCGGCATGCCGGGCGTCGGGCAGGCCAAGCTCGAGCGCTACGGCGCGATCGTCCTTAAGGTCATTCGCGAGCACGTTTAGCCCGCACTGATACACCGGCCGGGCGTGACCCTCCGGGGATGTCAAAGAACGGGCCCCGGGACGTCCGACGTCTCTGAGCAATAAGTAACGAGACGCAGGGCGTCCCGGGGTACCGGGTCTTCTGGCATTGTCCCGCGCGTCGGGAGGGGGTTGATCCTGTCTCCCCGAGGTTAGCCTCCGTGCGCTTGGCCCAGCGGTTCGGGACGACTCCCCTCCGCCTCCCGGCAGTCTCCCCACAAACGTTCGTCGCGCTTCCCGTCGCGTGGGGTTGATGGGGATCATTCTACTGGCGATGGAAAGCGCGGGGACAAGCACTGTTTTCTGCAAAGCTTGCAAAGGCTTGCAGTCAGGTCTCCCTCCCCCGTGGGGAGGGGATAGGGGTGGGGGTGGATGGACAGTGACGTTTGGGATGGGCTTTTGGCCGAGCGCACATTCCGGGCTCCCGTACCCTCCACCCTGGCCCCCCCGCAAAGGGGGAGGAGACACTTTGGCCGGTGGTTTTGGCACTGAGTAGCCAGCACACACGACTGTCGTCCCTGCGGACGCAGGGACACACTCATCTGTCCGAGTGGAAGCGAGATGGATCCCGGGTCGGGAGCCCGGGATGACAGGCGGCGGGTGAAGGGAGGTCGTCCGACTGCCCGTTCCCGCAAGGTCGTAACCCTTTCGCTCCCAACCACTTGACCCCGGGGACGCAGGCGACGATACCTCCGGCACCGTTGAGCCGGAGCCGCATATGTCGACGAAATCCTTCATCCTGACCCTCTCCTGTGCCGACCGGCCGGGTATCGTGGCGGCGGTGACGACAGAGCTGGCGGCGCTCGACGCCAATATCGCCGAGTCGAACCAGTTCTGGGACAAGGAGACCGGTACCTTCTTCATGCGACTGGCTTTCACCGCTCCCGATGGGGTCGATCGGGACCGCATCGAGCGCGCCCTGAAACCCGCGATCGAGCGCTTCGGGATGCGCACCGCGCTGATCGATCAGGCGAAAAAGAAGAAGATCCTCGTGATGGTTTCGAAGTTCGACCACACGCTCCTGCACCTGCTCTACCAGATCAAGGTCGGCTGGCTCGACGCCGAAGTCGTCGCCATCGTCTCCAACCACGAGGATTCCCGCCGCACCGCCGAGTTCGAGGGCATTCCATTCCACCTGCTCCCGGTCGACAAGGACAAGTCGAACAAGGCCGCGCAGGAAGAGCAGGTCATCAAGCTCTTCAACGATACCGGCGCCGACCTCATCGTCCTGGCCCGCTACATGCAGATCCTGGGAGACAAGTTCGCCACCCGGCTCTATGGGCAAATCATCAACATCCACCACTCGTTCCTGCCCTCGTTCAAGGGCGCCAAGCCCTATCACCAGGCGCATGAGCGCGGCGTCAAGATCATCGGTGCCACTGCCCACTATGTGACGCCCGACCTCGACGAAGGCCCGATCATCGAGCAGGAGACGGCACGCGTCACCCACGCCATGACGCCGGACGACCTGATCGCCGTGGGCCGGGATACCGAAAGTCGCGTGCTG
This sequence comes from Pseudomonadota bacterium, assembly GCA_023415605.1. GTDB lineage: Bacteria > Pseudomonadota > Alphaproteobacteria > Rhizobiales > Devosiaceae > Devosia_A. Next base: position 17,676 of record JAEZKB010000340.1, read on the forward strand.
GCGCGGGCGGTAAAACTCCATCTCGAAAGCCGCGTCATGCTCAACGGCCGCAAGACCGTGGTTTTCGGCTGAGTTGGCCGTCACCTCGATCTTTGCCGACAAACGCGGACTGATCGTTATTGCGACGCTCTGCTGCCTGCTCTGGGGCAGCGCCGTTCCGGCGGTAAAGTTCGGCTATGGTCTCATCGGCATCGCGCCGGGCGACACTGCATCACTGCTGCTCTTTGCCGGCATCCGCTTTGCCATCGCCGGCCTGCTGCTCCTTGCCTACGGTCTCGTCAGTGGACCCGGCATTGCCCTGACGCGCCGACACCTCGGTGCGGTGACGGTGCTTGGGCTGGGTCAGACCACTATTCAGTATGTCTGCTATTATGTGGGCCTGGCGCACACCACCGCCACCAAGACCTCGATCATCTCCTCGACACTGGTCTTCTTCTCCGTGCTGCTGGCGCACGTCATCTATGCCGACGACAAACTCACCGTCCGACGCGCGCTCGGCTGCTTGATCGGCTTTGCAGGCGTGGTCGCCGTGAACATGTCGGGCAGCGGCTTCGATCTCAACGTCACCCTGATGGGCGAAGGCTTGCTGCTGCTTTCCACCTTTGCCGGCTCATTGGCCGCCATTTATGGCCGCCACATCAGCCAGTCGATGGATGCGACCGTGATGACCGGCTGGCAACTGCTCATCGGCGGCCTGGTCCTGACCGGCATGGGCATCGCCGGTGGCGGTCATATCGACCGCTTCGGTATCGAAGCCGGCGCGCTGATGCTTTATCTCGCCACCGTCTCGGCCGCCGCCTTCTCGCTCTGGAGCCTGCTGCTCAAGCACAACCCCGTCAGCAAGGTCGCGGTCTTCAACTTCGAGATCCCAGTCTTCGGCGTCATCCTCTCGGCGCTGATCCTCGGCGAGACCATCTTCGAGTGGAAAAACCTCGTCGCCCTCGTGCTGGTCTGCTGGGGGATCTGGCTGGTGACATCGCGGTCATCGGCGCAGACGCAATAAGGCCCCCTCACCCGCCGCTGCGCGGCGACC